>CALDAH010000023.1 GCA_937903135.1 uncultured Alphaproteobacteria bacterium | reverse complement strand
TAGTAACTGTTTCACATAAGGGCTTCTTTGATATTAATGTGTCATATGTAGAGGAAGTAATTTCTATATCAGTTACTGCGCCCTTGATTTTATAATTACTTGCATCGCTGCTTGTACTCTTACGGCTTTTGACATTTGTATTATCCATCGCCGATATAGTCGCGCAACCCGCAAAATCATTACCACATCCCCCGGTCGTTTGCATACATTTTTTAAATTCAACGGTGCACTGCCCCAGATCCCATTTATTAGCGGTCTGATACGCTTCCAGTGCCGCGGAACGCAGCGCCTTTTCAGCGGCGGCTAATTTTTGTGCACTGGCATTTTTTTGCTGTTTAAGGCTGTTTTCATATGCCGCACAGTCTGAACGAACACGCTGGGTATATATCATCTGCAGCATTGAAGCATCCGCCGAACATTCCGGAATCTGGGCAATACATATCTCGGATGCGGCACGATGCAATGCATCGCCTTCTTTGCCTTCTATGGCACTGGCGATCGGCGTTTGCTCAGAAAACGCATCAACATCATCGTCATCCGTTACGGTATTCCATAATGACAAATCTAATGGCTTGCGCTGCGTTTTGGATGATTCTTCTTTTTTTACCGACGCCTGGGCCGCGGCATTCGCCATCGCCAATGCATCATCGGCAGCATCCCCCATTTCTATGCGTTCAACGCCCAGGGTCGCCATCTGATAGCTCTGCTGATCCAGTTTTTCAATCTCGGCTAAAATACTATCTAATTCCGAATTCCGATCCGAGCATATGCAACGCCCACCGGTTTCGTTATCCAGCATACAAAATGCGTCCATGCAGCCTTCGTATTTCTGCTGACACAGTTCATTTACGGCAACGTTTTTTGCCGCGGCCGCAACCTTTGTACCCGTCCCAATAACCTTTTGCGTTGCGCCGGCACGTGCCGATACTGTTGGTGTTTTAGTCGTTGGGGTTGCGGAACGCGATGTTACGACGTTTCGTCCCGCGGTTGCACTGCGCGCAGATGACGATCCCGCCGCCGGCGTTGCCGCGCGCACATTTCCACGCCCCGATACTGCCGCACGTGCAGATGACGTCGCCGTGCCTGTGTTGGCCGCCGGCGCATTAGTTACCGCCTGGGCACGTCGCTGCGTCGGAACTGCGGCCAAAGAACTGCTGATAAAACCTGCTAAAACAAATGAGCAAATGATCAATTTTCTCATATAACATTCCTTCCAATTTGTTTAATTATATCATTTAAAGGAATTTAATAAAAGCAGATTTTAAATATCAGATAAACTTTTTTAATAAAAAAAGCCCGCCAAACGGCGGACTTTTTATTCAAATTTAGGCAAATATTATTTACCTGTTGCACGACGTTTTACAGCAACTTCTTTCTTGGCTGTTGTTGCCTTGGCCGCCTTTGGTGCAGCCTTTAACGCATCGGCAGCTTTCGGGGCTTTTGGTGCTTTTACTTCCTTTTCTGCCTTGGCTGCTTTTTCTTCGTCCGCAGCAGGCTGTGCCGCATCAACGTTTTTTACAACCTTTTTCGCGTTTTCATCGCGATCAACCAATTCAATAATTGCCATCGGCGCAGCATCACCGTAACGGAAACCGGCCTTTAATACACGGGTATATCCGCCCGGACGTTTTGCATAACGCGGCCCTAGGACCGTGAACAGTTTTTTTACAACTGCATCGGAATTATTGCCCAATTCAGCGGCTGTTAAGCGACGATTTGCAACCGTATCAACCTTTGCGCGAGTAATTAATTTTTCAACGACGCTACGCAAATCTTTGGCTTTTGGTAATGTTGTTTTAATCTGTTCTTTTTCAATTAAATTTTTCGCTAAGCCTACGAACAAAGCCTTGCGTGCATTGGTATCGCGATTAAATGTGCGACCTGCTCTTTGGTGTCTCATTAACTACTCCTTTATCTATTTTTCTGCCCCGCGGGGGGATTGTTGTTCAGAGACCGCACCCTGATGAAATAATTCCCCAGAAATGCGTTTTGTGGTTTCAATTCTACACACCGCGCCATAAATTGCAAGGATTTTTTGCCCCTGCAATTTATTTAGCGCAGATTAGTTATTATTTATACGGATCTTCGTATTTTTTTGCCAACTCTGCAATGTTTTCAGGTGGCCATCCCGGTACATCCATGCCCAGGCCCAGACCCATTGCTTCCAGCTGAACCTTGATTTCATTCAAAGACTTACGGCCAAAGTTCGGTGTTTTTAACATATCGGCTTCTGTCTTCTGAACCAGTTCCCCTAGCCAGTTGATCTTGTCATTCTTTAGGCAGTTATTTGCACGAACAGATAATTCCAGTTCGTCAACATGCTTTAATAATTTCGGATCAAACGGCAATGCGTCTTTTGCTTTTTCTTCTTCACTCGGGGCGTTAATTTGTGCCGGATCTTCAAAGTTAATAAATACAACCAACTGATCTGTTAAAATACGTGCAGCCAGTGCGATTGCATCCTCTGGTGATACTGAACCGTTTGTTTTTACCGTCAGTTCCAGTTTGTCATAATCCGTTGATTGCCCAACACGGGTTTCAGATACGGCCGATGCAACATTTAAAATCGGCGAAAAGATAGAATCAACCGGAATTACACCCAGTGGCAAACCATCTGCGTGTGCGGATGCCGGAACATAGCCGCGACCCGTTGATAATGTGATTTCCATATCCAGGCTTGCACCTTTGTCAAGTGTGCACAGTTCAACGTCTTTGTTCATAACCTCAACGCCGCCGGTTGTTTCAATCATACCTGCGGTTACAACGGCCGGGCCTTTGACCTTTATATAGGCTTTGTGCTGACCTTCGGTTAAAGCTTTGAAATAAACGCCCTTTAAATTTAAAATAATATCTGTAACATCTTCGCGAACACCAGAGATACTAGAAAATTCGTGCTGAACACCATCAATTTTAATATAAATCGGTGCACACCCCTGCAATGACGACAGTAAAACACGACGTAATGCAGTGCCAAGTGTTAACCCGTAACCTTTTTCCAGTGGTTCAGCGACCAATGTTGCGATATTGGAATTATGTTCGTCAACCTTGATATTTAACTTTTTAGGTTTAATCAAAGTTACCCAGTTTTTTTCAATCATAAAAGTCCCTTTTGGCTTAGTTTATCATTTTCACCATTTCGGCAACGCGAATTTTATACCACACAGACCGTAAAGTCAAATAAAACCTTTTAAAATAACTTAAAAATTATCCCCCCCATAATAAACTTGACAAATGATATATTTTGGACTATTGTTTATGTGTAAAAAGGGAAATAGATATGAAAAAAGACAATATTTCAAATCCACAGAAAACGCTATCTAGCCTGCCAATATATTGGGCAATATCGGTAGCTGCTTTTTCGCTTGGTGCTGCAAAATCCGCAACTTCCGACGAAATTTTATTACCGGGCTTATTGCATTTCATAGGTATATTAGCATCAGGCAAAGTTATAGTTAATTCTATAGAATTAGGAAAATACACAGAAAGATTTAAACAAAAACAACGATAAACAAAAAGAAGTAAAATGAAAAAACTAACTATTTGCATTTTATCAATTTTAGCATGCTATGGCGCATATGCGGATGGCTATTATACTGAAACCGAACACTATGAAACATTTGAAACATTTAACTTTGAAACAATTACATATTCAAATGATTCACATGTTGCACCGCGCAATACATCCGGTGAATGCGGCCAACGCTTTGCATCATCACTGGACGTTCGGCCATGTTCAAAACCGGCCGCGCCCGTTCATGTAAAAACCCATACCGAGGTTATTGATCATTACCAGGTATACCAGCCTGTAACGGTATATCAGCCGGCGGGTGAATATACAACGCGTCGCGTTATAACAACGCCGCGTAAATGCAACCGCTGTAATGGTTAAATAAATACAATTAAAATAATCAGGGAAATATCCCTGATTATTTTTTTATACATTTCAACCAATGCTAATAAAAATGCCCCATCGGGGCATTTTTACGTTGCATATGCAAACTATTATACGCGACGTACTTTCTTTGGCCGGCAACCATTGTGCGGAATACGTGTAGTATCTGTAATTGATTGAACAATCAATCCGGCGTTTGCCAAACCGCGGACGGCTGATTCACGGCCTTGGCCAATACCACGCATTAAAACGTCAACTGTTTTCATACCCATTTCTGCAACTTTCTTGCCAACTGCATCGGCAACTACTGTTGCTGCATACGGGGTAGATTTTTTTGCACCCTTAAAATTATTTGCCCCAGCGGTTGCCCATGTTAAAACAGCGCCTGACTGGTCTGTGATTGTAATACGTGTATTGTTATTTGTCGCGACAACATGTGCGATGCCATGCGATACTTTTTTTACGACTTTCTTTTTAGCTTTTGTTACTGCCATTATTTTTACCTTTTTAGATGTCTTCAATTAACTATCGTGTTAATCTCTACCTGGTTAATTATTTACCCTTGGTCGCAGAACCTGCAACTACAACGCGTTTACCTTTACGTGTACGTGCGTTTGTTTGTGTACGCTGACCGCGAACCGGTAAACGGTTACGGTGGCGAATACCACGGTATGCTTTTAAATCCTGCAAACGTTTAATGTTCATTGCAACTTCGCGACGAACATCACCTTCTACTTTAAAGTTTTGTTCGATGTAGTTAGAAATTTTAACAACATCTTCGTCCGTCAGATCTTTTGCGCGTAATCCATCTTTTAGCTTTAAAGCTTTGCAAATCTGGGCAGCTTTTGCCGGCCCAATACCATGGATATACTGCAGCGCGATTTCAATACGCTTTTCTGTCGGAATATTCACACCTGCTATACGTGCCATTTTTCATTTTCCTTTTTATTAACTGCGGTACGCATATTCTGCGCCCGATACAAACACCCAAAAAACTGCCGTCAGATTTCTGGGGGCTATTCTATTTTGCCGAATAATTTTATACAAAATACGGCAAAAGTCAAATCTTGTTTTTATCCCCGTAAACAGTGCGTTATGCCCTATCCACGAAAACGTCCTTTTTTCTGTGTTTTCTTAATTACACCGTTATACTGTTTCGCGACCAGATATGATTGCACCTGATTCATTGTATCCAATACAACCCCTGCGACGATCAGTACACTTGTTCCGCCAATTGCCAACGGCATTCCAAACTGTGCGTTTAAAATAATTGGCAATACGCAAACAACTATTAAATACATAACCCCGATTGCCGTTGTACGTGAAACAACCGCATCCAGATAATGAATGGTTTGTTCACCGGGCCGAACGCCTGGGATATAACCACCGGCATTTTTAAGGTTATTACTTGTTTCTTCGGAATTAAATATAACCGCGGTCTGGAAATACGCAAAGAACGCAATTAAAACTGTATAAATTGCAATATACGACCATGTTCCGTATGTAAATATCCCCATAATTGTCTGCACAAACAGGTTTTCACTTTGTACGAATCTCTGAACAAACGCCGGCAGCATCATAATACTTGCAGCGAATACAGGCCCCATAACACCGGACATATTAACCTTAATCGGTAAATACGATGCGTTAGTATTTGTAACCCCGTTTGCCATAACCTGACGTGGGTATAAAATCTGAATACGACGTTGTGCCTGTTCAAAGAACGCAATTAACGCAACAATACCGATAACAAAGCCGCAAACTAATGCAATCATCGCAGGCGACATCTGGCCAACCGACCCGAGTGAAAAGATCTTAGCGATTCCGCCGGGTATCTCTGCGATAATCCCCGCAAAGATCAATAACGATGCACCCTGCCCGATACCACGTGCCGTAATCTGTTCGGCCAGCCACATAACGAAAACTGTTCCGCCCACCAACGCGATAATCGCAGATAACTCGAACGCAAACCCTGGGTTAACAACCGCGGCGACACCATTTACAGGCGCCATCGCCTCCAGTCCGCGAACAACGGCCCAGCCTTGAACAACGGCTAAAAATACGGCCAAATAACGTGTATACTGATTAATTTTAACGCGGCCGGATTCACCCTCTTTACGCAATTCATTTAAAGATTTGCTGGTCGCTGTTAACAGCTGTAATACGATAGATGCGGAAATATACGGGAATATGTTTAACGCCAACACTGACATACGGGACAAAGATCCGCCTGAAAACATATCAAACATTCCCATCATACCGCTGCCTTCACCGCTAAACAAATGCAAAACAGCGGATGCATTAACCCCCGGCAATGGTATAAATGAACCGATACGATAAACGATTAACGCCCCTAATGTAAACAAAATGCGTTTTTGCAAATCGGTTAAATTTCCAAAAAAATTTTTAATAAGTTTCATATGCTTATATCTCTCTGCCATTATTCAGGCTGGCCAGTTTTAATGCCCTTCTATAATATTATATTTCTGTTCGCGTGTAATATTCAGCGTAATTTGGTTTAAGTATTCTATAACTAAACTACGCGCCCCGATAAGGTTATATTTCACAGAAATATATAACGGAAGATTATTAACCAACCGAACATAAAAATCAGATTACTTTATTTTAACCGCCCTATTTTTTAACAAAGCCTTTCAAAATATTTTTTACCCGATTTATATATTCAGTTGGTACTACCATTACTATTTCGCCCGTACAGACCCACCGGCTTTAACAATTGCTTCCTCGGCCGCTTTTGACCATTTATCAGCAACGATATTTACCGCGGACTTAATTTCACCCTTGGCTAAAACTTTCAGCCCGGACATCTTGCGGTTAATAATTTTTGCCGCCATCAAAGAATCAATTGTAATTGGTGATTTTGCATCAATTTTACCGGCTGCGATAAACTTTTCAATATCACCTAAGTTAATTGTTACATATTCTTTTGCGAACGGATTATTAAACCCAAATTTCGGGAAACGACGCAAAATCGGCATCTGACCTCCCTGGAAAGTGGCCTGTTTACGTGAACCTGAACGTGCCTTTTGCCCTTTATGTCCACGGCCTGATGTTTTACCCAGCCCGGATCCGATACCACGACCAACGCGTTTAACATCACTGCGTGCACCGAAATTATCCATTAATGCATTTAATTTCATTTTATTTTTCCTTTTATCCTATGTGATTACAGATTGTAATCTTTTTGCGCACATAAATAATATATTTACGTACTCGGTTTTTTATACTTATTATTTTACAACTTCGACCAAATGTGAAACCTTAGCAATCATACCACGTACAGATTCTGTATCGGCTAATTCTTTGGTTTTTCCAATACGGCCCAGTCCCAATGCTTTAATAATTTTGCACTGTGTTTCTGGACGGCCGATTGTGCTCTTTACTTGCTTTACAGTTATCTTAGACATATTTAATAACTCCGTTTATTGAACGCACAGCGTTTATTTACTTTCTGCAGTATCCGCAGCATCTGATTTTTTACCGTCGCGGCCTGCAATGATTTCCGCAACTGTTTTACCGCGGCGTGCCGCAACAGTTTTCGGTGAATTCATTTTGCCAAACGCCAAGAACGCAGCACGGATCATGTTATTTGGATTATTTGATCCCTGTGATTTTACAACAACGTCCTGAACCCCCAGGCATTCAAATACTGCACGCAATGCACCACCGGCAATAATACCTGTACCGGGAACTGCGCTGCGAACAACTAATTTACTTGCACCGTATTTTGCTTCGCTATCGTGATGCAATGTGCGACCTTCTTTTAACGGAACGCGCATCATTTTTGCTTTTGCTGCCTTGGTTGCTTTCTGAACCGCAGCCTGAACTTCCAAAGCTTTACCCTTGCCAAAGCCAACGCGTCCTGCCTTATCCCCGACAACAACCAACGCCGAGAAAGACATATTACGTCCGCCCTTAACAGTTTTAGATACGCGATTGATAGAAACTAATTTATCTACCAAATTATCCGTCTGCAATTTTTTATCATCAAAACGTGCCATTTATGTACTCCGTAATTCTTAAATTCTAACGCCACCTGCACGAATAGCTTCGCACAGTGCTTTTACACGACCATGATAGCGGTAACCGCCACGATCAAAATAGCAATTGTCAGCAATATTTGCTTTAACCGCACGTTCTGCGAACGTTTTGCCAACCAGCTCTGCCCCTGCGATATTCCATCCTTTGCCATTAAAAGCTTTTTCTTTGGATGATGCAGAACAAACAGTATGCCCTTTTACATCGTCAATTGCCTGAATTTCAATATGACGACCAGAACGGAAAACTGACAAACGAATTTTGCCCGGATTCTTTCTTTTTAACGCGCCGCGATTTGCCAGCGTACGTCTTTCTTCTGTAGATAAATGTTTTAACATTTCGTTTCCTTTTTTCCAATTCCCGTAACAGCGGGAATTTTTACTTTTAATAACCTTGTTTATAAACAGGGATTATTATTTGTTATAAATTTAACAATTATAACCCCTATCTTAAACTATTATTTCTTCTTACCTTCCTTACGGCGAATCTTTTCACCCTTATAGAAGATGCCCTTACCCTTATACGGGTCTGCTTTGCGAATCTTATGAATTTTATCGGCAAACAAACCAACCAAGCATTTGTCAATTCCTTTTACCGTAAATTCTGTTGGTGTTGCACCCATTTCAACGCTAATGCCTTCTGGGATTTCCATAATAACATCATGTGAAAAACCTGCAATTAATGTTAATTTATTTCCGGCAACAGATGCTTTATAACCAACGCCTTTCATATACATTTCTTTGGCGAATCCGTTCAAAACACCTTCAACCGCGGCATTAACATTACGTGCCATTGTTCCCCACATTGCGCGGGATGCTTTATCTTCGGCGTTCTTAGGTGTAACAACAACCTGATCAGCTTCGACAACAACATCAACCAAACCGGCATGTTTTGTATCTAATGGAACTTTTAATTCACCCTTAGGGCCTTTTACAACCAAGGCGTTGTCAGCAATAACCGCCGATACACCTTCTTTTAATTTAACTGGATATTTTCCTGCACGAGACATAACTTAATCCTTATTCTATTATATAACCTTGCACAATACTTCGCCGCCAACATTCATTAAGCGTGCCTTGTGATCCGTCATAACGCCGTTCGGGGTAGATACAATTGCAATACCTAAACCATTTAAAACCTTTGGCATTTTTGCACTGCCGGAATAAACACGGCGTCCCGGTTTTGATACAACAGAAATTTCCTGGATTGCACCGTTTCCACCAACATATTTTAAATCAACAACCAGGTTTGCACGATGTTCGTCAATTTGTTCTTTGCGAAAATCTGAAATAAAACCTTCGTCTTTTAACACGGCTAAAACTGCCGCACGTAATTTACTATTTGGAACGGTGATAGAATCTTTACCTGCATTTTGACCATTGCGGATGCGGGTAACCATATCTCCGATTGGGTGTGATAATGACATCTTTTACTCCTTCGTTGCGGGCATGCCCGCACTATTATATCAGCTGCATTGTCCACAACTGACCTTGTTTTTTTACCAACTTGATTTACGAACGCCCGGTAATTTACCTTCTGACGCCAGTGTACGAACCTGCTGACGGCACAGACCAAACAGACGTGAATAACCACGTGAACGCCCTGTTACCGAGCAACGATTACGCAGACGTGTCGGATTTGAATTACGTGGCAGTTTTGCCAATTTTTTCATCGCATCCATACGTTCATCAGGTGTTGCATTAACGGACATTTTTGATTTAATCGCTTCGCGCTTTTTAGCGTAACGTGCGACCAGCTTTTCACGCTGTTTTTGTTTATTAATTAATGCTAATTTAGCCATTTCTTGTCCTTACTTCTAATTATTTCAAAACCAATGGCAAGCCGATTTTAATCAGCAATGCGCGTGCTTCTTCATCAGTTTTTGCCGTTGTGGCAATAACAATATCCATACCACGGATAGCGTCAATTTTATCAACGGAAATTTCTGGGAAAATCAAATGTTCTTTGATACCAAAGGCATAATTACCACGGCCATCAAATTTAGATTTTGATAAACCACGAAAGTCTTTAACACGCGGTAATGCAACTGTAATTAATTTATCCAAGAAATCATACATTCTTTTGCCACGCAATGTTACCTTTGTACCGATCGGCTGACCTTCGCGCAGACGATATGTTGCGATTGATTTTTTCGCACGTGTAATAACTGATTTCTGTGCGGCAATAGCTGTTAAATCAGCTGCGGCGGCATCTAATTTCTTTTTATCGGATATAGCTTCACCAACGCCCATATTTAAAACAATTTTGGACAGTTTTGGCACAGCCAATGAATTTGTGTATCCGAATTCTTTTACTAATTCAGGTACAATTTCTTTTTCATAAATTTCACGCAATCTGCTTTGCATTTCTTTTTTCCTTAACGTTTTTGTTCCCGTAACAGCGGGAAACGATTATTTTTATATTTCAGCCCCAGATTTCTTGGAAACACGAACTTTCTTACCCTGTTCTACTTTGTATCCGGCGCGCGTTGGTTTCTTGGTTTTTGGATCAATTAACGCAACATTTGAAACATGAATCGGTGCTTCGCGGTCAACGATATGCCCCGGCTGTTCCTGTGTTGGTTTTACATGCCATTTACGGCGGTTAACACCCTGAACTACTACACGGGATTCTGTTGGGCGCGCTTCCAGCACAGTGCCTTTAACGCCTTTATACTTTCCAGAAATAACTACGACTTCGTCGCCTTTCTTGATTTTCATTTTGTAACCTTCCATATGTTATTATATTACTTCCGGTGCCAAAGACACGATTTTTTGAACATCGTATTTACGACGAACTTCACGTGCAATCGGTCCAAAAATACGTGTTCCAATCGGTTCGAAGTTATTTTTATTAATTAAAACAACTGCATTATCGTCAAAACGAATAATTGAACCATCCGGACGTTTTACCGGAAACTTTGTACGAACGATAATTGCACGCTGTACAGTACCTTTTTGAACCTTTCCGCGCGGAATAGCTTCTTTAATGGCGACAACAATTTTATCGCCAACCGTCGCATAACGACGATGTGAACCACCTAAAACTTTAATGCACATAGCCTTACGTGCACCCGAGTTATCGGCAACTGTCATAACTGTTTCATTCTGAATCATGATCTATATCCTTATCCTGCATGCGGGGCAATCCCCCACTGCTTTGTTATAGGTCCCGACTGCCGCATAAAATCCCGATTGCGACCTCAAAGAACCTTTGGTTATTTAATCAACCAGTTCAACTGCATCGTCCTTGGATACGCCAACGCGTCCCTTTACGACCCAAGATTTTGTCTTGGAAATCGGGCGATGTTCTTCTATTGCAACGATGTCCCCAACTTTAAATTCATTGTTTTCATCGTGCGCCTTGTATTTTTTGTTCTGCTTTACGAACTTTCCATACAGCGGGTGACGGAAACGGCGTTCAACTTCTACGACAACAGTTTTGTCGTTCGCTGTACTTTTAACTGTTCCTTGCAGTATACGTCTTGGCATAACTAAGTCCCTTACATTTTATAATTCTTTGTTTTTGGTCATTTTTTAACAACAACCAAAAACAAAATAAATTAATTTCCTTGTTTTTTATTTAACCGATTTTGGCATATGATAACTAAAAATTTAGAAATCTCAACAAAAATCAGCAATTTTTTTATTTTTTTGCTTCATTTAGCTTTGTTTTGACCCGAGCAATTTCACGACGTGTCTGACGCATAACGTGTGTTTTTGGCATCTGACCTGCTGCGTGTGCAAAACGCTGGTTCATTTGTTCTTTTTTCAAATCAACCAATTTGCTTTGCAATGCTTCTTTTGTCAAAGATTCTTTTTCCATTTTCTTTTCAGCCATTTTAAGTACCTTTTTTGCCTATGTTCCGCGAATGCGGCATGCATTAGTTAACTTTACGTTCAACGACTTTTGTTTTGACCGGCAGTTTTGCTGCAGCCAATGCGAACGCTTCATATGCAACTTCTGGTTTTACACCATCTAATTCGAACATAATGCGTCCGGGCTTTACACGACAAATCCAGTATTCAACAGCCCCTTTACCTTTACCCATACGAACTTCGGCGGGTTTTTTAGTAACAGGAACATCTGGAAATACACGAATCCATAATTTACCCATACGTTTCATATGACGTGTGATTGCACGACGTGCCGCTTCGATCTGACGAGCAGTTACGCGTTCAGGTGTCATCGCCTTCAGTCCGAATGAACCGAATGCTAATTCGCTACCGCCTTTGGCTACGCCATGAATGCGGCCTTTTTGCTGTTTGCGAAATTTTGTTTTCTTTGGCATTAACATAATACAAATCCTTAATTTACAATATAATTAGATTTATTTGCTTTTTCTTTCGCTGCTGCCGGCATATTCAGTCGGACGTGCCATTTCAGACGCCAGCTTTTCTTTGTTAACAACGTCACCTGTATAAATCCAAACTTTTACACCGATAACGCCGTATGTTGTTTTGGCCTGAATTGACGCATAGTCAATATCTGCACGTAATGTATGTAACGGAATACGACCTTCGCGGATTTGTTCGCTACGTGCAATTTCAGCACCATTTAAACGCCCCGAGCACATAACCTTAATACCCTGTGCGCCTGCTTTTTGTGCATTTTGAACGGCCTTTTTCATTGCCCGTTTAAAGGATACACGACCTTCTATTTGTTGCGCGATGTTCTGAGCAACTAATTGTGCATTCAGATCCGGACGGCGAACTTCGTAAATATTTACGACAACTTGGTCATTTTTAACCAATTTTTTGATATCGTTACGCAACGCTTCGATATCTGCGCCGTTTTTGCCAATAATCATCCCCGGACGAGATGTGTGGATTGTCACAACAACTTTCTTTGCAAAGCGTTCTACGACAACCTTAGCCAGGCCTGCTTTCTTCAGCTTCTTTTCAATAAACTTACGAATTTTCAAATCTTCTGCCAGTAAATTAGCATAATCTTTTTTACCAGCAATCCAGCGTGAATCTGTGATTTTATTGATAAATTCGCGCAATGAAATAGGTGATACTTTCTGTCCCATTTTCTTTTTTCCTTGTTTTAATAGCCGTGTTCTTGAAACCTTTTGGTTTTATTCAGGATAACTCCATACCACGCGCTACTGCCTACCTTACTTTTTTATTGTTTCTTTTTTAGCGTTTTTCTTAGACGGTGCTATGCCAGATTCCAAAACGATTGTTAAATTTGAAAACGGTTTTAAAATCGGCCGTGCGCTACCGCGTGGTCCTGCCATAATGCGTTTCATGGTTAACGCCTTGCCGCACCAAATTTCTTTGATGAACAAGCTTTCCGCCGGCAGATTTTTATTATGTTCTGCATTAGCGACGGCCGACAATAAAGTTTTTAAAACTTCACCCGAAACACGCTTTTTTGAAAATTTCAAGACATCAACGGCACGATCAACCGGTAATCCGCGAACCATATCGCAAACTAAATTTAGTTTTTGATGGCTAATGCGGATCATTTTATTGAACGCACGAACCTGATTATCTTTTATTCCATATCTTGTCGTTGTCATAACTGCTTACCTTATACTTATGATTCCATATAGAAATCAGTCACCATTATTTCTTTCCGGCCGCGGCTTTTTTATTTGCGGCGTGTCCTTTAAATGTACGTGTTGGTGCAAATTCACCCAATTTATGACCAATCATATCTTCTACGATTGATACCGGGATAAATTTATTACCGTTATGTACTTCAAAAGTCAAACCAACCATTGGCGGCACAATTGTGCTACCACGCGACCAAGTTTTAATTGGCTTATGGTCATTTTTTTCGTTCGCTGCTGCTGTTTTTTTCAAAACAGACGGATGAACATAAGGACCTTTCCAAACTGAACGAGACATCAATTACTCCGTTTTTTTCTTATTCTGCCGACACCATATAGGTGTCGGTCATTTTAATTATTTCTTCTTTGCCAAATGTCTGCTGCGAATAATCATCTTAGCAGTACGTTTATTGCTACGGGTACGATATCCCTTGGCCGGAATACCTGTACGTGATACTGGTTCGTGTCCCTTAGAGTGACCGTTACCACCACCCATCGGGTGATCGTTCGGGTTCATGGCCATACCACGAACAGATGGGCGAATACCCAACCAGCGTGCACGACCGGCCTTACCCAAGTTGACGTTACGTTGATCAGGGTTAGAAACACTGCCAACTGTCGCCAAGCAATCAGAATGAACTTTGCGCAACTCACCGCTGTTCATTTTAATCTGTGCATAAACGCCGTCTTTACCCATTAACTGAGCATAGCAACCTGCACTACGCGCCAACTGGCCGCCAGCACCCGGTTTCAATTCAACGTTATGTACGATTGTACCGATTGGCATATTCTTTAATGGCATTGCATTACCCGGTTTAATATCTTCGCGCTGACCGGAAATAACAATATCACCAACTTTTAAATCACGTGGTGCTAAAATATATGAACGAACACCATCTTTGTATTCAATTAATGCGATAAACGCTGTACGGTTCGGATCATATTCCAAACGAATAACTGTTGCAGGAACATCTGTCTTTTTACGTTTGAAATCAATTAAACGATATTTACGTTTGTGACCGCCACCTTGGTGCATAACGGTTACATGACCAAAATTATTACGTCCACCCTTGGACTTTAAACCAACCGTTAACGCTTTTTCTGGTGCGCCACGATGCAGTTCACTGCGGTCAATTTGTGTTAAACCGCGCATACCTGCTGTAATTGGCTTATAATGCTTTAATGCCATTTTTTCTTACCTTTGTTTCTGCCATGACACTAACATCCGTGTTACCACCGGTTTCTCTGCCATGGCTGTTTACTGTTTATATATTTGCTGACAAATCCAATTTTGCATCTGCCGGCAAAGATACATATGCCTTTTTAACTGTGCGCTGCGTGCCTGTGCTGCGTCCACGGAAAGATTTAACCTTCCCTTTTGCAACTACCATGTTAACCTTAACCGGTTTTACATTATAGATTGCTTGAACCGCACGTGCGACGTCTTCTTTTGTTGCATCGGCTGCAACTTCGAACGCAACACCGTTGTTTTCAGACAGTTTTGCTGCCTTTTCCGAAATTATCGGACGACGTAGTATACCATAAGTACCAGCGGTCGCAACGATTTTTTTCTCTGATGTAACTTTTTTTTCTGCCATTGTATTCTCGTTTATTTTACCTTAACAGATTGTTTCAATATCACATTAGCGACAAATTTTTTTTCTAAATTCACCTTTTTGCGATATCATCTTTCAAACTTAATTTTGGTATCTCTACCCGGGCGGGATTTTATATTCGCCTTCTTTATTAAGTTTTAATTGATTACCCCAATCTTGCTTCTACGGCCTTAACTGCGTCGGCTGTCAAAACCAATTTTTCATGTTTTAAGATATCTAAAACATTTAAACCAATCGTTGGCAATGCATCAATATTTGCAATATTTGCCGCAGATTTTTTAAAGTTGTTGTCTAATTCTGTTGCACCAACAAATAACGCAGATTCAATACCCAGTTTTTTCAACTGTTTTGCAAATGCATTTGTTTTTGCCGCAGACAGTTTTTCAGAATCAATAACAACCAAGCTGCCATCTTTTACTTTAGAAGACAGGGCCATTTTCAATCCCAGACTACGAACTTTTTTCGGTAAATCAATGCTGTGATCACGAACAACTGGGCCGTGAACAACACCACCGCCACGCATGTGAACATTGTATTTTTCACCCTGACGTGCGTTACCTGTTTTTTTCTGTTTAAATGCTTTTTTACCACTGCCTTCTACATCAGATACGGTTTTAACCGCATGTGTACCGGCACGAGATTTTGCACGCTGCCAAGTAACAACACGATGCAAAATATCCGCGCGTGGTTCTAAACCAAAAATGCTGTCTGCTAAATCAACTTTGCCGACCGCTTTGCCATCAAAATTTATAATGTCTAATTGCATTTTATTCACCTTACTCTTCTGTTGACGTTAGTTATTATTCCGCAACAGTTTCTGTTTCGGTTTCTGTTACTTGTTCAGCACCAGCATTGCCATTATTTGACGCTGTTGGAACTGGTAAATCTTTGTGTTCTTTCTTTACCGCGTCGGTTACTAACACAAATGTGCCGTTTGCACCTGGAACTGCGCCTTCTACGAAAATTAAATTTTCAGCAGCATCTGTTCCGAATACTTTAAGGTTTTGAACGGTAACAGTTTCATTACCCATCTGCCCCGCCATTTTTTTACCCTTTAAAACACGACCTGGCCATTCGCGCATACCTGTACCACCGATGGAACGATGCGCTTTTAAAACACCGTGTGTTGCTTCTTTACCACCAAAGTTATGACGTTTCATCGCCCCCTGGAAGCCTTTACCTTTGCTTGTCGCCTGTACATCAACAAATTGACCCGCAACGAAATGATCCGCCGATAACGCTGTCCCGGCTGGGATTACGCAATCATCGGTTACGCGGAATTCAACAACCTTGCGATATGGTTTTACGCCAGCTTTTTCCGCGGCCACAGCCTGTGGTTTTGCAACATGTTTTGCTTTAGCTTCGCGCAAACCTAAAATATTTGCTACATATCCGTTCTTTTCTGCTGTACGATTTCCAATAACCGCGCAATCCCCTACGGCCAAAACCGTTACCGGGTGCGCCACGCCACCGTTATCATACAGACGTGTCATTCCTATTTTTGTTGTAATTAATCCGCTACGTTTCATTTTTTTGCCTTTATTTATGTCAGAGGTTAGCATGTTTTTTAATTTGCATCCCATGCTAACCTAACAATTTTACAATTTAATTTTTACATCAACACCCGACGCCAAATCCAACTTCATCAAAGCATCAACTGTCTGAGGGGTTGGATTAACAATATCTACGACCGCTTTATGGTTGCGGATTTCAAATTGTTCGCGTGATTTTTTATCAACGTGCGGCGAACGGTTGACAGTAAATTTTTGAATCAATGTCGGCAAGCGAACAGG
Organism: uncultured Alphaproteobacteria bacterium; assembly: GCA_937903135.1. Lineage (GTDB taxonomy): Bacteria > Pseudomonadota > Alphaproteobacteria > Rs-D84 > Rs-D84 > Enterousia. Next base: position 604 of record CALDAH010000023.1, on the reverse strand, counting down.
CCCAACGACATCTGCGCCGGTGCGCTTTGCAGTTTTGACGATTTCATCTACAGATTCAATCAAAACCCGATGATCAAATGCTGTCAACTTAATGCGAATTTTAGATGCAGGTACCATTATTCGTTTTCCTTATCGTTGTCCGAGCCGGTAATCACTAGCACTTTTAATCTAGTTACACCGGCTCGCGACGTTTACTTATTTAATAATTTTTGATACTACACCTGCGCCAACTGTGCGACCGCCTTCGCGGATAGCAAAGCGACGACCTTCGTCCATAGCAATCGGTGCAATTAATTGAACCGTGATACGAACGTTGTCACCCGGCAGAACCATTTCTTTGTCTGCTGGCAGTGTAATTGTACCAGTTACGTCTGTTGTGCTGAAATAGAACTGTGGACGATAGTTAGAGAAGAATGCTGTATGACGGCCACCTTCTTCTTTCGTCAAGATATAAACCTCAGCTTCAAATTCTGTGTGCGGTGTAATAGAACCCGGTTTGCAGATAATCTGACCACGTTCTACGTCTTCTTTCTTTGTACCGCGCAGCAACAAACCTACGTTATCACCGGCTTCACCCTGATCCAACAATTTGCGGAACATTTCA
>CALDAH010000022.1 GCA_937903135.1 uncultured Alphaproteobacteria bacterium | reverse complement strand
AGCGCTACGTTCGCATCGTAGAGGTCGTGGGTTTGAGTCCCATCAGCTCCACCAATATAACCGGCTGAAATCAGCCGGTTTTTTATTGCTGTTGTCAATGTCTTGTTGTCGCTGATATTGCCTCGGGCTACCACATGGCTACCAATGTTTAGAAAAACTGCTTTATATAATATCGTGTTGTTTAAGAATGTTGGTTATTATTTCTATCGGTTTGTTATCTGGAATTAAAATGACGGCACCGTCATTTGGGGAATATTTTATAAAAATGAAAACCTCGTCCAGTTTTGTGTTGCAGGCAGAGCGACCCTCTCCGAAGCCGATGTGTATGTCTATGCTGTCAGAGTTTCTACATTCTGGTATATGGTTTTGTGCTTCTTTTAATAGTGAATCATAGTTTCGGGCACACCAATCCGCGAACGCTTTTAGCTCTTCGTCTATGTATGCGCAAGCGTGCCACCAAGCGGGTTTTTGTAGACCGCTCATAAATGTATCGCCTTCTTCGTTAATTGCTACTGCAAATCCAATACCCATTTTTCGTAAGTTGCGAATGTCAGACTGGCTTAAATGTTGGGGTGTAAGTTGGTTGCTTCTATTTATAAAGCCTAACAGGGGATTCCCTGCTGAATTTGTGTTAATTATGTTTAACAGGCTTGTGTTTGTCATGCTGCAGTGGTCTTGTATGTCTATGAAAAATATGTTATCTTTACATGATAGAGCATAAAGCAAGAACTTATCATCATTCTGACCACTTTGTTCTAATTTTTCACGTTCAGCCCTTGTAAATAAATGCAAATGCGTAATTCCCCACTCTGTTAATAGGTGGTCTGCTTGTGAATCCATGAAAGTGCATTGTCTTAACTTTCTTATTTCACTGGGTAAATATTCGCGAATACTACTTCCTGTGTTTAGTGCGGCCACAATTTTGTTAATATTCTTCCTGTATTTATGGAACAAAGGGTTATGTAATAGTTCCCTAGACCATATAACCTGTTTCCTGCCTTGCGGAAATCGGTGACGAAACAGGTAATATATGCCCAAAAGCTTACCATAATCGCAATCATCTTTAGGCAAACCGGAAGAGTTCTGTATATCGTATGTATTTGCCAGATACTGTGGGTCTAGTTTCTCCCTTATAAAATCCTTAATGTCGTTATGAAAATTGTTAAGAATGCGCTGTTGTAATTCGTTCATTTGGCCTTGTTCTGTATGCTTTATTACTATATAGGATGCAACTGTTCGGATTTCAATACTTAAAATGGGGGTTGCTTTATGGCGTGTGTTGGCGTATAATCTTAATTGACACCGGGGTTTCGGTGTTGGGACTTTCTATCCCATGACAAGCGTCTTGAGATGACGATATATCTCCAACCTTAAATCGGTTGGAGTGTGTGAATAATGCGTTTCGCAAAATAAGCACGCAATTCTTGTCAATTGTAGAAAGCTCCAACCGCCACGGATGTCGTGGTGGTTATTTTTATATAGGGGTTATTTATATGCAAAATAGAATGAGCAAGCGACCAGTGCTTGTAAATGCGGGTGGCGTAACAGAAAAATTAGAACGAATATCGTTAAGTAACGGGACTTTCCAGGAAAACTGGATTCAAGAATTGCTTGAAAAAGAGCCGTCCATATTGCCGACGGCCGAAATTGACCCGATATTTGCGCCCCTGATATGTCTTGCCCGAGAGGTACGGCTGGACGTAGATGAAGGCAAAGGCGGTCGTATAGATAATTTATATATCAGTCCCAAGGGTTATGTGGTTGTTGTAGAGACTAAATTGTGGCGCAATCCCGAAGCGCGTCGCGAGGTTGTCGGGCAGATACTGGATTATGCAAAAGAAATAAGGGGCTGGGATTATGAAAAGCTGGATACGATATATAAGAGCTATCATAAAGACGGTAAAAGCCTGTTTGATGTATTAGTGGCGGTCGGCTATAAAAAACCGGAAGAGGAAGCCGGATTTATAGATATTGTGCAAAAAAATATACGTGCTGCCCGCTTTCTGTTAATGATTGTTGGCGATGGCATTCGTGAAGGTGTAGAAAAACTGGCCGATTATATGAACGAGTCGCCAGATATGCAACACCGACTTGCCCTATGCGAGTTAGAGGTTTATGAAATGGCGGGCGGTTCGCGTTTGGTTGTGCCACAGTTGACGCTTAAAACAAATATCATAGAACGTGGTATTATTCGCGTAGAAGGTGGCGAGATAAAGATAGAGGTGTCAGACGAGCAAGAGGAAAAGCCGGTCGCGTGTCGCGGTAATTCCTACGCTTCTGTCTATGTGCCTTTATCTAAGGAAGAATTTATCATAGAGTTTGTGCATTCACATACAGGTATATCAGAAGATACAATTTCAACATTCTTAGAAGATGTGGAGGATTTAGGTTTTCAGGTAAGCTTCACATCACGGTCGGCATCAGTTTCTTTATACCTTCAGTCTTTGCACGCAAATATCGCCCTGTTTCAGGTGGTTGGTAAGCCAAAAGCAGACCACGAAGCCGATATTTGGTTCGTCCCGGCCCGAATATATAAAAGATTAAGAACGTTGGGCTATTCTGAGGAAATCGTAAAGTCTTTATTAAATGACTGGCGGCCGTTCTTAAAGGGAGAATATGGTGACAATGCCAAGTTTCATTTCTTGAATGAGGCCATAATTTCAACACAGCGCACAGAGTTTTTGGCATCGTTGGAGAGATTCAAGACTAACTTTTAATGAAACGCCCCGACATGGGGCGTTGTTTATTCCATTGCGTTAAATGGATTATTCATTTCAGGCGGGAATAAGTCCATTGAGTCAACAGTTCTGTCTTGTGATGTGTAAAATAATATAGCCTGTATCGCCTTTGTGTCGCCCTCTTGCGCTTTCTTGTATAATGCCAGTGCCAACGAGGTTAAGTTGGTTATGTCTTTGGCGTCTAGCCCCGGAAAGGCTTCGGAGAGTTCTGCGGCTTTGCTGGTTGGCAGGTCGCCTATTTCTTGTAGTATTTTACAGAATGCCCGTCTGCGGCGGCGGGATGCGCCGCTGGCTATACCACCACGGCGACCAAGTTCTCTCGCTTCGTTCGGGCTTAAAGCCGGATGCAGGTTTTTAGTGTTTGGCATTATATACCTCTAAATACATTGCTTAAAATGCCGCGCCGGGCAAGATAGTGTGTCAATTGCCTGTGATAACGTATTTTATCTGATTGTCGCACGTCAGAGGGATTATCAGTCGTTTTTATTATTATATATGCTGCATGCATTTGTTGACGGGGCGTTCCATATCGTAAAACAAGACAAGCCGTGTACATAAATGGCAATGGCGGCGGCAAATTCACCTTGAATAATTTGTTTATATTTTTTTGTTTCATAGTTACTTACTCTTAATATGGTAGATATATATGTGGCCCGCCAGAGATACAGTGAAAACGCAATAAAATGTCTTTTCTGGTATCGTGGCGGGACTGTTTGGTCTTATTTTGGGACGCAGTCAGTTGGTTCGGTATCATTTTGGGGTATTGCGCTGGCTTTGTTTTGGGATTGACCGGGCGTTTTTTTGGACGTTTTACCCCACTGTCGCCATTCGTTTGTGGGCAGTTCACGCGTTCCTCTGTTCGCATCCATTGTCAGCCTGTATGTGGTTGCCATTCTTGTACCGAAAAAGCCCGGTCGCATGGTTTCTATAAAGCCCTTTTCCTCCAGTTCTTTTAATGCGCGTTGGGCGGTGTTCTTGCTCATTTTGTGTACAGAGGCGCATGTCCGGCAAGATAATGCTATTTCCCCGTTATTATAACCGTTAAAACACTGTTTTAATGTTATCAGGATGCATTTTGCCGGGCATGATAAAGAGCGATAGGCGGGGGAATTAAGCATCTCGTCATAGAACAGAACAAAATGCCCTTGCCGCGTTCCGCTTTTGCCATAAGGACGATATGATTTAGGCATCTTTCGCCCCCTTTGACTGGCGGATTTCAATAATCTGTACATCGCTTTGCAAAATATAGCGTGCATGTGTGCCGATGCCGGTTGTGTTCGGCTCTTGCGCGGCTTGTATGTTTAGCCCGTGTTTATGGCGTAAATCGTATACATAGCCCGCCAGACGTAATGCCCAGTTTGAAACCTCGGCCGCCGTTATACCGCGTTCGCCCGCCGCGACCAGACAATACAGGGTTTGACCCGGTCTGCCCGATGCGGTGTGTTGCGTTGGTTCTCTGTTTTCCTCCCTTTGCAAATAAACAATTGTTGCATTTTGTGCTATATCGTTTATACTCAGATTAAATCCATTGAGGATTATATTTGGGCACGGTCTGTCGGGATTGACGCCCATTTTTATTTTGTTCAATTCTGTCATTTTTGCGCCTCTTCGGTTGAGTTGGTGCGTGGCTCGGACAGCTGAGCGGTTGCCCATTCTTTTAGGTCTGATTCAAGATAAACGCAACGATTGCGAAACTTGCGATATTTTGGCCCGCCGCCAACAGTTATTAATTTTGATAATGTTTTGGTTGCCACAGGCAGACCCATAGATTTGGTTAAAAATTCGCTTGCCTGTGGTTTGGTTAAAAAGTGGTCGCCCATAATAAAAGCCTCCTTTCGTTATGCTATGAATTGCGTTATTGCTATTCATTGCTTCACTTATAGAAGGCTTTTCCTTTTCAATCAACAGTGTAGGAAAGTAGCTAGCTAAATGTTAAAAGATATTATCTACATACCAGCGTTCTGACTTGTTTAATTCCTTACCTTCTTGGGCTTTGTACATCTTTTTTAATTTTACAATAATTGAAGCGGCTTCCACTTTTTTTGTAGGATGCGTTAGAGTTATGTCTTCGCGACGAAGGGTTTCATATAATTTTTTTACTGTGTTTATAAGCTCTCGCTTTTTGGCGGCGGTATTTGCTGCCCATTTTTGATTATATGATGTGTTTAAGGATTGGGATAGCTCTCCAATATACATGAAATGCTCATAAACAGCATTAAGCAATGCGTCAAGATGAACGGTTTGATAGTTTTTTAATTCTTTTAGCGACATATATAGCTGGTCTATATTCCAAAATATCTCACCAATTCTAAAAAGCAGTGGCGTAAGAGAATATTTATTCAATTCTTTTATATTAATAATGGGGCTGCATGTGTCATATAACAGGTTGTATATGCTGCTTTGTCCGAAAAAGGTTGCGGGGGCATTAGTGTGTGTGTGCTGAACGCCTTCTAGAAGATTATGTCGCTTATTGTATAGCGATAAACCGGGGGAGCGAAGTACTCGTTCGGTTGATAAGTGGTAGCCTGTCGGCTCTATAAACAAGCTTTTTTTATAAGCAATAGACCTGACAATAAGCTCATTTATAAGCTTTACCAGTTTTTGCTCGTTTTTCTGCCTATTTTTTAGCAGTTTTTTTATGTTTGCATCACACTCGCCCCAAACGAAAAAAGCCTCGTTAATATACTTTACAAGGCGAAGGCTGTATATTTTATCGTCTGATACGGCGGAAGAATGAATCCCCCGAAATATCAGGTCTTGACTTGTTATCTCGTATTTCTCCGTGTTTTCTATGCCCATGTTGCAACCTTTATTATTTTGCTTTTGTTTTCTTGTGTGCCGGCAAGTGCGGATTCTATTTTTAATGAAATTTTGTCGGCGACGTTTACCAGTGTCTTGTCAACCGTATGAATATAAATACCTGTGACGGAGTGGCGTTTATGTCCCAAAATAAGGCCTATAATATCTTCGTGTATGCCCATTTGCGCCCCCATAGACGCAAAAGAATGGCGCAAGGCGTGAATGGTAAGGTCTGGCTTGTCAAGGATGAGCTTCCCGTCGTCGTCTTTTGTACGTAGCATTGCCTTTAAGGGTTTTAGCGGGTTTGTAATCGGGCCGTCGCCACGGATGCTGGGAAATACCCAGTCAGATATTTTATTCTTTTCTAATTCTCGCAACAGACGCAATGCGCCCTTGCCGAATATGCGGTTCTGTGGGCCGGTTTTGGTGTCGTGGAATCGGAAAACTTGATTTGTAAAGTCAACCTCAGACCATTGCATATTTGTAATTTCACGTCTGCGGCAACCTGTTAATAATAATAGCTTTATTATGTCGCAATGGGTTTTATGCAGGTCGCGCCAATGTGGGCAGTCTAAGATGCGGCCCAGTGCGCGAATTTCTCCTTCGGTTAGGAAAACCTCGCGCCGGTTGGCTTTTGGCAATTCAATGTTGTGCGCCGGATTTTCTTTAATGATATGGTGGCGGATTGCAAATTCCATAATCGCCCCCAGTAATTGCACACTGCGACTGGCGGCCGTCGGGCCGCCCGAAACGCGACTAACGCCGCGGGGCTTGCCGCTTTTGCTGGCGCGGCGTATTTTGTCGCCCTTTATAATATCGTTCATAAACGCGATAACCTGTCCTTGTGTCAATGATGCGACGGGTTCTTTGCCGATTAAAGGCTTTATGTGCGTTTCTATGCGGCCGCGGTCAATCGTGATAGTTGATTGCTTTTTATGATTCACACCTTCGGCCAGATATAAGTCGCATAGTTCTGCCACTGTTTTTGCATTTTTTGCGTCTTCTTTATCTTTTGCCGGGTCTTTTCTGTGTGATACGTTTTGCAATTGTTCGCGGGCTTCTGTGCGGGCCTTCTCCAATGTCATGGGCGGACAGTTGCCAATTTTATACCAGCGGATTTTGTTGTGTTGATTGCGGTATTTTATAATAAACGTCTTTGCGCCAGAGGGCGAAACGCGCAAGCCAAAACAAGGCAGGCTCATGTCCCAGTATGTTGTTCTACGTTCCGGGGAGGGAAGAGTTTTTATAAAAGGAAGCGTTAGTTTTACAACGGGCATTTTTTATCGTCTTTTTTTGCTGGGCTACCACCGGGCTACCAAAATTCATAGAAACTACGAAAAAATGGTAGCCTCATATAATAGGAAAGTAAAGAAGAAATGCTCAAAAAGGCGCAGAAAACCGCACTTTATAAAATATAAGAAAAATTGAGAAAATTTGCGGACTTTACCTTCGCATCGTAGAGGTCGTGGGTTTGAGTCCCATCAGCTCCACCAAATACAAAGCCGACGCTTATGCGCCGGTTTTTTATTTCTTCGCTAATTCTATTTTAATAAAGATATTGCCAAGGCAGCCACCGACAGCCAATATTTTGAAAAACCCCATAGATTATCGCGATTTCTGATTATTTTGCTTATTAATCTGATCATATATAATCTTTGGCGACATAAGCGCGGCGGCCGCCAATATCGTCGCCCCGACCCCCAATACCATCCCAAGTGCCAAAGTCAAGTTTAAACTAAATTACCCACAGATAGCAGCAAATCCGTATTTAAGCGCAAAAAACAATTGACACCATGCGCCGTTATTGATAGAATATAGTCCGCAATAACATAATTTAAACCTTTACCGGGGATATGGCGGAATGGTAGACGCTGAGGACTTAAAATCCTTTGGTTATTGCAACCGTGTGGGTTCAAGTCCCACTATCCCCACCACCATCGTGCCACAGGATACTGTGGCTATTTTTTATTCAATATCCAAATCCGGCAGATATATAAACGATTGCGGGGCATGACCGACCCCTATGCTCTGCAGTGTTTTTGGTGTTTTATAACGACGCAGATTGATCAACTCAAACGCGATCGCCGTATCGCGCCCCGCATAATATGAATCAAAGAACCGTTTGTCTATGCCGGCGAATTGTTTTGTTTGTTCCCATACCGCCGCGGGATTGCCGATAATAACATTTGCCACATCCGCATGACCTATCACCATTGAAACCGGGGCGGTTGAATAAATTACAATCCGATCTACGCCGCCGCGGGGGCAAATTTTGCGAAATTCAAATTTTTTATCCCCGAAAAGAATTTTTTCAACAAACTTAGGATTTATTGACAATAGTATCGTCCGCATTATTATGCCCTGTGAAACTGTTATGGTTTATTATATCATAGATAGCGTTAAGATATAAAAAATAATATAAAATATAATCCCAGCGGGCATATTTTACTTGCCCTAAAAAATCCAAATTTGCTAAGATTTTATCAGAGATGAAGAAAGTTCTGATTTTTGCATCGTATTTTATATTATGCATTGGCGCGACCAATGCCGCTGTTCGTGATGGCAATACAATATCACGCAGTGCGACGGAACGATCCGCACCAACGCAGCAGCGCATTTCAACAACTGTTAAAAACGAACGATCAACCGCGGCACGCGGGACAGTACTAACGCCGGGCGCGCAGTCATCACGCGGCACATCGGATAAAAAAACAACCGCCGCACGCGCTGCAACAACGCGCGCGGCCACCGCGGGTACGACCACACGTGATACGGCCAATGTATCGCGCGCCGCGGCCTCGTCGCCGGCGCGAACGCCCACGGCCGCCGCAGCCGGGCGGCAACCGGGCGTAACCGCACGTGCGGCCGCCGCAACCAACGCGTCATCTGTGATATCAGAAACGCGCACGGGGGCGGAATATGAACGCTGTAAAACCGCGTATTTCACATGTATGGATCAGTTCTGTAAGCTAAAAAATGACGACTATCGTCGCTGTTCGTGCAGTAATCGCGTATATGAATTAACCGAGATTCGCGACGTAATGCAGCAGGCGGGCAATAAACTTACTGTATTTACCGAAAACCTGGATATTGTTGGCATGACCGCCGACCAGGCCAGTGCAATGCGCACATCGTCCGAGGGCGAAAATGCACTGACCTCCGACACGTCCGCGTCCAAGGCACTGCTGCAGGCGATTATGAATTCTATTCGCGGCGAAGATACAACCGTCGGCGGGAAATATTCTGACCTTAATAGCATTAATCTGTCGTTTGATACCACGAATGCATTCGGGACAATGGATGCGGGGCAGGCAATCGCGGCATATAATGGCCAAAATCTATACAGTGCCGTATACCCGCAATGCCGCCAGGCGGTACGTGCCGACTGTAACGACGCGTCACTGCAGCGTGCGATAAATGCATACCTTATGGCGATTGAACAGGACTGTAATACGGTTCAAACCGCTATTGGTGAAAAACAAAAGCAAATGAAATCCGCCGTCCGCGAAGGCAGTGCGATGCTGGATCTGGCGCGCGTGGAAAATCGGCAAAAGCATAATTCCGACGATATTACAACGTGCCTTAATAATGTTGAGGCCGCGGTACTTAGCGAACAGGTATGCGGGGCAGGCTATCATAAATGTTTAGATAACGGGGAATTTATTGATATCACGACCGGTGCACCGATTGCCGGAGTTGTAAAATTCTATGAACTGGCCAATCAGCTGACGTTTAACGATAGTGTTGATGCGTCTGATCAAAAACTGTCCAAGATTCAAAATAATCGTACGTTCGTACGTAACTTTGAAACGCGGGTTAAAAAATTCGCTGAACCCGCCCTGGATAAATGTACTGAAATGGCCGACATCGTATGGGAAGAATACCTGGACAAGGCAATGCTGGATATATACTATGCCCAGCAATCAAAAGTATCCGAGATTAAACAGGGCTGCTTTGATTTCGTATCGTCATGCTATATGAATGGCGATGCGGCATTAACCGCCGCGATGAAGGAACTAACGGGCGATAGCGGTATCGTTCTGCAGCCGGATCGCGTCGCGCTAAATACCCAGATATGCAAAGACTATGTGGATTCATGCAATAATATGTTTGACGATGATATTATCGCGCAATATATTGCCGAACGGCAAAACACAGATACTTTAACCGCATGCCGTGCCGTGGTAAAACAATGCTTTGATAAATTTGGCGGCACGGGTTATGAAAATTTCTATTACCCGTACAGTGGCCTGTTTAAAAAAGGCGCAGCACCGGATTGGTTTACATTATATGAAATAAGCGGTGATCCGGACGATAAAACAAAAGCACCGGTCTATAAATCAGAATGCGCAAAACAATTGGCGAATATTGACGCATGCAGCAGCCGCGATATGATAGAAAAAGCATTCGGCGGGTTTGACGTAATGCAGGTGAAAAAAGGACAAAAAGATAACGAGGTTGTATATTGCTACTATGACGGGGAACAAACCGTATGCGATAGCAGCGTTGCAATAAATCAGGCCAGCGAACCGAAATACAAATACGGCATACTGGCGGATAACAAAACATTAAAACACCGCAGTCTGCGTTCAACGGGCGTTGCAACGGAAATCTATAACCAGATAATTGACATATTATCCACACAATGCATCAACCTGCAGGGACGTTTTATCGCCACAGAATTTATACGTGATAACCTGTATGGACTGGACGAAAATAACCATGAAACCGATTTATGCGTATCGCACTTTACAGGATCGTCTGCGTATAATGATACGCATGGCGCTGACTTTATGGCCCTTTATGGTATTGGCGCAAATGAAAACATGTGCCCGCGTGACTACGCGCTAAGTGTTGATACGCAATCATGGGGGGCATGCCTGTGCTGGGAAAACGGTGGCCGACGCAGCAAATTCGGGCAAAGCGCAAAATGCGTTGCAGAAATCCCGGTTGAAAGCATAACAACCCCGGGCGAGAGCTGTTCCGGATCACATGCAACGTGGGAATCATCGTCCGAACGGCCGTCAAATACATCATGGTGTACGCAATCGGTAATATCACCTAAATATAATCAGGTATGCCCGCTGGGTGCAACCATTACCGATGGCCAGTGTCAAATAGATATAAAGGGGACATCAACTATACTGCGGACATTACCCGAAGGGATATAGAATCACTTCCCGCGAATATGTCATAAAACCGGGCAGGGGAAATTAAATTATACAATAAAAAACACCGCGTTTTTGCGGTGTTATTATTTAATAGCATACGATTATTTCCCGACTGTCCGCCGAATATCGTCGGCAATTAATTTTGCCGGCGCACCATCGGGGCGACACCACATGCTATCGGCGCTGCGCAACGCTGCTATCATTTTTTCACGAACCGATGGAATGGTAAGCTGCCCGAATGCATCTAGTATATTTTCTGCGGCGGCGGCCGGCCCTAAGAATTCAGGGTAAACGCCACGGTTTAATAAAATATTTACCAATGACACCCAGCGAATGCGAATTACCTGTTTTACCAGCCATGTTGTTACAGGATTCATACGATATACAATAACCGCCGGAATATGCATCATCGCCAGTTCGGCCGATACCGTACCACTGGCGGCGATGGCAATATATGTATTTGCATATAAATCATATCGCTGGTCCGCAGGGATTAATTCTGTCTTTACCGACCAATTGGCTGTGTTTTGACGAATATAGTCAACGGTTGTTTCAACAGTTGGAATAACAAATTTATATCCGACATATCCATTTCGCCCGAGTTGTTCTGCGACATCGCGCAGCAGCGGGATCAGCCTTTTTACCTCTGACATACGACTGCCGGGGATAAGGGCGATAATCTTTTCCGCGGATTGATTTTTGATATTGTTACGCGCCCCTATGATACCCGCAGCGATCGGATGGCCAACCGCGACCGTATCCAGGCCATATTTAGTAAAATACGGGATTTCAAAATCAAAAAACGCGTATAGTTTATCAAATATTTTTGCATATTTTTTCGCACGTCCCGGCCGCCATGCCCATACTTGGGGGGCAACAACGTGATGGAAACGCATGCCGTTATTAATCAGCGTACGGCCCGCGGGCATACTGCGAACCCGTTTTATTACACTTTTGGCAAATCCCGGGGCATCAATCGTTATAACGATATCTGGTTTTTCAGCGATTATTGCATCTGCGGTCTGTTTTATACGCCGCGTTAGTGTTCTTGCATGTGCTAAAACCTCAACCACGCCCATTACGGCCAAATCAGACATCGGGAACAGCGACTGCATTCCGGCCGCAATCATATTTTCACCGCCAACGCCAACAAATTGCGCATCTGGCATCTGCGAGATTATACGCGCCCCTAAAACATCACCTGATACTTCGCCGGCAATAATAAAGATTTTAAGTTTATTCTGCATTTTTAGATGTACCAATGCCGCGCTTTGATCTGTTTTCAATAAAATCAATTGCGTCCATTGCATACTTATTATTTTTTACTTCTTTGCGAATCTTAGCTAATCTTTCCAATACGGTTGTACCACCGGTATTATTAAATACCGCGCTGTAAACTTTATGAATAGCGTGCAGATCTTCGTTCGTAAAACCGTGGCGCATTAATCCAACGCGATTAATCGTGCGATATACAGCGCGCGGGTTACCGTCATAAATTGCATACGGCAAAATATCATTCCCAACGCCCGACATTCCCCCGACAAAGGCATTACGTCCAATACGCGCAAATTGTAAAACCATTACACCACCAGATAAAATTGCAAAATCTTCAACCTCTACGTGGCCGGCGACCTGAACCAGGTTTGACATAACGACGCTATTTCCAACCTTACAGTCATGACCGACGTGGGCGTTTACCATAATCTGACAATCGTCCCCGATAACCGTTCCGTCCGATGCGGGCGTCCCGGAATGAATTGTTACGTATTCGCGAATCTTGCACCGTTTGCCGATACGCAGCCCCGTCATAGTAGATTCATCTTGCCATTTTAAATCTTGGCTCATTACGCCCAGAACAGCGAATGGGTAAACAATAGAATCATCGCCGATACTTGTTTTACCGTCAATTACGACGTTTGATATCAGCTCAACCCGATCGCCTAGGACTACATTTGGGCCGACAATGCAGAATGGCCCGATTTTACAATCCGCCCCGAGTACCGCACCGTCACGAATAATTGCAGATGGATGTATTGTTGTCATAATGTATATTGCCTATTTTTATATTATCGCAAAAAATAATACATTATAACCAGGTTAATTGGTATTAAATAAATATAACCAATTATAACAACGCTTTTATATCACTGCGAAAATCATTATTACCCGCATACTGCCAATAGCATACCCCGATGGCCGTAATAACCGGCATAACGGTTAGTATTCCAAATACCACAAGTGTAATTGCAAACATCCGTTCGGCGACCCCGGCGGGGATAGATTTCATATGCCATACCGACATCGCAAATGACGCCAGTAAAACGACCATCGCGGCTAAAAATACCGGCACGGATTCGGTTAAGAAGAACAGAACACCCGTCAATAGCGTAACAAACCGCGCCATCCATTTTAATTTAATATACGCGCTGTTATGAATACGCCCCGATGGTTTTACATTCCGCAACGCAACCGTTGCCGCAACGGCGGCGGCAAACAACAACATAAACAGCATATGAAAAAATCCCAGATTTCCCAATTGCCCAAAACGAAAGAATTCCGGCTGCATTAAAATCGCCCCGACGATTACGGTCATAACTAAAATCGCCCCGGGGGTATCCGATATCCGCACGCGTCGTGTGCGGCCAATTAACCATCCGAACGCGCCGGCCCCGATCTGCAGCAGCGCCCCCCACCATGCATGCGTGTCCGATAACCCCAGCGCAACCATAATTAATACGGCGCCCGTGTATATCACAGGCTTTCGGGCCGGGATTTTTTTAACACGCCCGGCGATAAACATCGCAGATAAAAATACAATACCTGCCACAACAAACGGCAACAGCGATGCGCCATCACGCAGCACAGCATAGTTCCCGCCAAATAACACCAACCACGCAAACGCCATCCCAACCGTCGCGAGTGATGTATTACGCGCCCAATTATCGTCACGCCATCCGATGCGTGATAAAAATTCACGCCCGTAGTAATATACCATTAAAAACAATGGCACGGATAAAATCGCCGACCATAGAAATGCCGGCGCGGCCAATGCTGCGTTATTAAACGCACTTATCGCACTTTGAACAATAATTGCATCGTTAAACATAAACTTGCCTTTTGATTTTGTTGAATTATTATATACGTATGACACAAAAACAAGCAGTTTTTGGCCTGATGGGGAAACGAGTTATGTTTAACCGTGGCCGATATAACCCGACATCTGATGCGGTATGGCTGGCGGCGTTTGCCCCGGGCGGGGTAAAATCGGTTCTGGATGCCGGCATTGGAACGGGCGGGGTGGCATTATGTTTAATGGCCCATAACCCGGACGTGACCGTTACAGGGATTGATATATCACAAAATATGCTGGCCGAATGCGCTGAAAACGCGCGATTAAACGCCAGGGCCATTAATCTGATTAATAATGATATTATAACATGGAAAACCGATCAAACGTTTGATTTGGTTATTACCAACCCACCGTATTTCAAGGGCACGCCCGCCATCCATAACGCGCACCATAATGCCGATCTGACACAATGGACCACCGGATGCCTGCGGCGCGTACGCCCGGGCGGTTGGTTTTGCACAATTGTTGATGCCGCCACCGTATCCGAGGTAATCAGTAAAATGCACCCACGTTGCGGGGATATTACGATCGTGCCATTATTTGGCGCAAAAAATACGGCGGAACGTGTTTTAATCCGCGCACGGGCAGGGTCACATGGCCCGACGGTATTACACCGGGGGCTGGCGATGAACTGCGATGCGGTTTTGCGCGATGGCTTGACTATTGACCAGCTTTTGACTACACTAAACACACTATGATTAATTTTATAACACGATATTTTACATCACTCTGGGCGTTTATAACGTCACCGGTTCGCGCAATATGGCGTATAATCGTACGGTTATTCCCCCCGCGTGAGTTCACAGTTATGGACACCCCGCGCGGGAATGTTTATACATTTCGTCAGAGTAGTTTTTGGCGTTTTACAAAATTTTGCGGCATGATAGGGTTAATTATATGGGCGGCATGGTCAACGTATGTGTTTGTATACCACCGGCCACTGTTGCAAAAACGCACCCAGCAACTGGAAGAATCACGCGCAACCCATGCCCGCCAGATGAGTGATCTGCAGACGTATTTAGCGAAATATAACGAACTGGCGCGTAATTTAAATGTAATAGATGATAAAATCTTAAATACGAAAAAACTGCCGGATGATCAAAAAGAAAAACTAATGAACAGCCGTATAAAAACCTGGGGCGAACTGGATTTCCTCCGGACGCGTATTACGGAAATGTTTACCGACGAAGACTTTGCACCTGAATATACTAAACTATCCGAGCTATCGGCTGAATACGAATTAACGCGGGCAGAAAACACAGAGCTTAAAAAACGTAACGCCCAGATTATTGAATCAATGATGAATATTGCCGATGCAGATAACCAGATTGTTGATACCGTATCAAAGCTTGCGGCGGATAGCACAGAGGATCTGCATAAAAAGATTAAAAAGATTAACACGGCAATTGTTTCATTGGGACTGTCTGAAAAGAACCTGATTCAAAAGGCTAATAAGTATTCCAACCCACTCGTAGGGGCGGCGTTTTCCCCGATGGAAATAGATAAAACGTTGGATGAAAAATACCAAAAACTGGCCGATAGCCTGGAACTATGGCACGGGCTAACGCGGTTAAATAACATTTTACCACTTGGCGCACCGGTCGCCAAGGTTCGGGTAACATCTAACTATGGCATGCGCAAAGATCCGTTTACCGGCAAACCTAAACGGCATCGTGGTATTGACTTTGCCGGGAAAATCGGGACCGAGCTAATGGCCGTTGCCCCCGGCCGCGTTGTATCCGCCGGCGAACGCGTTGGATACGGCACAACGGTTGAGGTTGATCACGGCCTGGGATTTTCAACACTCTACGCGCATCTGTCCCAGATAACGGTATCGCGCGGCGACTGGGTTCGTCCCGGCACAGTCGTTGGACTTGGCGGATCATCGGGACGATCAACCGGCCCGCATCTGCATTATGAAATCAGATACAAAGGCGTACCGTTTGACCCAACTAAATTTGTAAAGGAATAATAAAATGCTGGCATTTACAAACGCAAAAGAAAAACAGTCACCAACAATTATCGGCGCAGGCTGTAAACTTACCGGGGATATTAAAACCGATCATACCGTTCAAATTCACGGGCATATCGTTGGTAATATTACCGCCGATACGGTTGTAATCGGGCGTGGCGGCAAAGTTGTTGGCAAAATAACGGCCGCAAATCTGTTCCTGCACGGGACACTGGACGGCCCGGCAACTGTAAATATCGCGAATATGTTCAGTGCGGCCCAGATGACCGGGATACTTTCATACCATACACTAAATATAACCGGCAATACTGGCCTGGAATGCAAATTATCAAAACGAAAGGACAAGGAAAAATGAATAAAACCGTATCAAAGGTATATATCGCCGCCGATCATCGCGGGGTAGGTTTAAAATTATATTTAATTGAAATGCTAAACGCCGCCGGATATAACGTTATTAACCTTGGGGTGGATGATCCGAATACATCTGCGGACTATCCCGATGTTGCGGCCGAATTGGCGGATGCGATGGCGTCGGATGAAAAATCCCGTGGGATAATAATATGCGGAACAGGGGCGGGGGTTTTAATTGCCGCGAACAGATACCGCCATATCCGTGCATCACGTTGTGATAATCCAACCCAGGCGCGCGACGACAGATACCACGACGATATTAATGTTTTAGCATTGGCCGCCGACGACATTGACATAGAAGTCGCATTCCTATGCGTTCAGTCGTTCCTGGAAAGCCCGTTTGATAACAGCGAACGCAGAATTCGCAGAATTGAAAAAATATCATAACGCAAACGCCCGAATTAAATGGGCGTTTTTTCTTGTATTAAACTATAAAAAATTATATAATCAGTGCGTTATCAGGTATTCTGATAATGGGGTGTGAGAACCTCTGTGTTGGCGTCGGAATGGTTACATATGGCGCGTGTTTGCGCTGTTTTTAATAATTACTATTGCGACGAAAAACAAACTCCTGAACCCGGGGTCAGGAGGGCTTGCGGAATAATATTTCTTTGGGGAATAAAATACGTAACACAATTCCAACAATTGTTCTCAACCTCCTGACCACCTCAATTTACGGTGGTTTTTTTATAAAAATATTCAGGAGATTGAAATGAAAAATTTAATATCGTTTATCTGCTGCCTGCCGTTCGGGATATGCTGCCATACCGCATTCGCCCTTAGCACCGGGATCGGCGGAATTGGCGGTGGCGGCATAGAAGGGCCGGCAACGGGCCTCACGTGCCGCGATGGTCAGATATGCTGTTTTTATAACAATAACGGCGGGTGTATGAGGTGCGCCGCCCCGGGCGGATGCCCGACATGTTCGTGCCCGACCGAATGCCCCGACAAAGAATGGTCAGCACCCGACCGCCAAACCCCGGGCGTTAGATGTAACCAAGTACAGGCCGCCCTCGTCCTAGAACCGTGCAAGTGCGAATACCGCTGCAGTTCGGGTTATTACCTTAACGGCAAAAAATGTTCCCTATGCCCCAGCACAACATCAATTGCGTCAACCGGCGCTACTGTGCTAATCCCTGGGAAATCGGAATCGCCGTATAACGATGGTGATATAACGTCGTGCTATATCGCCGCCTCGACATCTATATCGGACGAAAAGGGCACGTATCAATTTACATCTGATTGCCATTATACGCCATAGCGGCCCTAAACATTTCTCTTGTGTTCGCTTTTTTAAAACTATATAATTTATTCGTTGTTGAATATTTTCAACAATGAGGTGTGAAGACCTCTGCTTACGCGTCGGAATATAATATTATGACGCACTTATGTGGCGTTTTTTGTGTATTACGACGAAATAATTAACTCCTGATCCCAGGTCAGGAGGGTTTGCGGAATAATATTTATGGCGAATAAAATACGCAACACAATTCGTAAGATTGTCTTCAACCTCCTGACCACCTTTATTTATGGTGGTTTTCTATTTAAAAACCGGGGGAAAGGGGACATATATGAAAAATATATTTGTAATAACAACGGTAATAGCAGCGGGAATCTTAAATGCCAGCGCCGCATTCAGCCTGGGTATTGATGCGGAGCGACCCATGTGTACCATATTCTCGGACCTGGACGAAAACTGCATGACACCAGGAGCAAACGCCAACATTGACGATAGCTGTTATATGAACACCCCGACCAGCGCATGTAAAAACTGCACCAGCACGACTTCCACCACTATAACTCACGTAATTGCATACACCCCTAAGGCTGTAAGACGAACCTGCACCGCTACATCTATGAGCTGCAGCTGCGAAATTGATTCGTCGCGCGCAACGTATAAATGCGAGGCTGGATATTATGGGAATCCGACCAGCATTTTTTCTCAATGCCACGAATGCCCGTCAAATGCCACATGTCCGCTGGATAATAACAAAACATTTAAATGCAATGCGGGATATTATGCATCCGGATCATCGTGCGTTAAATGCCCAACGCCCGGAACATCAGCGGCCGGCGCGACCAGTGTTACAAAATGCTATGTGCCCGCAAATACCGAATACACCGATACCAGCGGGAAATATTCATTTTCATCCACATGCTATTATTCAAATTAAAAAATCCCCGAAAACGGGGATTTTTTTTATGCGTCGGCAATTATTTCTTTACAACAAAATTTACCAACTTATTCGCCACGACAATCGTTTTTATAATCTCGCACCCGGCCAGTTTTGACTCTATCGCTTTTTTCGCCGCCGCGACTAATTCCGCCTCGCCGATCTCAACGGGGACAACAAATTCCGCCCCACGACGCCCGTTTATACTCGCGACGATGGTCATATCTGTTTTTACCAACTTACCCGGGTCAAAATCGGGCCATGGTGCAAAAACCAACATATCTGAATTCCCCAGCTTTTCCCACATTTCTTCGGCCAAATGCGGGGCAAATGGACTTAACATCTGAACCAACACCGCATACGCAGGGCGGGGCATTTTACCCGGGAACGCATTAATAAACTCCATCATTGCAGATATTGCAGTATTAAACCGCATATTTTCAATACGTTCTGTAACGTCCGCAATTAACTGATGGACAACCCGTTCCTCTTCGGCCGTCATAGCGTCATCGGTTAAATTATCCGACATATTTTCAACGCGTTTTAAAAATCTCTGAACGCCGGCCAACGCCCCTTCGGACCAATTAACATTTGAATCCCACGGTCCCAGCGATAAAACAGCGGTTCGGGCCGCATCTGCGCCGATTTCTGCGACCTTTTCATCAACCTGGAATCCATTCCCGGCCGACTTTGACATCTTTTTCCCATCAGATCCCATTAACAGACCGTTTGTGGTTCTTTTTTTATACGGCTCGGGCGTATTAACGTGCCCTAAATCAAACAAAGCCTTATGCCAGAAACGCGAATAAATCAAATGGCGGGTATTATGCTCGTTTCCACCATTATAGTGACTTACTGGCATCCACTTTTCCTGCTGTTCGGTCGAACAAAATGTATTATTATTACGCGGATCAAGATATCTCATATAATACCATGACGATCCGGCCCACTGGGGCATAGTATCCGTTTCACGACGCGCCGGCGCACCACAGCACGGACATGTGGTATTTACCCAATCGGTGGCACGCGCCAACGGTGATTCACCATCCGGGGTGGGGCGAAAATCATCCATATACGGCTGCATTAACGGCAGTTCGGATTCAGATACCGGCACCCAGCCGCATTTTTCGCAATACACCAACGGGATCGGTTCACCCCAATACATTTGGCGCGAAAATCCCCAGTCCCCCATACGGAAACGAACCTTTGGCCGGGCAAATCCATGCTCTTGGCCGTATTTTATCGCGGCATCAATCGCGGCACTTTTTTCCATGCCATCCATAAACCCTGAATTAATATGCGCGCCATCTTCTTCCCAGGCGCCGCAGGATATATCACCGCCGGCAATTACCGGGATAATCGGCAGATTGAATTTCTTAGCGAAATCATAATCACGCGTATCGTGTGCAGGCACGGCCATAATCGTCCCGTGTGCATAATTTACCAAAACATAATCCGCAACAAATACCGGTATTTTATCCCCCGTAAACGGATTAGTCGCCATAATCCCGCCCAGCTTTACGCCGGTTTTTTCCTTTGTTACATCGGTGCGATCAAATTCAGACTTTGCCGCAGATTGCTTAGTATATTGCCGTACCTCGTCGGCGTTTGTAATCCGTCCCTCGTCCAGCCATTTTGCCAACAGCTTATGTTCCGGCGCGATTGCACAAAACGTAACGCCAAATATAGTATCCGGCCGGGTCGTATAAACGGTCATAACGTCATTATCCACGGCAAAATCAACATCCGCCCCTTGGGATTTACCGATCCAATTAATCTGATCACGCTTAACCTTTTCCGGATAATCAACAATTGCTAAATCATCCAGCAAACGTTCGGCATATTTAGTAATCGCCAGATTCCACTGCATTTTTTCGCGAACCTCTACCTCGCCATGACAGCGATTGCACTTACCATCCTCCAGCTCTTCGTTGGTAAGTGTCGTTCGGCAACACGGACACCAATTCATCGGCAGCATTGATTTATACGCCAATCCCGCGCGAAAGAATTGAATAAACATCCATTGCGTCCATTTAATAAATTCCGGATCAGATGTGGCAACCTGGGCATTCAGATCAATTGACCAGCCCATATCAATCATATTTTTAGTAAACTTTTCCGCCAATTCTTTAACCACGACCGACGGGTGACGGCCGATTTTGGTCGCATAATTTTCCGCAGAAATCCCCAATGAATCAAATCCCAGCGGGAACAGAACATCATATCCGCGCATACGCTGAAAACGCGCCATAACATCGCAGCCGGTATAATTTAACATATGCCCGCCGTGCAGCCCCGTCCCGGATGGGAACGGAAATTCGGCCAACATATAAAAGGGCTTTTTACTTCCGTCGTTTTTAGGCGTAAACGCACCGGATTTCATCCAGCGTTCCTGCCATTTTTTCTCGCGATTATGAATTTGTTGGATATTATCTGCCATTTTTAAATCCTATTTAATAATATTATATAATAGTAATATCAAAGCATTGTAAATTCAAGAATTTTATATCACATTCTATATCACGCATTTTCCCGCCCTGAAAATGACCGTTTTTCGCCAATTAAATACCCAAAAATCAATTTTAAAAAATTAAAAAATATAAAATAAAAACAATTAATTAATTTAATTAATGAATTTTTACTATTAACATGAAAATCGCCGCGAAAAACAACTAAATTCCCGGCCGTTTTTATTCTTTTTTAATAAAAAACGCCCGCAAAGCAGGGCACATCCACCGATATAGCGCACCAGCGTCCCCAAAAACGGTATTTCTATGGG
Source organism: uncultured Alphaproteobacteria bacterium (assembly GCA_937903135.1). Classification (GTDB taxonomy): domain Bacteria; phylum Pseudomonadota; class Alphaproteobacteria; order Rs-D84; family Rs-D84; genus Enterousia. Next base: position 9,341 of record CALDAH010000022.1, on the reverse strand, counting down.
AAAATATGGCTTAAAACACATAAAAAATAATTAAAAACAATTCAAACAATAAAATTGAATTATAAATCTGATATCAAAATAATATTTTAATAATTAAATGTAATTTATTAATATAAAAACACGAAAAAATCACCACGTAACACAAACGAAAATCGCAGCCGCCACCGGCGACCATAAATAACCGCACACAGCCCAATTAAAACAGGAAAACACGAAAACCAGTATTCATAAAACCAATTTGCCTAACAATCCAATCGCACCACACACAACACCGCCGCCAGGACGCACGAAGACCAAAAACATCATATATAAACCCCAGCATCGCGCCCATACAGCCGACAGTCCAACAACACAGCTCAAACACATCGCGCGCCAAAAATATTTGCTTATCACGATCCCACAATTGGACGGATAAATCCAAATTGAATCCGACGCGTTATTAATCCAGGCGCCCACAGGCATAATTAAACCAAATTAAACCAATCGCCACCAGGACGCATAAAGACGCAAAATCACCACACAATTTAAATCAACCGCGCCACAGAGAATCCCACAGGAACGGCCGTTCACAAACACCGAAACAACACCCAGACGCACAAAAGCCCAAAATCACCACGCGATTTCAATCAACTGCGCCACAGAGAACCCCACAGGCACAGTGTCCACAAAGCCGAACCAACGCCCAGATGCACAAAAAGCCAAAATCACCACACGATTTCAATCATCTGCACCATAAGGACACCCCACAGGCCACGGCCGCCCAACAAACACACCATAACAACCACACATATATAAACACCATAAAAAAAGAATAAAAAATAATATAAATTATAAAAAATTATTTTTTTAAAAACCCCGGACTTCCGCCATAAATTAACACCAAACTATACATAATATATATTATGCGCCATCATTCTGCGCACCCCACCACATTATAAATAAAATATTTTTTTATCCGCGCGGCCACCAACCAGCACCCGACACCCACTCATTCATTACCACATTCGCGCCGCGCCGCAGAATTATACCCCGCAAAAGTTTCACCGCGCCCATAAACCGCCCAACATCTATAAATTGTTACGCACCGCCGCGATCGCCGCCGCACCCGACATTAAACGCCCGCGATCTTTTCCGCCGCCCAGCAACCGCCCGCACCTATATTAAAAAAAGCCCCGTGCGACCGCACATTTTGGGCCAACGCCGCCACATTTTATCCCGAAAAAAGCGTTAAAAAAGCAGGAACTACGCCCTGCTTTTTTATGCTTATCTATTTTATTAGCAACGTTTTTTAACGCTTTGTTATTTTGTTATTTTTTTAATTTTTGAACTTGCTATTTTTTTAAGGTCTTTCATACTTTTTTTAAGCTCGCTTTCTGTTTCGGCCGCGACCTCAACCGGTTTTACCACCGAGCAGCAATTAGGACATTTCGTCGCCGCGATATTAATAGTAGTTTTGCAATACGGACACGTACGTGAATCAACCGGTTTTTTATCACGCAGCTTATTAACCGTACGAACGAACAAAAATATCGCAAACATGGTTATCAGGAAACTAACCACAGAATTTAAGAATATTCCGATATTCATAGTCGTAGCACCGGCCGCCTGCGCTGCCTCAACCGTATTATAGTGAACACCCGGTTCGCCCCCGGACAGAACAACAAAGAACTGCGAAAAATCAATCCCCCCTATCAGCAACCCGATCGGCGGCATAATAATATCCTTTACCAGCGAATTTACGACACTTGTCATAACGCTACCGACGATTATACCAACCGCCATATCAATCGCACTGCCGCGATTAATAAAATTCTTAAATTCTTTAAAGATGCTTGTTTTTGCCATCGGCGTCCTCCTTTTGTTTTAAATATTGTTTTATCGCATCAACAACCTTATCTAATGTTTTTCTTAAGCTCTCGTCCCGCGTTTCAACGGTTATATCTGCCTGGGCATAAATATCGTATCGTTCGCTTATTAATTGCCCCAAAATTTTTTTACTATCCGCATTTAATAATTGCGGACGCGTATTACGAAAATTAGTTCTTTTTACAAGCAGTTCCAGGTCGGCCTTTAACCAAATTGTTAACGCCTGCCCCAGCACCATTTCGCGTACCGCCGGGGTAATAAACGCCCCCTCGCCCGTGGATATAACCTTAAGCTTTGGTGGCGTCGTTAGCAGCCGGGATATTACCCGCTGTTCGACCCGACGGAATTCTTTTTCGCCATACATTGAAAAAATATCAACAACGCTGCAGCCGGCGGCGGCCTCAATCTCTTTATCTGAATCAACAAATGGCACGCCGACACGCCGCGCAAGCGCACGCCCAATACTGGTTTTCCCCGCCCCCATCAGTCCAACCATAACAATTGGCCGATTTAGTAAAACAGCTAATTCTTTATCCATATCAACATGGATAATAGTTCAAAACACAGCCATAGACAATAAAAAATTAATATGATTATTTATAAACCTATAAAAATATGATATAATTTCTATATAAACAATCATAAAATAACCGAGAGAGATATGAACCACCATAACATACCATACGTAATATCAATCTTTATTGCTATAACAGCAACCCACGGCGTTGCATCGGCCCGGACGGCGCAACAGCATCTGTATGCGAACAGTATTTCCGCGCACAACATCGCCGTTATTCAGCATTCAATAACCAACAACGCATTCCAATCGTTCGAAGGCACAGCCTCGGCCGCACTGGGCAATCGCGCAGAAATAACCCTGCCCGCGATATCAAAAATAATCCCGACCGCGGGACACAATGCGCCGTCCCATCAATACGGCACAGCGGCCGAATATGGCGAATACGGCGGCGACACAGGCAATATATACGGCCGCAGCGGCGGGGATGGCATATACGCACTGCCGACGGTAAATAATATATGGGCACACTGGAATGCATTTGGCGGTAACGCCGCCCTGCGCGGTGTATCCGACCTGGACTCGGACTATAACTTGATTTCAATCGGCACATCTGTTGGTCGCACACAACTTGGCGATGGCGTATACGAGCTGGGCGCACACGCCGGATTTGTCGGCGGGACACAGGAAAATACATCCGTTACAATTAACGAAAACGGTGGATATTTCGGGATATACGGCGGTTATAAGCTGCGTCAATTAAGCATATCGGCCGCCATAAATATGGGCGCGCTGTCAAATACGGCCGAAAATAATTACGGCGATGACGAATACGCGAATATGTGGGCCGGTGCGACGACACGAATTGGATATAATATGGCGATCGGCAATACATTTACACTGCAGCCATCCATTTACGCCGGGTTTACATGGGTAAAATCCGCGAATTATATATCCGAATCCGGTCAGCGCGTTTCAAATGATAACTTTAATTTCTTTGAGATAACCCCCGGCCTGCGCGCGATAAAGCACATTACAAACGGCTGGTTCGGGATAATTGACGCGAAATACGTATTTATCCCGCAAAACGGCGGCAGCGCCAGCGCCACCGGAATAGAGCTACGCCGCGATCGCTTTCAGCACTTTGCGGAATACGGTATTGGGATTGAAAAATCCATTGATCGGTTTAATATATCGGTCACAATAAATCGCCGCGATGGCGACCGTGATGGATGGAATGGCGGCGCTGAGATTAAATATTTGTTTTAGAAAAAATCCCCTTGTTTAAAGGGGATTTTTTTTAATCAAGCGTATAGTGGCAATCTGACGTATAAATATACACGCCGGTGGTATCGGAAATTTCATTATTCTTTGGGATATAGCAATCCTCTATCTGTGGCCTTGACCCGCCCGGCGACGTCACAGGCCCGCCGACTGATGATGCCGGGCATGTCTGGCATGAATTTAATAATGGATGAACATATGTACCCTCGGGACATACGCAGTCATAAAAGCTAACGGACCAGCCGGCACATGCACCCTCGGGGACGGTTAGCGTTTTACGCTTCGCCAGAAACCCTGCTCTACAGCGTTTGCAATTATACGTAGCGGCAACACCATAAAATTTTGTTTCCATATCCGCACAATTCTGAACCGCAAACCCGATAAAGCTTTGACAGCCACCCGCCTCGGGTGATATCGGGCAAGTAGCCGTTGGCGTACTACAGTCAACAATTGCCATAGCCTTTATCGGCGATAACGCAATTAACAGCGTCGCCGATATTAGAAAATTCATTCTCATACTTTCAAACTCCTGTTTTTGTATCAAAAAACCACCGTGAATAGAGGTGGTCAGGAGGTTGAGAGCAATTCTTAGAATTGTGTTGCGTATTTTATTCCCCAAAGAAATATTATTCCGCAAGCCCTCCTGACCCCGGGTTCAGGAGTTTGTTTTTCGTCGCAATAGCAGTTATTAAAAACAGCGCAAACGCGCACTATATATAACTATTCCGACGCTAAGATCGGGCTCTCACACCCCATTATCAGAACACCTGATAACATTCTTATTATATAATGTTCAGCATATAAATACAAATAAAAAACGCCCAAACGGGCGATTTTATTCCATATTTGCCAGCTGTTCCAACTGATCGGCCGCAATTAATGCGTCAATCATTTCATCCAGCCCCGGGCCACCGGCCAATATATCATCCAGCTTATACAGGGTCAGCTTAATACGATGATCCGTAACGCGCTGTTCGGGGAAATTATACGTTCTGATTTTTTCACTGCGATCGCCCGATCCGACCATCGTCTTACGCGATGCGTTACTGGCACTCATTTGTTCATTACGCTGTTTTTCATACAGTTTTGAACGCAATACGGCCATCGCCGATAGTTTATTTTGCAGCTGGCTGCGTTCATTTTGACACGTAACAACAATCCCCGACGGGAAATGCGTGATACGTATCGCACTATCGGTTTTATTAACGTGCTGACCACCTGCACCGGACGCACGGAAAATATCAATTCTGATATCCTTTTCATCAATTACAACGTCAATATCTTTTGCCTCTGGCATTACGGCAACGGACGCAGCACTGGTATGAATACGCCCCCCTGCCTCGGTTTCAGGAACGCGCTGAACACGATGAATTCCCGATTCAAATTTCATACGAGCATATGCCCCAACGCCGTCAATTTTAAACACGATTTCTTTATACCCGCGCAGCGATGTTGCGTTTTCCTCAACGACCTCAACCCGCCATCCCTGGCGCAGCGCATATGATTTATACTGATTAAATAAATCACCGGCGAATAGCGCAGATTCCTCGCCCCCGACACCGGCGCGAATTTCCATAATAACACCGTTATCATCCGCATCGTCGCGCGGCAGTAACGCAATCTGCAGCCGGCGTTCTATATCCGGCAATACATGATTTAATTCCACCAACTGTTCCTGTGCAATCGCCCTGAGTTCGGGGTCATTCTGCGCCTCTTCGGCATCGGCAATCCCCTGAACCGTCTGAAAATATTCCGCAATTAACGGCAAAATCTCGGACAGTCGCGAATACTCTTTTGATAAACGCGTCAGCTGATCGCCCGACACCTCGCCGGAATTCATCTGTGCTTCTATGTCGGCGGCCCGCGATTGAATATCTTTTAATTTCTGTTCTATTATCATTTTATGCGTTCTTTAGTAATTTAATTGCTTCCATTACGCCCAGCAAAACCTGTTCACCGGACGTCATATTTTTAACCGACAAAACCTGATTTTTCGCTTCATCTTCGCCGATTATTATGCTGTATTTAGCCATAATTTTATCAGCGTATTCAATCTGATTTTTAAACTTTTTATCGGCATCCAAATATGCGACCGACGCAACCCCGGCATCGCGCAGCGCGTTTAAAACAGATATCGCATATCCGGTGTTCTGTGCCCCCATAACCAACACAGCCGCATCAATCGGGCGTTCAAAACGCGACAGATCAATCTGCCCCGATTCCAGCATCGCAACGAAAATACGTGAAAAACCAATCGCCGCACCAACGCCAATTATCTTGGTCTTGGAAAATTTACCTGCCAAATCAGCATAACGCCCGCCACCTGCGGCCGTCCCCAATTCCGGATGCGACGCCAGGCCGAATTCAAAAACCAGCCCCGTGTAATACGCCAACCCGCGGGTGATTGCCAAATCAATTTCCGCGTTTTTTACACCGAACTCGGATAAAATTTTCATAAAATCCGTAAGCTCTGATATCGCAGAATCCAGCTTATCAGATTTGTTTAAGAATCCGCTGTAACCGTTTATAAATACTGACTTTATTTCATTTTCTTTTTTATCATCGCCAATTGTATCAGCCAACCCTTCGGCGAAGTCTGCGTCGCCCATTTTATCTTTTTTATCAATTAAAACGAAAACTGATTTTTTCTGATCATCGCTTAGATCCAGATAATCAAATAACGCATCCCAGAATGGACGGCTGCCGATACGAACATAGTTTTCCCCGATAAATTCCGCAACCGCGTTAAGCGTTCGCTGTATTACGGCGATAATTTCGGCGTCATAATTTACCGACAGTGCATTTATCCCCATAATATCCATATCCATCTGATAAAATTCGCGATAACGGCCGCGCTGTGCGCGTTCCCCGCGATATCTTTTTGAAAACTGACTGGCACGGAACGGGAATGTTAAATCATTTAAATGCCCGGCGACATATCGCGATAATCCAACCGTCCCGTCATATCGCAAGCCCATTTTTGTATCGCCTTTTTGAAACAGGAACATCTGGGTTTCAATCTCGTCCCAATTGTCTTTGTCGGTTAAAACCTCGGCACGTTCAATCGCCGGCAGGTCCAGATTAGAAAAACCCGCCATCCGCAGAACATTCAGCATACGTCCCGCACATTCGTCAAAGCACCGCTGCTGCGCAGGTAATAATTCTATAAATCCGGATAATGGTTTAGTCGGTTTTAGATCCATTATAAAATTCCTATGGTTTTGAATAAAAATAAATACGACATGTTAATGTCAATTATATCATATATAAAACAAAATTGCTAATATGCCGCCCGACGGGCGTGATGGAATTTAAAAATCATTACAGAATATGTCATCACCATCTGATAATACGATAAAAAATCGTAAATTCAAGGAAATTAATGCCCGACTAAAAATAACGATGCAACTCTGCCCCGTGCTGCGTCAGCCAACGCTTTGCCCGTTCCACCCCGAATCCGTATAAATCCCGAACTGTCGCCCAGAACTCGGGCGAATGATCCATATGAACACAATGGGCCAGTTCGTGCATTACCACATATCGCATAACATCCGTTGGCGCAAACGCCAAACGCCACGAAAACGATATAGTCCCCGTCGTAGAACAGCTGCCCCAGCGCGTCGTCGTATCACGCAATGCAATTCGTCGCGGCCACAGATCACGCGGCGCGGTGCGGATTATTTGCTTTACCGCGCCTAAGAATTCCGATTTTATAAAATCACGCACACGCCGTTCAAACATATCCGATGCACCGCCGATAATTAAAACATCCCGGCCGGCGTCGTTCGTTATTATATTCCCGCGACGCGTCGGGTCGTGTGCTAATAAAACCGTGCGCCCTAAGAATTCAATTTCATCCCCCGGCGCGATGCGAACCTTTGCCGGGGCGCGCGCAAAAATAGATTCCGCCCAGCGACGCTTGGATTCTAAAAATCGCAATGCCGCCGCATCCCGTGCCAGCCACGGCTTAGATATATGCAATTCATGACGTGGCGCAATCTTTGGCCGCAATGTAATATTGCGCACGCCGCGACGTGTGGTAATTATTACCGGAATTTCTTCGCCGTATGATGTGGTAAATATATAATCTGCCATAATTATTATTTTATTTTTTTGGCCAAATCACGTGCCACGGCATCAACATCAAACCCCATTAGTTTATATACCGCCCCGCCCGGCCCGGATACGCCGAATTCATCAACCCCGACAACCGCGTCTGCGAATTCAAACCATGGGGCGGCGGCCGCCGCTTCTATGGCGATAACAAACCCGCGCAGGATTTGGCGTTTATATCTGCAATCCTGGGCACGGAATGCCCCGACCGACGGCATAGATACAACCTGAACCGAATTCCCCATTTTTTTAGCAACCGCGACGGCGAACGACACCTCGGACCCGGTTGCAATAATTGTCGCCCGCACACGTCGCGTGGCGGCCGGCCATATAACATATGCCCCGCGTGATAAATCCGTGGCGGCGGGCGTTTCAATCTGGCGTATTTTTTGCCGCGACAAAATAATACACGATGGCCGAACGATATCGGCGATCGCGGCGCGCCATGAATACGCGACCTCGGCCATATTACAGGGGCGAAAAACATTCAAATTCGGGATTAATCGCAGTGACGGCAACTGTTCAACCGGCTGATGCGTCGGCCCATCTTCGCCGACGGCAACGCTATCGTGCGTAAATACATAAATCACCGGCAACCCCGATAACGCTGCGATGCGAATACTCGGGCGCATATAATCACTAAACACCAGGAAAGTCGCACCATACGGGCGCAGCCCGGCCGCCGCCAGTCCGTTCATTATCGCGCCCATCGCATGTTCGCGAACGCCATAGTTTATATAATTCCCGTCAAATCCCGGCGGCGTAATATCACGTGAATGCGCAACGCGCGAATTTGTACTGCCGCCAAGATCCGCACTGCCCCCGACCAGCGGAACGCCGGCTGCAATTAGTTCATTTAGATATATCCCCGACAACTCACGCGTGGAAATCTCGCCCTTGGTAATTGGCGCGGAAACAGCTGGGATATCAACCATTGAATCGGCATCAACGACATTTATCGGTTCATCTGTGATCCCGGCCCATAAATCAATACCGCGTGGCGACAACAGCTGTGATGCCAAACGCCCGATTTCATCCGCGGAAATCCCCAGTCCATGCGCACGCGGCTTCCCGGCGACCGACGAACCGCGACCGATCTGGGTCTTGACCTGAATAAACACCGGGGTCTTGGATTTTTGTGCATCCGAAAGCGCGCGATTAATTTTTGTAAAATCATCGCCCGCGACCGACAACACGCACCACCCGGCCGCCCGCATACGCGCGGGAACATCAATATCCGTCAATGCCGGGCCATCAATACTAATCCCGTATCATCCCAGATCAGAACCAGATTATTTAATTTATACCGCCCAGCGAATGCAATTGATTCGGCGGCAACCCCTTCCATTAAATCACCATCCGAGCACAGACAATATGTCCGCCCCGCAGATTTACCTATTTTCTGGGCCAGCGCCAGCCCTACCGCGTTGCCCACGCCCTGGCCCAGCGGTCCGGTCGTTGCATCCACCCCGGGGATTCCGAATTCCGGATGCCCCGGCAGCCCGCCAATTGAACGAAACTCAGCCAGGTTTCCAATATCATACCCTGATAATTTTAATAC
>CALDAH010000021.1 GCA_937903135.1 uncultured Alphaproteobacteria bacterium | reverse complement strand
TCGCTTCGCAGATAAAAAACATATGTATTCCCGGATTTGCCCGTTACAATCATATTTGTATCAGATCCCATATTCCCCGATGCAGGTGTTATAAACATTGTTCGCCCACCCTGGGTCGCGTCAATACTAAACAACCCGTCGTTGCCGATTACAACGTCGCTGATCTGTTCGCCTGCGGGCAATGATACCATGGTTACCATACCGTTACGAAGTTTAATTGGTAAAACACTGCCGGCGGCCCATGCCAATTGCGCATACCCCGGTTTTAAACTGCCGGCCGCCATATTAGCATTCGGGTTATCCCAGGCAGACTGAATCCCGTATTCTGCGCCCGCCGCAGGCATTGAAACAATACATAAACTTGCCAAGCAGAATATAGATATATTTAACTTAAACGCATTTAAAAACATCATGCCAATTTTCCTTCCGTTTTATATGGTTATTCGTTGCCTAAAAAACCAGTATCTAGCGGGTCGCCATTCCCGGATTCAATTGAATATTCCGCGACGCGAATCCCCAGCGGGTTATTTATACGATCGGCCCATTTTAACGTAGAGCCATCTTTTAAATCCAGCCGTAGTTTTATTTTATAATCTTTTCGTGGTATCTGTCTATCATTATCTGCACAAAAATAGCTAAAATTAACAATATATGTATCTTTTGCCTGGGTGTATGGTGTAATTGTCCCGGGATGAAACTCAACCGAGCATGAAAATTCAAAATCCGGAACGTTGTTCATCATCGCATTCCACATCGCGGTTTGAACGAAATCCCCGAATACTTTATCCGTTGACCACGTACGAACAATACCGTCTTCGCTGGCACGCCATTTTTCTTCCATCGTTTTGGCGTTTGGTACGATTTCATTACGTGCCTTGATGTATTCGCGAATAAACGCACGCTTGTATCTATCCAGGTTTTCATCCGCCGGGGGCAGTTCGCGCAAATATACCTCTACGTCGTTATGACGCTGGCCAAGTAAAAAGAAAACCTGTGGGCGGTTCAGAGGGAACATTTTATATAACGTAAATAACAAAACGATTAACGTAACCCCCGCGCCGGCAAATACAAAGGTTAGCAGTCTGGACATTAAAATTGGTGGTTCTATGCGGTTTGGCACGTCTTTCTCCCCCTGGTAATATGTAAATGATAGACAAAAATATAACCCGGGTGCAAGTAAAAAGTGCGTATAATTTGTATTTTATAATAAAGTTAGTGATAATTTACTTGCATCCGGGTGATTAAAATCATATAATACTTTCCACTTGATTTTTTGTATTGTTATGCTATTCTAGCCCCGACTAATGGGGTCAGCGGTACAAGATTGATGGGGGTAATACGTAAATATTAGGGGCATAGTTCAACGGTAGAATATCGGTCTCCAAAACCGCGGATGAGGGTTCGATTCCTTCTGCCCCTGCCAGTAAAATTTTCTAAAATATGGCGGAATTGTCATATTTTTGAAAATTTAGTTGTGGTAATTAACGTATTGATAATATTGGATAAAGTTTATGAAAAAAATACTGGAATATATTAAATCGGTACGCGGGGAATGGTTTAAAATTGTATGGCCATCACGCGATAGTGTAATTCGTGCCACGACGATGATTCTGGTGTTTTCGGGTTTGGCGGCATTGTTCTTTTTTGTTGTTGACAGTGCTTTAAACATGATGGTTGGTTGGATTTTCTAAACTGTGAAAGGAAGTGCATATGGAAAACAAAATGCAGTGGTTCGTCGTAAATGTTCATACCGGGTGCGAAGATAAGGTTGCACGTGGTCTGCGTGAACAGATTGATAAACGGCGTTTAAATGCGTTGTTCGGCGAAATATTAGTCCCAACGCGTGAGGTTACGGAAATCAAGGCCGGTAAACGTGTTAAGTCTGAAAAAAAGTTCTTTCCCGGATATATTGTTGTTCAGATGGTTTTGAATAACGAAACGTTTTCATTGGTAAAATTAATGCCCCAGGTTGTTATGTTTTTAGGGGCAAAAAATAAACCAATCGCCGTTAGCGAAGAAGAGGCTCGCCGCCTGCAGAAACAGGTAGAAGAGGGTGCGGTCGTTGCCGATGATATTGAATACAATGTCGGCCAAGAGGTTCATGTAATAGACGGCCCGTTCGCAGGCTTTAACGGCGTCGCGTCAGAGGTTGATAATCTGAAGCAGAAAATGACCGTAACGATTTTGGTTTTCGGTCGCGAGACCAGCGTCGAACTGGACTTCGGTCAGGTGGAACGTGTATAATGGGCAAACGTGTTTAGATGTCACCGTCGTCTGACAAGATTGTAATGATGTTGCGTATTCAGGTCTTGTTGGAAAATTATCGGCGTTAAAATCGGGGCTGGGCAAAAAGGGTGATTGCGAATTACTATAAAGGTAAAAATCACTAAAAGTTTTTGGGTTTTTGTGGAAATAACTCCGCTAAAAATCCGGTGGTAGATGCGCCACATCGTACCACGACACTAACCAAAAAAATGGAGTGAATAAAATGGCAAAAAAAGAAGTTAAGGGATTGGTCAAACTGGTCGTCCCGGCAAAACAGGCAAATCCTGCGCCACCAATTGGGCCGGCGTTGGGTGCGGCGGGTGTAAATATCGCCGAATTCTGCAAACAGTTTAATGACAAAACGTCTGACAAAGAACCGGGTATGCCGATCCCGTGCATTATCACGGTTTATACAGACCGCAGCTTTGAATTTATTATGAAGTTGCCGCCTGTATCGTATTATATTAAAAAGGCGTTAAAGGCAAAAATTGGTTCACATAAACCGGGCCGTGATTTCATTGGGACATTATCTAAGGATCAGATCAAAGAAATCGCCGAAGCGAAAATGCCGGACTTAAATTGCTCTACCATTGAATCTGCGATGAATATCGTTGCAGGTCAGTGCCGTTCAATGGGCGTAAAGGTGGAGGAATAAGATATGAAACTGACTAAAAGACAAAAAACATGGGCGAATCTGGATACAGATAAAACATATTCAATCGCTGATGCGATCGAAGCTCTGCGCCCGTATTGTTCTAAAAAATTTGATGAAAGCTTGGAAATCGCAATCCGTTTAGGTATTGACGTAACCAAGGCTGATCAAAACATTCGTGGTATGCTGTCGCTGCCGAACGGGACTGGTAAATCTGTTCGCGTTGCGGTATTTACAGCAAATCTGCAGGACGAGGCAAAAAAAGCCGGTGCAGATGTTGTTGGTGGCGAAGAATTAATTGAAAAAGTTGCTGCGGGTGAAATTAACTTTGACCGTGTTATTGCCACACCTGACATGATGCCTAAAATGTCTAAGGTTGCGCGTATCTTAGGGCCAAAGGGTTTAATGCCGAATCCGAAACTGGGTACGGTTACAAATAATGTCGCCGAAGCGGTCGCGACCGCAAAAGCGGGTCAGATTGAATACCGTGCGGAAAAGAAAGGTATAATCCACGCTGGTATCGGTAAAATGTCATTTTCAACCGAAAAATTGGTTGAAAACGCCAATGCACTGATCGAACAGCTGAAAAAGATTAAACCTGCATCCGCAAAAGGTCAATATATCCTAGGGTGTGCAGTTGCAACAACCCAGGGTCCGGGCCTGAAGGTTGATGTAAAATAATAAACGCGGGTGTGACCGACGGGTTGCGCCCGCAGAGAGATTTCTGTCCGAGACTGATGGTGCGGGAACGCCTGCTTAATTGCCATCATAGACAAAGAAAAATTCTTTGGGGCAGGAACAAAAGCCCCATCCCGGGGAAACCCGGATGGAAAGTTAAACAAAAGACGAAGTAAGGGTATATAATGAGACGCGAAGAAAAATCAGATTTGATTTCAGCGTTGCAGTCGTCCTTGAAAGATGCAAACGGTATTTTCGTTGTTGAAAATAATGGTTTGACAGTTCGTGAAATGGAAAGCCTGCGTAACGAATTACGTCCATTGGTTTCTGTTTTTAAAGTTGTTAAAAACCGTTTGATGAAATTGGCGTTAAAAGACACTGATTTCGAGCCTGTATCTGATATGATGAAACGCCCGACCGCGGTTGCAATCGCAACAGACGGTTTAGCGGTTACCAAAGTATTGGCCAAATTTGCCGATGAACATCCAAATTTGACAATCGTTGGTGGTAAAATGGATGCAGACGTTTTGGACAAAGACGGAATTGTGCAATTATCCAAGCTTCCTTCGCTGTTGGAAATTCGTGGTACAATCGCACGTATCTTGGTAGAACCGGGATCACGTTTAGCACGCGTTTCAGCAGAGTATGGAAAAAAGAATTAATAATACAGAATCGTAATAGATTCTAAGTTACTGAATAGGAGTAATAAAATGGCAGACATTCAGAAATTAGTTGAAGAATTGTCAAAATTGACCGTTTTGGAAGCAGTTGAACTGTCCAAGGCACTGGAAGAAACATGGGGCGTTAGCGCCGCTGCCGCTGTTGCTGTTGCAGCAGGTCCGGCCGCCGCAGCCGCCGAAGAAAAAAGTGAATTCAATGTTGTTTTGGCCGAAGTTGGTGCAAACAAATTGAATGTTATCAAAGCGGTTAAAGATATCACAGGATTAGGTTTAGGCGAAGCGAAAGCTTTGGTTGAATCTGCACCTAAGGCTGTAAAAGAAGGCGTAGCAAAAGACGAAGCTGAAAAAATGAAAGCGACGTTGGAAGCCGCCGGCGCAAAAGTAGAATTGAAATAATTCTGCAACGCGAACGTAACGTTCGCAGAAAAAAAAGTCGCGTTTATTTAACGCGCACGCCATGCCCGCCGGGGATTTTTTCCCAGGCGGGCGCACAGGCGTAAATACAGATATAATTGTTTTGTTTGCAAAACGCACAGAAAAAAGGATTGATACCCATGGCAGTTATCCAAAAACTTAGAAAATCTTTTGGTAAAAGTTTTTTGCAAACTCCGCTTCCTGATTTAGTTGAAATTCAATACGATTCCTATAAGGACTTTTTACAGGCCGATGTTGATCCGCAAAATCGCAAAAACATTGGGCTGCAAAACGTATTCTCGTCCATGTTCCCGATTAAGGATTATGCAGGAATCGCCGATCTTGAATTCGTTGAATATACATTGGATAAACCGGTATATACTGTAAAAGAATGCATGCTGCGTAATTTAACATATTCCAGCAAGCTGAAACTGAAGCTGAGATTAATTTTATGGGACATCGCCGAAGACGGCAAAAAAACTTTGCGCGATATCAAAGAACAAGAAATATTTATGGGCGAAGTTCCATTAATGACGGAACGCGGAAGCTTTATCGCCGCAGGGGTTGAACGTGTTATCGTATCCCAGATGCATCGCGCCCAAGGTGTTGTGTTTGCAACCACCAAAGAAGCCAAGGTTGCAGGAAACCCGGTTACATATACCGCGCGTATTATCCCAGAACACGGCAGCTGGATTGATTTCGAGGAAAGTAAAGGCGTAATTTATGCACGTATTGATCGTCGTCGTAAAATCCCGGCAACGGTATTATTGCGTTGCTTGCCGGCAAAAGATGATGAAAAGAAATGGGCCGCCGACCCGCGTAAAACCACAATTCGTGGTATGTCGGATACGGAAATCCTGTCTGCGTTTTATAAACAAATTCCATTATCATTTAACGGCAAAATCTGGATCGGCCAGACCGCAGATTTTGAAGGACTGGATAAATATCGCCTGAATTATGATTTAATTAACCCAAAAGATAATAAGAATCTGGCGAATAAGGGTGATCGCTTAAACGCTAAGCGTTTGGCGAAAATTACCGCCGCACCCAAAGAATTCGGAATTGAAACAGACGCACTGGTAGGGGAATATTTATTCGAACCGATTATGTCCGGCGACGAAGTTGTTTTCCCGGCCGGTACAGAAATCACAGAAGAAGTTCTGGCGGATCTGGATAAAATGGGTGTTAAAAATATATCCCTGATATCTATTGATAATGCAACGATTAGTGCCCATATGCGCAATACTTTAATGGCGGATAAAACCACAAATCGCGAAGAGGCATTAATTGAAATCTATAACATTATCCGTCCGGGCGAACGTCCGACACTCGAGGCTGCGATTAATCTGTTTATGCGCCAAGGTTTTGATGCCGCATATTATGATTTATCTGCCGTCGGCCGCTTTAAGATGAATAAACGTTTAAAGATTGAATCCGGTAAAAAACCAGAAGACGAACGTTTGTTAACAAAAGCAGATTTCTTGGCTGTGTTAAAAACACTTACCAATATTATTGATCGCAAGGATACGATTGATGATATTGATAACCTGTCAAATCGTCGCGTACGCACGGTTGGTGAATTACTGGAACAGAATTTCCGCACAGGTATGGTTCGCATTGAACGACTGGTTCGCGAGGCACTGTCCAGCCCGAATATCGCAAATATGCAGCCCCAGGACGTAATTAACGTTAAACCGTTAATGTCACTGGTATCAGAATTTTTGGGTACATCACAGCTGTCACAGTTTATGGACGCATATAACCCATTGGCCGAAGTTGAACATAAACGTTTGATTTCTGCATTAGGGCCGGGCGGATTAAACCGTGAACGTGCCGGTATTGACGTTCGTGACGTTCATCCGACACACTATGGTCGTTTATGCCCGATTCATACGCCCGAAGGTGCAAATATTGGTTTGATTAACCATTTGGCATCATATGCGCGCGTAAATCCATATGGGTTTATTGAAACACCGTATTATGTCGTTGAAAACAGCAAAATTACCGACAAAATGGTATATTTAACCGCGGACGAGGAACTGGGGCATAAAATCGCCCAGGGTAATACCCCGACCACATCAGCGGGCGTTTTGGCCGAAGATATGGTAACGGCGCGTGTTGACGGTGAATTTACCATGATCCCAAAAGAAGAAATTGACTTGATTGACGTTGAACCGCGTCAGGTTGTATCTATTGCGACAGGGTTAATACCGTTCGTTGAAAACGACGACGCTAACCGTGCATTGATGGGATCTAACATGCAGCGTCAGGCTGTTCCGTTAATGCGTGTTCAAGCGCCACTGGTCGGAACAGGTATTGAACGCGAGGTTGCACGTGATTCCAGAACCGGTACAGTTGCAAAGCACAGTGGTATTGTTGAATCTGTTGATGCGAACCGAATTGTTGTTAAATGTATGAACAGCCGTAATGTTGTAACCGGCGTTGATATTTACAATTTGGAAAAATTTGAACGCAGTAACAGTGAAACGCTAATTCACCAAAAACCGTTGGTTAAGGTCGGGGATCGTATATCGGCCGGTGATATTATCGCGGACGGTTCGTCTATGAACTATGGTGAATTGGCACTTGGGCGCAATGTATTGGTTGCATTTATGCCGTGGCGTGGGTATAACTACGAAGACTCTATTGTTATTTCGGAACGTATTTCCCGCGACGACGTATTTACATCAATTAAGATTGTTGAAAAAGAAGTTAAGGTTCGCGATACCCAGCTAGGGCCGGAAACACTAACCCGTGATATTCCGAACGTTAGCGAGGAAGCGTTAAAGAACCTTGACGAATCTGGTATTATTTATGTCGGTGCACGCGTAAAACAAGGTGACATCTTGGTCGGTCGCGTATCGCCAAAATCCGAAACACTTTTAACCCCCGAAGAAGCGCTGTTGCGTAATATCTTTGGTGAAAAGGCGTTAAATGTTAAGGATTCTTCGCTAAAGGTTGGCCCGAACGAAGAAGGGACGGTTATCGGTGTAAACGTTTTAACCCGTCACGGTGTTAAGAAAGACGAACGCACGCAGATGATCGAACTGCAGAAAATTGAAAAAATTAACAAAGACCGCGAAGAAGAAACATCAATTATTGAAAAAGGCTTTGCCGACCAGATATTCCAGATCGCAGAAGGAATGGTTATTGAAAATGGCGCGGGAAGTTTAAAGCCGTTTATTGGCAAAAAACTAACCGAAGAAGTTTTCGAAGGTATTAAACCGGCCGATGTTAAAAAACTGGTCGTTAAAAACAAAGAAGCTCAGGCAAAAATAGATGAACTGCGTGAACAGCATGTTCTGAAGCTGAAACTGTTAAATGAAAAAGCAGATGCCGAGATTTCAAAGGCAACCGAAAGCAATTCATTAAACGCCGGTGTATTAAAAGAAGTTAAAGTATACATCGCGCATAAAATGAAACTGCAGCCGGGTGATAAAATGGCCGGACGTCACGGGAACAAGGGTATTGTATCCAAGGTTGTCCCGGTTGAAGATATGCCGCACTTGGCCG
>CALDAH010000020.1 GCA_937903135.1 uncultured Alphaproteobacteria bacterium | reverse complement strand
CAAACGGTGGTTTGGATTTTGCGTTTGCCGGGAAAAAATAGTGATAATTTCCAATGTGGTGTTGGTGGCATTTTTGCCGAATTAAAACCACCGTTTGGATTGTCTTTTTTTATATTTATTTTTCCCCGGATTTCGGAGCATTGTTTTTTTTATTTTGCGCCTAATCCAAACGGTCGTTTGGACTATCAAGGAAAGATGATATGAATACTAATAAAAATACTGGACTGCCGAAGTCTTTGTTTGTTTTTTACGTTAAATACGGTGCACGCGGTTTTTGGGCAATTCAGATCGTATGGCTGTTTTTTATGCTATGGATTATGTCATGGAGTGTATGGCAGCCGCTGTGTCAGCGTTGGTTTATCGCGTTATTTGAACGCCCCGTTACAGGCGTCGCGGAATTTATGTCATTTGCCATGCCAACGGTTTTATTAATAATGCTGCTAGAGATGTCGTTTTCATTTGGCGGGGCAATGCGATCTATGCTGTTTTCACGCTGGCGGCCAAAGATTTCAAACCAGATATCCGAAGAATTAACAGAATATGTTCAAAATCAGTCTATGTCGTTTTGGGCCGGGCGTATGGCGGGAAAAATTAATTCCCAGATATCATTTGTCGCCGACGGTTACGGGTTAATAGTAGACTTTGTTCGTATAATCGGACTGGTGGCTGTGATGATGTTAAACGTTGCGTTGGTTGTCGGTATAAATGGATACGTCGCAATGATTTTAGCAGCGGCATTTGTTCTGCGTTTGGTATACAGCGTGGCCCTGATGCGCCCGATGCACCGGGCATCAAAACAGGCCAGTGATTCTCGGTCGGGCCTGACCGGAAAGCTGATTGACAGCCTGTCTAATTTTTCAATTGTAAAGTTATTTGCGGGCGCACGAACGGAACGTGAATATCTGCGCGCGCCGCGGGAAAAAAGAATTCGTGACGAAATACATTCCGCATTTATGCAGCGATTATTCTGGGTCGTCCCAAGTTTTATGTGGGATATTATGTTCGGGGCAACGATGATGTTGTGCGTGTGGCTGTATGCGAATGGCGAAGTTCAGATATCTGATATCGTATTTACCATATCTGTATATGTTACAGTTATGGGCGCGATATCCGGGATAGTTGATGTAATCCCTGATGTGGTAGATAAGCTTGGCAGTGCAAAAAAATCATATGATGAACTCTGTGCGCCGATTGAGGTTGCGGATATTCCGAATGCCCCGGATTTAGTCGCAGCACACGGAAAAATTGAATTTAGAAACGTATCGTTTAAGTATAAAAATAAATGGATTCTGCGTAATTTTAATTTAGTTATAAACCCGGGGGAACGGATCGGGCTGGTCGGGGCGTCCGGCGCGGGTAAAACGACGCTTGTAAACTTAATCATGCGATTTTACGACCCGAATTCGGGCGAGATATTAATTGACGGTCAAAATATACGCTGCGTATCCCAGGAATCACTGCGCAGAAATATATCATTTATCCCCCAAGATCCGACGATGTTTAATCGTACGATATTGGAAAATATATCATACGGCCGCCCGGGTGCGTCATATGATCAGGTTCGGCGTGCGTCAAAGTGCGCGGCGGCGGATAAGTTTATTATGGCGACCGAGAAAAAATATGATTCCCTGGTCGGGGATCGCGGTATAAAGCTATCGGGCGGTCAGCGTCAGCGTATCGCAATCGCTCGCGCGTTTTTAAAAGATGCCCCGATCCTGATCCTGGACGAGGCGACGTCCGCACTGGACAGCGAAACCGAGGTCGCGATTCAGAAATCATTTGATGCGCTATCGGCCGGACGTACGACGATCGCGGTTGCGCACCGTTTATCAACGTTGCGTAATATGGATAAAATAATTGTTATTAATCGCGGCCATGTAATTGAACAGGGATCGCACCATACATTGCTGCGCCAGGGCGGGGAATACGCCCGATTGTGGAAAATGCAATCCGGCGGGTTTATCAGCGAATAAAAAACGGGGCAAACGTCCCCTTTTTTTGTGTTTTAATTGCGTGCTGATTTATGATATAATATTTAGCATGAAAAACAGATTCTTATATATTTTATCAATCTTAGCATGCATTCTGCCGGTGGCGGCGAATGCCAATTGGCAATATTCGGGTAACTATATCAGGGACGGGTCATATGCGGATGACGGATCGCGATTTGTTATATCGGCACGTGGTGGCGCGTCAATGGGATTCGGGGCGATAAAAAATGATGTCGGGTCGCTTACCCCTAATTACTATTATAACCCCACAACCGGCCAGGTTATATCCGAGGCGTATTATAAAAACTGCACCGATTGTGGTGATTTTGAATATCTGGGCTATGGGGATCTTAGCACTTTGGCCGCGACCGAGGATTATCGTGAATTTGCATTTGCGGCCGGGGCCAGTATCGGATGGACAATTCCAAATCGTCCGCAGTGGCGTGTTGAAATCGGATGGGATCACATAACCGAAAGCGAATATAACGTATCCCCGTTATTCGAAGGGGACTTAACACTTACCGGTGGCGCAATAGAAGGGGCGGTCGTTCACGTGGAAAGTGGCGCGGTTCATTCCAATATTTCAACGGATATTATCAGTGCTATGGCGTTTTATGATTTCTTTGACGGGTTATATAAACCGACGCGTACAATGATCCCGTATATCGGTTTTGGATTCGGATATGCGGACAGTAAAACGACGCTAAATCTGGTTGACCCGTACGGTGATTTATCCAGTGACGCCGATTTACAGAATTTTGGGGAACGCGACCCGTATGGGGTAATTCAATTTAATCGTTCTGAAAAAAATACATCTAATGTTGCGGGGGTAATTGCGGCGGGTGTATCGTATGGTGTTACGGAAAACCTGTTCTTTGACTTTGGCGCGCGCGTTGCATATATACCAAAGGTTAAATGGGCGTTAAAGAATGATGCCGGAACGCGTACCCGTGATTGGTTCAGCGCAGAAAATATGATTTATGCAAATATAATGCTTGGCCTGCGGTTTGAGTTTTAAAAATCCCCCATTCGGGGGATTTTTTTATTATCTAGTATTAGCGAAAAACATTGATATATTGTTTTCGGTTAGTTGTTTTATATATTTGGCCGTCGGGCAATCGCGGCATTTATCGCGCGGACATGTCCAGCAGAAATTCGGTGGGAAATTCTTTTGGCGATATTTTGCATGTTCGCCGTGATATGAAAATGTTTTCAGCCATTTTGTGTATTCGGCGGCATATGCCGGGCGTTTCGCGATATGCTGCAGCAGGACCGAGTAGCGTTGAATATCGGCGATAGTATATTTTTGTTCGCGCGCCGTACGTCCGGATATATTGGACAGTGAATCTGCATGACGCAGGTATAGATACGCAGAATCTGATATCGCGGATACTTTATTTGCGTAAAATACGGCCAGCATGCAGAACAGCATATCTTCGTCCAGCTGCATCCCGTATTTAAAGGTTAGTTTATAATTCGCCAGGAATTTTCGGTTATAAACCGCGAAATTCGCAGACTCGCGCAGGTCGGTCTGGGTCATGATTATGGATTTGTCGCGGGGGCTGGCGGTATATTGCGTATCGCGGGTATAAACCAGCTGGCTAAGTTCGTTTTTTGTATCGTCCAACGTTACTTTTCCGCCCATTACAATATCGCTATCGGTATTGCGTGCGGTATATAGCATATTATATAGATATTTAGTATCAACGGCGTATGTCGGGATCTGGTCGTCTGTGAAAATATATGACCCTGACATCATATCAATTTCATTGCGATTACGAGGATTAGGGAAATAATGGGCGACACTCTTGTATTTAATTCCGATAATATCGTCCGAATCCAGAAACATTATATTTTTACCGCGTGCCTTTGACATTCCGATATTTCGCGCCGCCGATACGCCGGCGTTTTCTTGGTTTATAAGTTTTATATTAGAATGGGCCTGGGCGTATTTCTCGACGATTTTTTCGCACCCGTCGTCTGATCCGTCATTAATAACAATAGCCTCGCATAGGCCAAAATCACGCTGGGTCAACAGACTTTCAATACACGCTTCAATTGAATCGCGTGCATTATACATAGGTATGATAATAGATAGTTCTGGTTTCTTCATGATGTTTTATATAATAGTGCTAAAATTTGATTTGTCAATAGTTAATTATGTAATTCGGTGAATTATTCCTTTACTTTTTGTATTTTTTTGTTAATAATTATCAGCGCTGTGATAAGTAAACCGAAATCACAAATAAATTTGGGTCAAACACGGGTAGTAATGGTTATAGTATTAAAAAAATCTTTGTAAACAGCGGTGCGACCAGTAGTATGAATTACGGACGCACTTTTTCAGCGTCCGTTTTTAAATAATAACGTCCAAAAGGGGATCAAACGATGGCAGAAAACACAACCATATCAACGAATGAACTAGAGGCGCGCCTGCAAAAGGCTGAAAATATTCGTGCTCGTGATGGCATAGTATGGAAGGATAGCTTTGACCGCAGTCATACGATTATTGCGGCGCGTGATTTATCGGATGGTTCGGCTGTGCGCTTGGCGGGGCGTGTTACGGCACTGCGTTGGCTGGGCAAATTAATGTTCGGCCGTATTTATGATATTGACGGCGAGATTCAGTTTTCCATGTCCCGCGAAGAACTTGGCGAAGATCAGTATAAATTTATGAAATCTAATGTTGATTTAGGTGATTTCATTGGTATTACGGGGGAACTTTATCATACGACGGCGGGGGAATTAACTGTTCGCGTATCATCGTATGACATTCTGTCCAAGGCTCTGCGGCCGTTACCGGAAAAGTTTCATGGCCTAACGGATATGGAAACGCGCTATCGTCAGCGTTACCTGGATATTATCGCGAACGAGGATACACGTCGCACGATGAAGATGCGTTTTCAGATGCTGCGCCTTATCCGTGATTATTTAAATAATAACGGGTTTATAGAGGTTGAAACACCGATCATGCAGGTTGTTGCATCCGGTGCGGCGGCGCGTCCGTTTATTACGCATCACAATGCGCTGGATGCGGATTTTTACCTGCGAATTGCGCCGGAATTGTTCTTAAAGCAAACGATTGCGGCGGGTTTTGATCGTGTATATGAACTGGGTAAAAATTTCCGGAACGAAGGTATGGATGCAATGCATCTTCAGGAATTTACGATGCTGGAATGGTATGCGGCGTATTGGGACTATAAACGAAACATTGAATTTTCATGGGCAATGATTCAGCAGATTATTATGAAACTGCGCGGCACGCTGGAAATAGAATACCAGGGCCAGAAGCTGGATTTTTCAAAATACACAGAAATTGACTATACGGCGCGTATGAATGAACTTTTAGGCGTAGATATTTTGGAATTTACGGATACGGACGCGCTAAAATCGCAGCTGGTATCGGCGGGTATGTTCCCCGCGGACGAGCTTGAACCGCTAAAATCCGTCCCGGCAATTGTTGATTATGTATTTAAGCGCAAGGTTCGCGATCAGATTATAAACCCGGCGATTGTTTATAACTACCCGGCGTATATGATCCCGTTGGCGCGTCGTAATGACGCGGACGATCGCCGTATTGATATTTTCCAGTTAATCGTCTGCGGGGCCGAATTGATCAAGGCATATTCGGAACTGGTTGACCCAATCGTTCAGCGTGCCGCATTCGCAGAACAGGCGAAAAACAAAGCCGCCGGCGACGAAGAAGCATTTGACCTGGACGAAGATTTTCTGCGTGCGATGGAACATGGCATGCCGCCGATTTCGGGCCTAGGGCTTGGGATTGACCGCTTCTTTTCCATTATCGCGGACCAGCCGACGCTGCGTGACGTTATTTTATTCCCAATTATGAAGTAACAGGTGACGTGTTATGCAGCCGAAATATCCGGAAAACTATATCCGTGATTTAACGTTGGAAAACGACGCAAAAAATCGTGATGCGATTGAACGTGCCCGCACCCGGGGGCTGATTGACGATGCCGCGGCCGCGTATTTAAAAACGGTTTATAAAGATGGCATGGATCGTTTTCGCGAGGTGTTCTATATCCTTGGCCGCTGCCTGGGTGCGCCGAAAACGGCCGTACGTCAGTATGATTATTCAACCGGTCGTGCGATTGATGCGCCGGTTACGATTCCGGATATTAACCCCGTATCGCCGTATATTGTTCATCACCGCCTGGATGCGGATCCGATGCGAAACCAGTTTTTTAATAAAAACGATGGCTATCGGCCGGATTTGGCGGTATCGTCAATTATAACGGTTATTGTTGGCGCACAAAAGAATATAAAGCGTTCGCTGGATAAAATCACGGGTAAATACTATGATTATTATACCGAGGATGTAATATCCGCGGTTCGTCGTGTTTTAACGGCGAATGGTCGTGCGGCATCCGGTGATGCCGTTGCGAAAAAGATATCGGATATTTTTGCCCAGCGTTATGTAACGAACGCGTCCGAGGTGGTATTGTCCATCATCGGGGCGGGGCATGAACAGATTGCCGTCGCGCTGGTCCGTGAACTGGACAAGATTCGCAGGCCGTACATGTCCCTGCGTGATGTTTGGCGTGTTAAGTGTTTATTTGATTTAATCCCCCAGGCGCGGACGTTTATTGCGAACATTCAGGCGATGTTTCCGACGCGTGTAATATCGGTCCGTGATGCGTTTTATGACGTTACGAACCCGCGGAATTATCGCGACGCCAAGGTTATTATTAATATCGGCAACGGGGACGAGATTATCCCAATGGAGATAATATGCCAGGTTCGCACGTTTTCAGAATACGAGCTGTTAAGTCACAAAAAATATGAAATCGCGCGCAAGAATAAGAATGCGGCGATTGTTGCGGAAATGGAACGTGAAACGGCGGATCTGCATTCAACGGGTGTAAAAAACTATAACATGCTGATATATAACTGCCTGGAAAGTTTATTTGACCGGGTCGGCTGGAACATTTTATATGGTCGCGGGAATAATATATCAATGTTTGACGGTTTTCCGCCGGAATCGCAGCTGCATTACCCGACCAAGGTATTAGAAGCGATCGCGGCAAAACTGGACGATGCGATCAAGAACGAGATATTTCGTATTGAAAACGCGCCGTCGGCATTAACGATGGCGGACCAGAGTCGTATATTTCGCTATATGGCGGGTTTTATATTATCGGCGACGATGCCATACAGCGAAGATTCATGGAACGTCCCGTCGGATACGATGCCGGGCAAGCTGTTTAATTTTGTAATGAAAGAGCTTCGTCGCTACTATAAAAAATAAATAATCGCACATCTGGGCGTCCCATAACGCCGCATCGCACCGCGGCATAACGCAACGCGGCGGATCGGCACGCGCGTCGCGGAATAAATCGTGCGGAACGAATCGCACATCGCGCGGCGCGCGCGGTATTATTCCCCGGCCATAGGAAATCAAACAGCCGCCGCGCGGGTGTTATTTACTTGCATTCGTTTTCGGATTTCGTCACAATACCCCCAGGTATTTGTTATTATGCAAAACCATAACCAGCATAGCAAAGGACAACGATTATGCGTCAAGGAAAAGTAAAGTGGTATAACGGTAAAAAATGTTTTGGTTTTATTACCCCGGATGCCCCGAATGAAAATGGTAACACGGATGATGTATTTGTTCATTCCAGTGCGTTAAAGGACGCGGGGCTGCGGTTTTTAAATGAAAATGATATTGTTGAATTTGACGAAGAAAACCGTAACGATAAACTGTCTGTAACGACATTAAGGTTAATTCAGCGTGACGAAGAATCGGCGCGTCGTTTCCAGGAACGTCGTGCGGAACACCGTCGTGCGACAGAAAATCGCAAGCAGCGCGACGAGAAAACCAGCCGTCGTGGATTTGCATTTTGGAAAAAATAAAAAAATATCATTAACCGATAAAACAAGCCTGTAAACCGAGCCTAAAAT
>CALDAH010000019.1 GCA_937903135.1 uncultured Alphaproteobacteria bacterium | reverse complement strand
TAGTAACTGTTTCACATAAGGGCTTCTTTGATATTAATGTGTCATATGTAGAGGAGGGCCGGGATTAGTTTAATAAATCAGGTAATTCGGTGATTATTTTGACGCCCTGTGATTCCCATTCTGCGCGCTTTTCATCAATATCTAAGATATTAGTCGCGGCCAAGTATAGCACCGGGCGCAGCCCGTGTGCCGCCGCCGCGTTTATCGCGGCGGCAACCGGCGATGGGCATTGTTTGCCGGTCGCAAACCATGATTCTGCGTCGGCAATCCAAAAATCGGGGTCGCTGTGTGTTGCAATTGCATATTTGTCCGTGATTACAATATCCCCGTCGGTCGTTATTGATTCAGAATTTGATTTTAAGAATTCTATTAAATCATTATTTTCGGCCATCGGGTTCGGCGACGGGGCAGGGGGCATTTCCGGTTTTGATTCCACCGGATTGTCAAATGTTACGTCGCTAAATACCGGCGCGCCCGGTATAGATGACGATTTCGGGGCAGAGAAATCAAAATCACTTGGGATTGGAAACGCGTCGTTTGCATCCGACAGCGGTGGTATGGCGGCCGCGCCGATGTGTATGTTTTCCGTTTCGGGGGTCGGTATCGCCGGGGCGGTCGGGGCGGGCATAACATCTGCTGCGGCCGGCCCGTCCGGTGTGATTGGCATGCTGGATGCCGGGGATTGTTGCGTTTGATCCGGTTGGGGCGTTTCCGATGCAGGTGCGCTTAGGTTTATGCTGTTTAAATTTTGGCGTGCGCGCAAAAACGCAGATCGCAGTTCGCGCGGTAAATTTGTTGGTAATTCCTGTGTCGCCGGGGCGGCGGGTTCTGTATCCGTGGCCGGTTCAGACGGCGCGGGCGTCGGTTCGGGTTTTGAAAATTGCAATATCTTAGGCTTGGGGATTACAAACAAAGGCTTTCCCGTGCGTATTATCAGGGTTGTCGTTGCGACGTATATTGGAATGGCCGCCAGGATTAATATGCCGAAAACAAATCCCGCAAAGCCGCGCAGCTCGGCATGAAATAGGCGCGTCCAGTCAGATGCAGAAAATATAGAAAATCCGAATAGTCCCTGTAATATAACCCACATAAATGCGATATATCCGGCGGACCATAATATTACATTCTTGTTTGATTTATAAAATTCTTGGATCTTTTTCATGATGATTATTATAGACAGCATGCGCAGTTTGTCAATTGTTTTGTGTTGAAATATATAGTGGTTTATATTTAAAAAATACTTTTTTTACATCGTTTTTGGTGATATAATTATAAAGATTTTAAATACAACAGGGAGAGTGTTTATGCAAAGCTTGCAGAAAATGTTTGGATCATCAGTTGCACTGCTGAGTATGTTTGTTTTTTCCGTTACGGCAATGGCAGCAGAAAATCCGGGACGGGCGGCATATACTAATATGGGACGTTTAAATCGGGCCGGTGTTGCATCTTCGCCGCGTATGCCGACAATGCCGTCGTTGCCGATTGATTCTGTTGGAAATCTATCTCCGAATTTGCCATCAAATGGCGGGGGTGTGGTTAACCCGCCGATTAACCCTACGCCCGACCCAAAACCGGATTGCCCAGACGGGGGTGTACGTAATTCTGAATACACAGTTGAAAAGTGTATGAATGATATTTTGAACTGTGTTAACGGCGGGGCTTTGCCTCGTGGGCTAAATGATTTATTTAACGAAGATCTGCGTAACGCGATTGTAAATGGAATGGGACTGTGCCAGGTTCAGGTTGAAAAGTGCGTAACAGAGGTTCGCAAGGACTGCGAAAACGTTTATCGCACCGCCGCAGATGTATGGATTGATTTTAATGCGCGTAAGGTTCAGCCGGAATATTATAATTTCGTTCTGCGTAAAACGGGACTGACACCTAATCAGGCGGAAAATACATGTTTATTATTGGATCGTAATACATACGGATCATCGTTTAACGCTGTTGCAACAAACGGGGCTGTTACCGCAGAATATAATAATAAAGTCGGCGCATATAACAGCCAACAGGGAAATCTGTTGATTAAGGTTAACCCGCAGGGGGTAAAGGTAAATTCTGATCCCCTTGGCGTTGACGGGCAGCGTGGCCATTATGCACGATGGGATGCAACGACGGCCGATTGCTATATTCGCGTCGCGGCATATAACAAAGATACGCATATTAAAAACAGCTGGCTGTTCGGTGCAGCCGGTGACGACGAACCGGCCGAGGTATGGCGTGCCGCAGGTGATACGTTTAGCTGTAATAAAGATCTGTTCGGATTTTCTTTGATGAACAAGACCAGTACAGCGGCCGTTGTCGGGGTCGGCGGCGGAACGTTGCTTGGGGCCGGTGTTGGGGCGGCGGCCGCACACGGAAAGCGTGATTTTGATTGTGAGAATGATAAACATCGTGAAATGCTGATGGATCAATTGCACGCAAACGCCAGCATTGGTATATTAAATGAATATTTAAAAGAAAGAATCCCGGTATCGGCGGGAACGCTAACTAAATCACAGTGCGATAATATCATGGAATTATATGACAGATATAATCAGGTTACGACGGCACTGACAGATTGTAATACTTTAAATGTCACGGTTAGCGAAACAACAACACGCGAAGAAATAACAGAAATAGCGTTGCTGTGTCAGCCGGGTGAATCTGTTGATGAATGCTTTATAAGATACGGTTTTAACGATTGTGCCGGCAAGGGATATACATCGTTGAACCAGTGCGGCGAGTATATAGATAAAATCGCTGCTATGGCGGGGGATAATATCCCGACCGAGTATTCTGAAACGAACGATGTTAAATCGGGGAACGCATATTGCATGTTCCAGCCATTAAACCTGGCCAAGGCCATGGGGACAAGCATATATTGTGGCGCATCCGGCGGATGCCAGACCGCGGTCGCAATAAGCGTAGATGTTGACCGACTGAATAATGTTTTTGATTCAGATACCACAGATCTGATTATAAATGGTGAAAAATCCACCATCGCCAAGGGCATCGGTATCGGTGCAGCGGTCGGCGCAGGAACGGGTGGATTGGCCACGGCAATTACCGCTTTCGTAGAACGAAGCAATATTAACTGCCGCGTTGGGGACGGATTAGCGCAGGTTGGATTCGGAAAATCATATGCAATCGGTTCTTTGAAAGATTTCTATGTAAAATGGAATCTGCGTCTGCCGGATGTTGTCGCGCCAACCGTTGATGTTGTTGATTGTCAATCATGGCAAAAGGCCTGCAGCGCATTAACCGATTTAAATCAGTGCAAGGCAGCGCAGTTTAATTATAAGCCGGCCGATGCAACAACAAAAACTCTTGTTCGTTCGGCCTGTGCCGTATCGGGAAGTGCCTGTATTGAAAATCAGCCGGTCGCGAAATCATACGGCGCGTGTAAGTAATATCGTGTTAAACCGCCCAAATGGGCGGTTTTTTTAAATATTGACATCTGGTTTTTATAATTTAACATAATTATTCAGTTAATATAAATTTATTAGAAGGTCAGAATAATTATGAAACAAAACGATAAATATACTATAACAGCAGAACAATTTACAGCAATTATGAATTATATAACAACGGCGATTTCATATACAAATCAGTCGTTGGTTATGAATGTATTAAGTAATGCGCAGAGTGTTTTAAACGAAATTCATTCCGGGGAAAAGGAATTATTAACCGATGAAAAGATGCGGGAAATGCTGGGCGATAAATATTCCCATGCTATCGCTTATAATTTTGATACAAAAAGCTGGAGTTCAAGCAGCATGGTCGCAGGGATTGGGGCGGCTAATTTAGATCATGCCAAGAAGTGTGCATATAACTTTAAAAAATTATTAGATTCTACGTTGGAATATTCTGCAAAATATGAAATTGCAGGCCTGGCCGTGATGCCAATAGAATATGACATTTATCCACAATATGCCAAAACGGTTTCAGGTATTCGCGTTCCCGCACGAAAGAAAGGGACGGGGATTGCCGGCACGATTATATCGCGCGATAAGGCAATGGGAAAAATCCGCCCCATAGACGACCAGAGAGACTGGATCGCCGCGGATGATTTCGGCTACTATCGTGATGCTGCAAAATTCGGCGTGGATTGGTTTTTAAAGGGCGCAATGGACGGTGCGTTAAAAGAGGCGTTAATAAAATCGCATATCGCGAAATCACGTTAATAAAAAATTCCCCCAAACGGGGGATTTTTTTTTGCTGTAAATATCCGTGGCCCGCATCGGTTATATGTATGGCCGGCGGCCGGTGTTGCCATGGGCGGTTAATCGCGGCCGTGCGTTTATATTCCGCCCCGCCGGCCGGTGTTGTACGGATAACTGTATTCCCGATTATATCGGGTTGCGCCG
>CALDAH010000018.1 GCA_937903135.1 uncultured Alphaproteobacteria bacterium | reverse complement strand
TTTTTATTTATTCACACCGCACCATGCGGTGTTTTTTTATACGGAGTTTTCTATGAAACAATTTAAATATATTAACCTATTCTCTGGTATCGGGGGATGGGAACTCGGACTCGCCGGGCTGCCGATGACCAACGTACTCTCGTGCGAGATTGACAGACACGCACGTGCAACATTTATCGCAAACTTCCCACAGCTGCCATGTATTAAAAATAACAACTACCCATATGACATCCGCGATATTGATCCCGACAATATGCCTGATTTTGATATCCTGGTCGGCAGCCCACCGTGCCAGTCATTCTCAACCGCCGGGCTGCGACGCGGCTTTAACGACACCAAGGACGATAAGGGTAATATGTTCTTTTACACCTTTAACATCATCCGGAAAAAGCGCCCCCGGGCATTTATATTGGAAAACGTAAAGGGGTTATTAAACTGTGACCGTGGTGAATGCTTTAAAAAGATCCAAGATATGGCCCGTGATGCGGGTTATAATTTTTATTGGCGTGTAATCAAGGGATCGGACTGTGGCATCCCGCAGATCCGGCAGCGCGTGTTTATGGTAGGCGTCAGACATGATCTGTGTCCGGAATATGGGTTTGAGTTCCCTGCCCCTGTCCCGCTTAAGTTCACATTACGTGATGTTTTTAAATGCAATACATGCAATCGCGATGTTGCCCACACAATAATGACTATGCGTTATAATAAAAGATACGGCGAAAAATTTAATTTTTCCACCTATCTGGTTGATGGAATTGAACGGACGATAACCGTTAATGAAACAAAATTAATAATGGGATTCCCGGAAAATTTCAACATGCCGGTATCAGAACCCCAGCAGCGAAAACAACTCGGCAACGGGATAATACCAGACTGCGTTCGGATGGTCGCAACGCATGTTTTAGATTATTTAAATTTAGCTGTTTAATTTGCAGAAGGAGATTTACAATGCACAAAAGTGCTAAACTGCACCGCGCACGCGTGGTTAAAAATGATGAGTTTTATACTCAATACGACGATGTTAAAAAAGAATGCGACAATTATATGCCGCATTTTTTTAATAAAATAATCTATTGCAACTGTGACACAGACGATAGCGCGTTTGTTAAATACTTTTTGGATCTAAAGGCGCGGGGCAAAATACGCGATGTTATATGGTCAGGCGGCCTGGGCGGATTGGATTT
>CALDAH010000017.1 GCA_937903135.1 uncultured Alphaproteobacteria bacterium | reverse complement strand
ATGGCAGCCTGGCCGAAGGGGCGGCCGCCGGTGCGATTAATATAAACTATAACGGGAAAACATATCACACAAAAAAATAAAAATCCCCAATCTGGGGATTTTTTATCGCGAAAATCGCAAGCTATCGTGATTTTTTAAATCTAATACCTCGGGCCGCGGGGCAGGGACAAATGTTGATTTATTATCTTTTTCTGATGAATTCGGCAACAGGGAAAATAAAACATTTGTTAATACCAGTGCCCCTGTTATTGTACCATATACAATCAGCATAAATCCGACCGGGCCAAGTTTATTATCAATCTTCTTGTTCATATTATATATCCCGATTACTATTTTTGTTTGGCATTATACAGGCTATCGCGATATTGCCGAATACGCATTTCGTTATTGCGGCATAATTCATTTAAACGTTTGATCTCGGCGATATTAAACGGACGTGATTTCCGGGTCATTATTAATGAATCGCGATAGTTCGGCAGTGATGCTTCGTATGCATCAACTTTCTGATTAACTTCTTCGTCCGAATGAAGTCTATCGCGATATAAGCCAACAAAGACGACCATAGCGCCAACGATACCTAATCCGACGATGTCACGTAAATTCATTTTATTATTTTTTTTCATAACTAATATCCTTAACTGTTATACTAATATTCAACACCAACTATAACGTTTTGTCAACACAAATAACACAGGGTAATATTCGGCAAAGTTTGGTATTGCGTTTATAAAAAAAGCGTGTATAATCACACCGCAATTTAATTATTCATAGGGGAAAGCTATGTTCAAAAAAGAAAAAATCAAAGATTTACATTATTCTGTTAACGGCATTATTTCTGCGGACGCGTTACAGGCCGCCGCTGATGAAATCTTAACAGAATATGGCAAAACTGCTAAAATGCCTGGGTTTCGTCCGGGTCATATTCCGTTAAGCGTTTTGCGTCAAAAATATAATGCATCTGCATATGGCGAAGCGATTGATAAATTAATGAACAAAGATTTAAACGAATATATCGCTGATAAAAAAATTCGCCTGGCCGGCGCACCAAAGGCTGATCTGGCCGGGTGGCAGATTGGCCAAGACGCAGAATATTCACTGGAATTTGATATTTTGCCGACGCTGCCTGCGATTGATTTAGAAAAATTTACAGCTACCAAAAAAGTCGCTAAATTTGACAACGCAGAGATTGAAAAATCTATTGAAAACATTCGCAAAAGCCGCAGCACCGCTGAAAAGCAGGATGAAAAATACAAAGCGGCCGACGGCGACGTTGCTGTAATTGATTTCAAAGGCTTTATCGGTAAAGACGCATTCGAAGGCGGCGAGGCAAAAAAACATCATCTGATTTTGGGATCTGGTGCATTTATCCCAGGGTTCGAAGATCAGATTATCGGTCATAAAACCGGCGATAAGTTTGATGTAAACGTTAAATTCCCAAAAGAATATCACGCCGAAGCACTGGCCGGCAAAGATGCCCGATTTGAAGTAGAGATTCATGAAATCCGCAAACATATACTGCCGGAATTAAACGACGAATTGGCAAAAACAGTTGGCCAGGAAAGCGTTGAAAAATTACGTGAACATATTCGTAAAATCTTAACCGAACAATACGAAGAAGCCGCCAAGCGTGACATGCGCACCGAACTGTTGGATATCCTGGCGGATAAGGTAAAATTAGAATTACCGGAAGTATTGGTCGCCCAGGAAATGGAAATGGCAAAATCTGAACACGAACGCGGGCATGCAAACTGCCACGGCGATTGCGGCCACGACCATAAATGGGACGAAAAGAAAGAACGCAAAGAGGCCGAACGCCGCGTTAAACTGGGTCTGATCCTGGCCGAATGGGGGACACAGAACAAAGTAGAGGTTTCACGCGAAGATCTGCAGCAGGCAGTATGGGCCGAAGCGGCACAGTACCCAGATCCAAAGCAGGTTTTTGAATTCTATAACAAAAATCAAAATGCATTGGCGATGTTGCGCGGGATGATTTTCGAACGCAAGGCCCTGGATGCAATGCTGACGCATGTTAAAACAAAGGATAAAACAGTATCCGCCGAAGAATTGTTTAAACAAGCGGCCGCAAAATAATTATTAAAAACGGCGTGAATAATCACGCCGTTTTTTTTAACACACGGGGGAAAAATTATGAAAGGATAGTTAGCAATAGATACCTTGTATTATAAATTGCAAACAGCCGGTTCGGGTAATATAGTATGATTAACAACACAAAAGGGCAAAAATGAAAAAAATAATCGCACTGGCACTCGGGGTTATGTTAACCGCATGCGCAACGAATATTGACAGCAACCGCTATCAGACATCTGCGACCGGGCAAATTAATTCCGTCCAGGAAGGTGTTATTATAAACGTCCGTCAGGTACGGGTTGCAACATCCGGCGGCACGGTTGGATCACTGGCCGGGGGCGTTGCCGGCGGCGCGGCCGGCAGCATGATCGGCGGCAATTCCGCGGTAAATGTAATCGGCGCAGTCGGTGGCGCGGTTCTTGGCGGGATGCTGGGCGCAAAGGCCCAGGAGGGACTGTCCGCCCAGAACGGGTATGAATATATCGTAAAACTGGATTCCGGCAAAGCGATCACGCTTACCCAGGGGACGGATGTTAAGTTCTCGGTCGGGGATAAGGTTTACGTTCTGGATGCCGATCGCGGCGAAAGGGCGCGTATAATCGCACGCTAATAAATACCCCGCCATATGGCGGGGTATTTTAGTTATAGCTGCAATTACTGCTGTGTATAAAATTACCCATTCCATCATTGCCCGATACGCCCGACGAGATATAACAATTATTTATACTTGTCGCCCCGGCGGCGCTTGTCCCATACCGTCCGGTATCACTGTCATACGGGCAGCGGACGCACGACCCTCCGCTGCGGTAATATCCCGCGTTGCAAGTAAGATTATTATCCCTGCACGTGGCGTTTGACGGGCACTTGGTACAAACGGGCGATGTTGCCCAACCGCTACTGTAATAATAGCCATCATTGCATTTATATTTACATGCATAGACGTATTGCCCAGTGGATTCATTTACGCTTTGTTCGCAGGCAACTGAAACGTTCTCTTTCCCTGTCGCTGCCCTCCATTGAAACGAAGGGCATTCCGTCGGACATTGCGACGAACAATCCGGCACGGTGGGATTATTGCATAATGTTTCTGGCACACATACGCCACAAACACTTAAACAGTTCTTAACACACCTGACATAGCCTAATCCACAGTCCGAGCATTCATATGCGACGCCAAGCCCTGGTGCTGTTGCGCAAAATATTAACAGACTGCCACCGATAATTCGCTGACAAACGCTTCCCCGTATGCATTCAAATAACATTTTGCAAAATCTCCTGTTATTATAAAAAATGTCGCCAAGGGAATGGCGACCGGGGAGTTAAGAAAATCATAATCAAAAAAATGACCCCGTCGGTCTTTGAATACTGAAAGTATTTTGTTGTATAACCGACGGCTCCCCGATCTGTTAAATCGGGGTCAGTACAATAAAAGGCGCAACAGCGCCGCAATTGTACTGCGGATATCAGCGCAGATACGCTGTTTTGATTACGGGTTTTCTTACGACCCCGAACCCAATATCCCTTTGGATTCAGTTTAAATCATACCAGATAGGGCAAATTCTTTCAAGCGCATTTTTATTTCAATCACAGCGCAGGCCCGGGCGGGGGAATTTTTCTTGACAAAATTAAAAGATATTCTATTTTAGTATATATAAAAAACACAGGTAATATAATATGAATAAAATCACTGAGTATAAAATATCTGCACAACAGTATGAATCTTTGCTTAAAATCCCCGCAGCACGCCGGATTTTACAACCGGGGCGTGCCGAATACAAAGAAATTCTGAACGAAACCAAAATCAACGCAATATTTGGTTCGCTGTATCATAAAATATCATATTATGACTTTGATTCGGATACCACGTATTGCTATGGGATAAAAAAATGGGGCGACCAAGATGCCCGGGATTTAAAAACCATCCTCGAAAGCGCCCCTGAAATGCTACCTGTGGAAATAGTGGCCTTTGTTACGACATCCATAGAAGATAAATTTTACCCAGGCCCGGGGAATATTGCCAATCCGTTTGCACGAAAGTGCTTAGCGTCCCCGACAACCGAACCGGCCCGCGTTGGGACAGTAATAACCCGTGATGTTTATAACGGAAAAATTCATCCCATATCATCATGGATCGGATGCGGACAATACCCGAATGATACTATTAAAATTGCCCCATATCCAGATGGCCTGCACAGCTTCTTGGAATACGGGATTAAAAATGCCGATTTTCGCCAAAAACTGATTGCAGCGATCCTGAACGGTATTGGATATCAAAAACACAACAGCCGCGCACGATAGAGTTATATTCTTTATTGAAATAACTTGCTTTTTCAAAATAATTCGCATATAATTCAAACCGATTTTACGGGTGGGCGTAAAATCGGTCCGATTAACCCCACAAGACCTCGTCTTGGTTTATAAAAAAATAAAACGACGATGGCAAGCTTTGTATGAACACTTCTTATGAAAGATTTATCCAAAGATTTATTTAATCCACTATCCGGCGAAGATTTCGTCCAGATGTTTGATCAAAACTATGGCAAACAGGAAACACTGCAGGGCTATGCAACCAAGGGTACAGTAAAAGATATCCGTGGTGACTTTGCAATGGTTGATGTTGGCCTGAAATCCGAAGGGCGCGTCCCGTTAAAAGAATTCGGCGCATCCGTTCCGGCAATCGGCGATATTATTGACGTATTCGTTGAACGTTATGAATCCCGCGAAGGTACAGCCGTTCTGTCATATGCAAAAGCACGCGCAGAAAAAGCATGGAAAGACCTGGAAAAAACAGTTGCCGAAGGTATTGACCCAGAAGGAACAATTATTGACGTCGTTCGCGGCGGTTATACCGTTGACATTAACGGCGTATTCGCATTTATGCCGTCATCCCAGGTTGATCACAAACCGGTTCGTGATGCAAAATCATTAATCGGGTTAAAAGACAAATTCCGCGTATTAAAGATGGATGCACTGCGTACAAACGCAATCGTTTCCCGTCGCGCGATCCAGTCTGATACAATCGCTGCCGCCCAAAAAGAAGCTATGAAAAACATCGCACTGGGCGCGGTTATTGAAGGAACAGTTAAAAACATCACCGACTATGGTGTATTCGTTGACCTAGGCGGTATTGACGGTCTGCTGCACGTAACAGATCTGTCGTGGAAACGCGTAAATCATCCGCGCGAACTGGTTCACGTCGGCGAAAAGATCAAAGTTAAGGTTATCCAATTTGATCCGGAATCACACCGTATTTCATTGGGCGCAAAACAGCTAGAAGAAGATCCATGGGATAACGCATCACGTGCATTCAACGTTGGTGATACAGTATCCGGTAAGGTATCGTCTTTGACTGACTATGGCGCATTTATTGATCTGGGCAATAACATAGAAGGCCTGGTACATATGTCTGAACTGTCATGGACAAATAAAAATATCCACCCAAGCAAAGTTCTGCAAAACGGTCAGGATATCAACGTTGTCGTTTTAGGTATTGATCAGGACAAGCGTCGTATTTCGTTGGGCTATAAACAGCTGCAGCCGAACCCATGGAAACAATTTGCCGAAACACATAACGTTGGCGACATTGTTACTGGTCCGATCAAAAACACAACTGAATTTGGTCTGTTCGTTGCATTAACACCGGAACTGGACGGGATGGTTCATATATCTGACCTGTCTTGGAACAAACTGGACGAAGAAGAATTGAAAAAATTCGTTCGCGGCCAGGAAGTTACAGCGAAAATATTAGACATTAACCCGGAAAAAGAACGCGTTACATTAGGTATTAAACAATTAACCGAAAGCGCGGATAACAACGCCGTTTCAGTAAAGAAGGGCGCAGTTATATCCGGTACAGTCGCCGAGGTAACACCGGACGAACTGATTTTGGCACTGCCGAGCGATGCGCGTGGTATTATCCGCCGCACAGACCTGTCACGTGAAAAAGCAGAACAGGATACGTCAAAGTTTAAAGTAGGTGATACCGTTGAAGCATCGGTTGTATCCGTTGACGATAATACTGTTAAACTGTCTATCCGTGCGTTACAGGTAACGCTGGAAAAACAGGCTGTCAAAGAATTCGCAAATCAGGCCGACAGTGGTTCTGTATTGGGCGACATCTTAGGCGCAGCAATTGAAAACAGCAAAAAATAATTCGCATCTGTGAATTAATCTAAACAAATCCGACATATCTTGTCGGATTTGTTTTTTTATGATAAAATAATTATAAATAGACATTGGCAAAAAAAGTTTTACCATATGCCACAACGAAATAACCAAGAAAGTCTAACACAGGGGATATATCACCATGAAAAAAGATATGATTGTTTTAATGGGCGGCCAAGGCGTAGGCAAGGGCACATTTTCAAAAATGCTGCGCGATCAGCATGAATTTAACTATATTGAAACCGGCGCAATGTTTCGTACGTTGCCGGCCGATTCTGAAATCGCTAAAATAATTGCGCGCGGCGAACTGGTCCCGGACAGCGAACTGTTTAAGCTGGTCGCATCAAAAATTAACGACGCCATGGATATGCTGGTTGATGGTTTCCCGCGGACACTGGATCAGGCAAAATGGCTGGTTCAAAACTATGCCGATAAATTCAATATTCGCATTATATATTTAAACGTTCCCGAAGAAATAATGATGGCTCGCATTCAAAAGCGCATTAACGAAGGCGGCGGTCGTGCCGACGATGCAGACGCCGCTGCCGTCCGTCGTCGCCTGGATACATTCTGGAATGTAACGATGCCTGCAATTGAATGGCTGCGCACCGCCCCTGGCATAAAGTTTTCCGATGTTGACGTAACGGGCGAGCTAAACGATAACTTTGCACGTATTACAGCGGCATTAAAATCTTAATCGCCACTTACTTTTAAAAAAATCCCCCGATGGGGGGATTTTTATTTTTCTATTCTTTCAATCACAACCATTGCAACCGAATAATCCGCCTGGTCGGTAATAGATAAATGAATCGCAGCATCTGACCCGACGCGTTCTTTTAACGCGGCCTTTGCGCCGCCGGCAATTAACAGCTCGGGACGTCCGGCATCGTTATGCACAACAGATACATCCGAAAACATAATATCATCCCCAAATCCGGTCCCAAGTGCTTTTAAGAATGCCTCGCGGGCGGCCCAGAAGTTTGCTAAATGCTTTTCTGCATTTGCATTATCGTTATCGGCATATTCTAATTCTTTCTTTGTAAAGATACGCTGTTTTTTAAACGCAGACCAATCCAGGAAACGGTCGCATTCAACTAAATCAATTCCAATGCCAAAAATCACGGACGACTCCTTAGTTATTTTCTTTAACAACGGAATACTAATAACTTTTTTCCGATTCGTGCAAGCATAAAATAAAGATATAAAAAAACACCGGATTTTTACCGGTGTTTAATAGCCTTATTTATCGCATTTTTTCTTATTCATATCTGATTTTTTATCATTCTTAGCGTTATTTACATTTTGGCATGTTTTGCAGTTGCATTCTTTCATATCGTTTTTTGTCATTTTATATTCCTTTGTTGTTAGTGTTAAATGATGTCCGGACATAAATAATAATATCGGAAACGGGTGGTATAAAACAATATGCATCTTTCCCTTGTATTTTATTAAACAATCGTTTATATTTAACGTCATGTCGGGGTGTAGCTCAGCCTGGTAGAGTACTTGCATGGGGTGCAAGGGGTCGCAGGTTCGATTCCTGTCACCCCGACCACGAAATACAAACTGCTCGTCCAAGAGCAGTTTTTTGTTTAATTTTCAATACTTTCATGACTTCGAACGTATAAATAAAGAAAAAGGCTAGAAACCTAACCTTTTTTAATACAATGTGATCTTTTTTATTTTTAATATTATCTGGACATATTTCTAGAATTCGCAAACATATCAAAGCGTATTTTTACAGGTGTTGCACGATTTCCTTAAATCCTCCTAATTTTAGAGTAATTATAATCTATTTAGGAAAAATACCAGACAAAATTTATGCGGCCATTTTTTTATCTTTATTATCATTTGCTGCTTTTTTTGCAATAGAGATTCCATATAATTTATTAACAAGTACATCAATTTTAATTTCATCATCGCGCGTATCTTGCCCCTTAGACTTTTTATTCATTATATCAATAACTAAACTCTCAATGTCTTTATAAATTTGAAGATTGCTATTTGTAAGCGGAACAAGTGGTACATCTTTTAACTTTGGGACATTTACTTCTTTTTTCTTGCCAAAATTTTTGCCATTTTCGTATAAATAATCATGAATGAGTTTGCTGTTTAATACGCCCAGCAACATTTCATTTGATATATTTTCTGTTTTTGTTGAAACTGCAAAAGAAAACCCAGGGATAAACAGGCCACCCGTTGTTTCAATAGCAAAATCTTGAGGCTTTTCTTTATCAACAAAGTTCGTAAAAATTTTGGGTTGCAGGCATAATTTATAGTTGGTGTTGCGTGCTAACTTGAACCAATCTTTATCGTTGCGTTCTTTATTTTTTAATAATGTAGATTTATGCTGAAACATATAAGAATATGTTTTTGGACAGCGTTTTTTGAATTCTTTTTCACTTAATAATTTACCGTCTACATCATAAGCATAAATTATCCACTCTTTGCCTTGTACAGGCATATATCTTCTTACATCTTTACTGCGGATATATGGGCGAATACACTCTTTTTCAAAATTTTCCGGTTTGCTAATCAAGAAAATATCATTTGCGCCGCTACTTTGGCCCTGAAAAACATTTGCTATATCACCTAATTTAACCGTGGCTTTTCCCATTTTTTTTAAGGTGCTATCCATTTTGCCAAATGACCAACGCGTTTTTTGTAAATCAGTTGATTTTAGCATTACGGAATAAAAGTCGTTGTTTTTATGCCCTTTTAAATAATTCATAAATGTTGAGTGTATATCATCTACATATTCAAATGATGTGTATTCCACATTATGGACATTCTTTGTTGTAAAAATGATAGTTGATGCAACGCCAACGCCAGGAAACACTTTGTTGCCGCCAAAATTTATGATTTTATACACAGTATTTGATAAAAAGCCTCTCAAATTAGCAGCAGATTTTGATGTTAGGGCAGAGGCACT
Organism: uncultured Alphaproteobacteria bacterium; assembly: GCA_937903135.1. GTDB lineage: Bacteria > Pseudomonadota > Alphaproteobacteria > Rs-D84 > Rs-D84 > Enterousia. The sequence continues at coordinate 16,619 of CALDAH010000017.1, read as the reverse complement.
AACTATTAACCCCATACGACCATTTGATTTAAGCAGCGATTGACCTTTTTCAAAAAAAGCATAAAATATATCAGTATTGCCCTTTGATATGGTTTTATAATGCTTTTTCATATATTCATATTGTTCCGGAATTTCGGTTTGTAATTTCTGATTACGAATATACGGAGGGTTGCCAATTACAACATCAAAGCCACCATTCTTAATGATTTTAGCAATTTTATCACTATCCCAATCAAACGCTTTGGCATCTAAATTTTGCTTTGCATTGCCGAAATCTGTACCAACTAAACTATTTGCACAAATGATGTTATCATTCAAATCAGGTAAAGCAAAACTTTCATGATTACCAACGAATGGCGCTTTTGTTTGAAATTTTGATTTGCGTTCTTTTTGTGCCGTTGAAATACCACTATTTTCTAAAATCATTATATATAATAGCATCTTTGTGTTTTCAATCGCCTGTGCATCGGTATCTACACAGAATATACTATTTTTGATAATTTCAGCGCGCTTTTTAGAACCCAGTACAGTTTTGCCGGTGGATAGTTTTATTGCGTCTGGAAATTCCTTTGTACCACCAATCTTGCTTGGATGTTTAGCATAATAGTCCGCCGCCGTATCAAACATTAACTGTGCCGCTGTGGCAGGAAACACGCCAGACCCACATGCCGGGTCAAGTAATTTGATTTTTTCAAATTCCGCTGGTGTTTTACCGGATAATAGTTGGCCCAACGTTTCTTCTGTCATGTACTTTGCAACCCAAGCCGGCGTGTAAAATACGCCGCCTGCTGACTTTACTTCTGGCCTATCACGCATTACAAGTTTATCCTTAGAAAATACCCCGCCTTTTTTTATCGTAATTGTTTTTCCCAGATATGATTCATAGGCTTTACCGATAACATGCAATGGGACAACCGAAAAATCATAGATTTTATATAAATCCAGCACAATATCTTTTAATACATCATTTGATACAATTAAACCGTCTGCTGAGGTATCAGAAAAGATTGCACCATTAAACATTTTTGCAAAATCACTAAATTCCGCCCGTAATTCTAAGAACAAAGTTTTATGCGGTTCGTGCATTTTTTCGCTATTTCGGAAATAATGTCCTTTATCCCCCAAGAATAAAGATGTGTCCTTATAAAAGCTTGCGACCGCATAATACAAGCGTTTTGTTGTTATAATATCGCGGTCTTCTAATATGCGCGTGAACAAAATTTTATTTAATATTGTTTGCGATGCGGCAGAAATTTGTTTTTCTGATAAATCGGGGTTGTTTTTCAATATGTCTGTGGCGATTGCAAGGCGCATCTTTTCCAAATCTGATACAAGTGCGGATTCCATGGGTATTCTCTCTGCTGTTTTATCAACAGATTTTAATAATTTTTTTATAGAACCTTGCTGAACGTTGGATTTGCCAAACGCATCCCACAATAAGTCATATTTTTCGTCATACTGGTCGTAGGACATGCGGAACTGCTTTAATTCGCCTTGTTCTGGCTTATTATAATCCGGTTTTATACGGCAATCATAAACACGCATGCCAGCATATCCCGTTAAAATAACAAGGTCGGTTGTTCCGCTAGACCAACAATACCGTTTCGCTTGAAAGATATAATCCTTATCTGATAAATCTTTATCGGCAGCTTTGGCCTCTATAAAGAAAACAAATCTATCATCAATACGTTGACTATAATCTATGCGTTTAGGATAACCAAAGATGCTAAGTCTGGCCTCGGGAACACTGTCTTGCTGGTACAAAAGCACCTGTTTGTTATTTAATATATCCCAGCCGAGTGTTTCAAACAACGGGTCTATAAAATCACGCCGGACATCGTCTTCGTGATATTTCCTGGACATATAGTGTTTTTTGTTGGCATCAAACTTTTGCTCTAGTTTTTTTACAGCCTCTATCCTTTCGGTTTTACTTGTATAGTTTGCCGCCCAGTTTGGGCTAGGAAATAAAAAACTAGCAATAATTGCCGCACAAAAAACACACCTCATAGTTAAGCCTTTCGTTATATTGAAATGCTAAACTTCGTATGCTATTTTTTCAAGGTAAAAAATCCTAATTATTAAGTCTGTTGATTGGGTTAATAAAAAAGTGCCTCATTTAAATGAGACAGCAATTATAGATATAATTATATCATAAAATATACAAAAAAGCAATGTGAAATATTTAATATCTGCATAGAAATCTTTATTCAACGAACGATTTGAGAAGCAACCGTTTATATAATAAAGAATATTTTCTGTGGGGTAAAGCAATTACGTATCCCCTGGGGCGCAAGCCCCGTTTTTATTTTTTTTAATAAAATTACATCTTGTATAAATTTTGCTATGATAAAAAAAACACGAAATCCCTACAACGTTTTAGCAACCATTAATATCCGAGATATGAAAAGAGGCCTGTTTTGCACTTTCTAAGCAGCTGGGGGGACACGCGCAAACACAAAAAAAGCCGCGGGCGTCCGCGGCTTGGAATTATTCTGGTCGGGGCGACATGATTCGAACATGCGACATCTTGCTCCCAAAGCAAGCACTCTACCAGACTGAGCTACGCCCCGAACGAAAGGAATTATAACATCATTTTTAGTAAATGCAAATTTTTATATATTATTTTATACTTGTTTAAAATTTATAAACTATCTAAAATAATTATGATGTTTAAACGGATAGCTGTTTTTATAACTATATTTATTGCCGCCCCAATCGCGGCAACTGCCGTAACCAGCCGTGCCGGGGTTCGTAATTCTACGACACGTGAATCTGCAAACCCGACGTCTGCGTATAACTATAATTATATGTATCCGTATCTGAATAACCAAATGCGAACTGATTTAAACCCCGGTGGCGTTACGCCATCCCAGGGATCAAACCCAATAGACGTAATTACGCGAACCGAGTCTTTGTCCGGGCAACGTCGTGTGGTCGCACGCAAAGGATCGGTCGCATCCGCACGGGCGGGAACAATGACCACGGGGACAACCGCCGCGTCCCAATCCACCGTTCGCAGTGCGGCCGCACCAGCCGGAACGCAGAGTGCCATGCGCGCAGCAACGCCCCAGGGCAGCACCGCCCGCCGCGTGGTTGCACGCGCCGGATCGGCCACATCCGCACGGGCAGGGCGCGCCGATTCGTCGGCGACCAATCGCATAGCTGCAGATAGCGCTACAAATAATACAACCGTAACTGTTTCGTCATCACGGTGCTTGGCGGATTATCGGGAATGCATGAATGGATATTGCCAGCGTGAAAATACAAAATACAACCGCTGTTATTGCAGTTCGCGGCTGTCCCAGATTGATGCCGAGTATCAGCCTGCGATTGATAAACTGATTAAACAAATATTAGCACTGCAGTATACCAATAATTGGTCTGCGGCTGAAATGGATGAATACTGGATGTCCACAATCGGGAAATATACCGGGGATAATTCATGGAATAACATAGACAGTGCATTAAACATTGACTGGGCCAATCTGGAAAGTCGCGTTCGCGGCCAACAGGCATTTACGACCGGGCATGATTATTGCGTTCAGCATCTGCGCGGGTGTTATTATATGGCGTCAAACCTGCGTGATGCATATAGGTCTGAAATCGCACGTGATTGTTCAACATACGAACAGTCGCTGCAGAAATTAAAAAATGCCGCCGAAAGTATAGTGGAGAGTTATAAATGATAACCATGATGGGTATAGAATATGGGCGCGGGGCGACCGCAACTGTTACAAACGCCGGTCCGGCATTAGGTCCGGGGGCGGTAAAGGATATGTTCCCGGATGCCGACTGGACGACTGTGATCGCCGATCCGTTTAATCCGGATGAATGTGCCGCCGACCGGTTCGGTGAAAACTTTAAAATTCAACGCAAGATTTATGCCGCAACACCGTTTGAGCATCATATTATGATCGGCGGCGATCATTCGGTTAACTTTGGCCATTTCGCAGCATTGGCCGATCGGATAAGCGACGATGATTTATGCCTGGTATATATTGATGCGCACCTGGATATCCATACGCCTGAATCATCAAAGGCCGAAGCATCCGGCGCACCGCATGGGACAAACGTTCGCGCATTACTTGGCGATGGTGATTCACGCTGGTTGTCACTGCAAAAAAGCGTTCCGGCATTAAAACGTGAAAATCTGTTCTATATCGGATCACGTTCATACGAACCGTCCGAGATTAATTTTGTCCGTGATAATAATATATTTATGTGCGCTGCGGATATGCTGCAGACGCCTGCTGACTGGGAACGGCTCGTTGCCGATGTTCAGCGACGCATTGGCGCGCGACCGTTTGTTGTATCGTTTGATTTTGATGCAATTGACCCAAAGTATTTCGGGGATGTATTAGTTCCGGAATCCGGTGGGATTAGCATGGACGCCGCCGAGTATTTAACACGTGCCTTCCGTGACGCCCATAGCTTTGAATTTGTTGAATATTCTCCGACGGGGGATTCGCGCAGTGCGGATATTGTAAAAAAACTAATTCAAATCGTTGCCGGCGAAGAAGAATAAAAAAACACCGCATAACGCGGTGATTTTTTTAATATTAAATTATCTTAATTTAACAACGGCATCGCGTAAAAAATCATCAATCGCAATTTTTGCCGCAGCAGTTGGACCGAATTGGTTATTATAGTGACTGGCCGGGTTTGTATTATAAGGCTTGCGTTCACCTTCAAATTTTTCATAGTAAATCTGACCAATTCGCATATACGGGAATACGACAGTTGGATATAAAACACGAATTTCCAGTGTCCATTGTCCACAAAATCCGTCGTCACCGCGTCCCGCTGTATGGTGATTTAAAATAAAATTACGTCCGACAGATGATTTTCCATCAATATACGGGAAAAGATTATGCGTTTCGCTATATTCAACCGTCGTCCCCAGGTATCCAATATACGGCGATAAAATCAAACCGCAATCTGGTATTTTAACATCTATGGTTTCATGGGATTTATCATCACATGGGTTTAATAAATACCGCGGGTTTCGGATATCATATTCTTCTGGGTGCTTCAGATAGTTATCATACGTTTTGCGTTTATAAAACCAATCCGCCATAGATAGCTTTTTCTTTTTCGGGTTGTATTTAATTCCCGGGCGCATACCGGCGGGCAGGGTGTGTTTATAAACCCTTAATGTATCTGCCAGATGCAGATCATAGCTATTAGATCCCAGGCATCTTTCATCAAATGGGATAATTATGATATCATCGGTTTCTTGTATACGTTTTGAAATCTCGGGACCAGTAAGTTGCATAAATACATCCTTTTTTTATTAATCCCGCCTACATTATGTGTGGCATTTTACATTACATTCGCCGGTTTGCAAGTGTTTTTAATTTTCTGCTTTACATAAATTGTTATATTGAATACAATTTAAACCGTCAAACAAAAAGGAAGGAAAAATGGCACAAAAACCAGTTAAAAAAACTGCTGCTAAACCTGCGGCGACTAAAAAAGCAACTGTAAAAAAAGTTGCACCGAAAAAAGCTGCTCAAAAGGCTGTAAAACAAACGGCCGCGGAAAAGAAAGTTGTTATGCCAGCTGAAATGCACCACGAATGCAACTGCGGCAAAGATTGCGCATGCGCCCGTAAATCTGCCCGTGGTTTTGGCCGTTTCTTACGGAAATTAATTTTTGCATTAATTATATTTGCGCTGGGTTTTGCTGCCGCAAAAATGTATTGCTGTGATCGTCGTCCAATGCGCGGCGCACGTGTACATTTCGTAAACGGTTGCCTGGATACTGCATCGGTTAAATGCCCGAAAATGCAGGAAATGCTGCCGATGATGGATGCGAACCAGGATAACTGCATCAGCCGCGAAGAATATAAAGCGGTTAAAAAAGAAATGCGTCGTCAGATGCGCGCATAACGCCAAGCGTCCGCCGAATAATAAAAAACCACCCGTTTGGGTGGTTTTTTATTATCTATTTCATAATACATCCGACGGCGCGCATAACCATATCAGCGCTATTCGCGATAAGTATCAGTATTCACGGCTGCATAATTGTTTATTAACAATATTTTTTAATGATTTAGCATCTGTTAACTGATGCCACGTCGTTATAACATCGCGACGTTTATTATAATGACTGCCCGCCGGCTGCAGCACACATTTTAATAAATTATGCGCAATGCTGCCAAATGACGATGACCGTATCGCAAGCAGCTCAACCGGTGCAACGGTATATTCACTATGCAGATCACATTCAAACGACACGCCGAAACGCATATTTGCGCCCCCGGCAAGTGATACTATTGGATTATTTTTGCACACGACCTGTGTTCCGACAACAGCGGGCGCACCACGTAAATCACTTATATAATTATCGCTATAAATCGCGGCATCTGATACATATCGCGGCGATCCATCCATTGACACCAGACGGTTATTGCTGCAATCAAATACCCCGCCGCCAATTGAATGCGGCGCACCGGCCAAAGATACTAATTGATTCCTGCTGCATACATACCATTTATTAACATATTGCGGGCCGCCATTTAAATCTGATAATTTATTATCACTGCATACAAAATCACCCAATACGATATCAGGCCCACCCTTTAAAGTCCCCAGATCGTTATTACTGCATATAAAATCCCCGGCGACGGAACGCTGAACCCCCGATAGAGTCCCCAGACGGTTATTGGAACATATTATACCGCCACGAATATCCTGTGTTATATATTTCAAATCCGTCAGACGATTATCACTGCAGTTAAAATCGCGCATCACAAACCTTGGTGCGCCACGCAGACTGCTCAGCATTGCCCCCGCACATGCGAAACGGCCCATTACAACCACATCCGACATATCAGGCAACGTCCCGTCAACCAATCCGGACAGTGTAATATCACCATATATAACGAAACCACGCGGCAGGTCAAACAAATCATATTTTTGACCATTTTGAATTATATACCGCCCTTGTTGTTCAAATTTGCTGCTCATGCTGGCAAATATATAACGTTTTTTATAAAAGTCAAATAAAAGTGCCAAAATGGAACTTTGTACATATTAATTATTTTTTTCGGCCGGGCAGTTTTCTGCGATCATATCCGCCGTTTGCTGGTCCATGGCCATCTGGCGGGCCGACCCTAATGCACACGGGTCGCAATCGCGCCGAATTTGACCGGGCCGACATACGAATTTTACATCATTACACGCCCCGCGAATTCGTGTCTTTATCTGTTCATTGGCGTATTCTGCGGCCAAATCCCAGTACTTTTGCGGAACGGCCCCGGGGTTATATGCCCACATCTGGGCGACCGCGTTCATCATTTTCTGCGAACACGGGTCGGTATTCGCGATATGCGTGACCGGTTCAACGTTACTTACCGGGCGATTACCCCCGGCCGATATCATGGCCCAGGCCACGACGCCAATACATAAACCTGCCACCAAAAACATTAAAATATAGTGCGCAATTGTAAAAGGATTTGTCTGTTTTGCCATTTTTATTCCCTTTTCTGCATGGTTGTATCATAACATAAAAATCAACCCGGAAATACGGTTTTTTATTCCTGAACACAGTTGCATTTTTATTTTTTTGAATTAAAATACGCACAGTCATATTCAGCCAAAGGAGAATGGTTATGTTTATTACAGAAAAATTAAAGACATTCTCGTGGATAAATGTTGGCAACCCTAATCATGATGATTTTGAAAAACTTCAGACTGAATATAAAATTGACGAAGATACTATCTCAGACATCTTAGATCCCGATGAACAACCCCGACTGGAGGTTGAAGATGACTATAAGGTTATAATTGTTCGTTTCCCGATTATTAATCGTGAAACAGATACGTTATGGCATACCGAACCGTTGTCTATTATTTATTCGACCAATCGGGTTATAACCGTTTGCCGTAAACGTTGTGATATATTAGATAAAATTAAAAAAGATGAAAAAACATCCCGCGAAGAATTTATATTAAATATTATTTATTATATTGCTGAATCATACCTGCGTTTCTTAAAAGAATTAAATAAACGCGTACTGGAATCAAAAAAAGCACTGCAGGAAAATATCAGAAAAAATGAACTGTTAAATTTATTAGAGGTTGAAAATAGCTATACCCTTTATATGGCCGGGATAAAAGGTAATGTCGCCGTGCTGGATAAACTGGAAAAGGTTCGCGGATTCGTAAAAACCGAAGATGCCAAAGAACTGGCCGAGGATGCACGTATTGAATTATCCCAGGCGACCGAGGTCGTCGCAAGCTATAGTAAAATGTTAAAGTCCATCAAAGAAACATTTGAAAGCGTTATTAATATGGATTCCAACACATATATTAACCGATTAACAATGTGGAATATTATACTGGTTGTCCCGACTGTAATTGTTGGATACTATGGCATGAATACCAAATTACCATTTGCCGACAGTGATATGGCCGCGACGGTAATATTTATTTTAATTATGGTTCTGCTGCTAGGCTTTGCAATGTTCAATGCCGCCCGACGTCGTATTTATTAATTGGCAATACCCGCATATAATATAAAACAACGCGACCATATGGCCGCGTTGTTATTTTATCCCCGCATACAGGCGATGCTTTATCTCAATGGCGGGAAACATTCCGTCCCATCCAACGAACAGCACGCAAACGTTCCATCCCCGATATCAGAATACTCCTCGCCGGCGCAGCATCCATTCATATCCGGCGCACGACCGTCTGAACATACCTCGGCATCCATTACCTCTGCATCCACCTCGTATTCCGGGCCGGCGACAAACATATTTTCCTGCTGTGATACGTTATACGCAGGCTTGTTTACAACCAATTCCGGATCTGCGGTCACCACATCCGACGCCACGGTCGTATCGGACTCAACCGGGACAATGTTAACATCGGGCACAACAGCGGGCGTTTCGGCAACCGCCGGCACGTCATAATCCACCGGCGCGGGCGCTGTAACCTCTGGCATCGGCGCGGCGGCCGGTTCTGTGATAACCGGGACGGGTTCTTCTATCGCTTCTACCTCGGCGACCTCAACCGTCAACGGTTCTGAAATCTGCGCAGGTTCGGCCTGAACCGGTGCGACCGGGGCAGCGTCTGCCGCGTCTGATATAAACGGATTAACCATCGCAGGATTTGATTCCGCAGGCATCTCGGCGACCGGTGCGGCGTCTGCAACGGTTGCTAAATCCGGTACGTTGTCATTATTAGATCTCTGATATATCCATAGTGTAAATATAGACAACGCGATTAACGCCAAAAGCATTATATAATATAAAATCGTTGGACGACGCGCCCCTGTTATTGTGTTATTGGCGGTCTTTCCGGTAATCGGCGATACCGGCCGCGCACCGGATGACAACGGCGCGGGCGCGATTTCCGGCATAGGCGTCGGATTTTCCACGCGCGGCGTTTCGGATGCGGGCGCTGTATTCTGTTCAATCACGGCCGGGATTGGCGTATCAACAATAACAGTTTCATTCGGCGTTTCAACGGCGGTAATTGTATCCAGCACCGGTACAACGGCCGATGTATCGGCCGGGGCGGGAACTTCATCCGCCGGGATCGCGGCAACCGGTGGGACGAACGATAACGGCGCAGTCGTCGGGGTTTCAACATAAACATCCGCCTGCGGTTCGGCCGGCGTGACATCACGCGGGGCAGGGGTCGCAAGGACGTTAAATTCAATCGGCTTAAACGCGATTTCTTCGTTTAAAATTTCCGGATCTTTGTCAAACAATGGTTTTACTTCGTCGTCGGCCATATTCTCTGCTCTTGGTTCTGATTCATTATTTTTATTTTCAAACGCTACAATTTCCCGGAACTGCGGCACGGTTGCCGGCAGTTCGTCACGGACAACCACCAATTCATTGGCCGCGCCGTCAGGGATACGATCTAATATATCACGTGCCGCGTCCGCATCCTCCTCGGCGGCAACTAAACGTTTTTGTGCACTCTGCAGCCGTTTTTTTGCACGCTTTAGCTTCTCGTTCGTTGCGTCAATCTGCGCCTCGGTTCGTAAAATCTTTGCCGCGGATTGTTTTGTCGGCTCGCGCCCAACATCGCGGCGTTGCTGGGCCAATTTAGAACGCAGCTGTTTAAGCTTTGCCTGCAGTTCGGCAATAGTATCGTTCGTTTTTGTAATTGTATCCCGTGCATTGGCCGCTGTAATATTTGCCGCATCCCAGCGTTCGGCCGCCGCACGACGCACGGACGCATTACGAAACGCATTCAGCGCCGCCAGCGCCCGATCAATATTATTACCGGATTCTGCGGCCTGAATTAAATCGTCGTATACGCCGACATTACCGTATTCAATGTCAAGCTTTTGATATCGGTTATCCTTCTTTGGGCGAATTGTTTCCAGATCCAGCGCATAGTCATTAACCAAAACATCGTCCCATTTACGATCACCGTATGGGTTAATTACCAATAAAACATTTGGTTTATCTGCCGACAGGCTATCGTCCAGGACAAAAACCAGTTTATGCGCCGGGTCATAATATGCGCGAAAAGAATTCCCGGCGATATTATATTTTTCCTGGGTTAGCAATGATTTTTTATTCTCTCTCTCGGATGGCATGGTTATATTCCCCCAAATTTAAATTATTTCTTTTTTGGCGACGAGAACTGATATGCCTGTTTACAGTGTTCATAGCAATATGGTTTTCCAACGAATACCGTTTCACCACAGAAATGAAAATGTTCAGAATCCGGATCACCGATTGGCCACCGGCACTGATTCGGTTTCAGGTTTGCCATTTCCAGTGAATGCTGAATAATCCGCTGGTGCATTGCCAGATTTTTATTTAACGATTTTTTTGATTCGGTCGCGGTTGAAACCGGCGCGGGCGCTGATTTTTTATCCGCAACAGCAACAGACTTCTTTGCCGTATCCTTTGCCGGGGATTTTTTTGCCCCGCCAGTAACCTTAGGCGTCGTGGCCGGTTTCGCGGCCTTTACCGTGGCAACAGACTTTTTCGCTGCAACCGTTACCTTTGTTGCCTTTGCCGGCTTTTTCGCGGCCGGCTTTTTTTCTTTCTCTGCCGGCGCAGGTGCGGCGGCAACCCCGGCCTTGGAATTCCAGCCCAGTCGGTTCAGCTTCCCTACGACCGCGTTTTTTGATATCCCAAGTCTTTTACCAATTTCGGACGTTGACAACCCTTTGCCTGTTAATGCTTTTAACTTCTTAAGCGTTGCGTTATCCCAACCTTTGCTCATTTTACGAACCCCATCTTAATACATTTATGATATAATAGTTTAGCATAGTTCCGAATCGAAAGGCAAGGAGGAAAAATATGATTTATTATATCTTTTTTATCGCACTGCTAATTACGGCCATATGGTGCGCATGGAATATATCCGTCGCGGATTTAAGACGCCGGATAATCCCTGATGTTTACCTCTGGCCGTTAATGTTAATTGGATTAATATTCGCGACCTGGTCGCCCGTATGGCATATCGGCCCGCGTTTAGCGGTCGTTGGCGCAGCATTTGGTTATGCGATGGCCGCAATTATCGGTTTTATTTATGACACGCGCATGCGAAAAAAGAACCCCGACGCCATCGCCCCAATCGGAATGGGCGATATTAAGCTTATTGCGACGGGCGGCATATGGCTTGGGCTAACGGGCCTATCGGTGGCATTAATCATTGCATGCATATCCGGCGGCATCTGGGCACGGTATAAAAAGCAAAAATATATCCCGTTTGCACCATTTTTTATCATTGGCGGAATTTTGGCTTTGATTGGATTATGGTTTTTGTTATAATTAATTATACAGGACACAAGGGGCGAGGATGAAAATCAATATATTTTCAGCATTATTATTTTCTATGGCGTATACAACACTAACGCCGGATGCATTCGCCAGCTCTTTTCCCGGCGATGGACAACCGCTATCCAAATACGGCCAGATTCAGAACGTTCAGAACTATTCATCCAATCCTTTTTGGAATCCGAACAGCCCATATAACCAGCGTATGCCGCAGCCGGTTTATGTCCAGGGGGCAGATTTAAATACCGGCGACTGTCAGCGAACTGTATCTGCGTTAATTGCATCTGAATGTGCATTAAAAAATAATTGCGCATCGGTCAGCCTGTCTGATATCCGGCCGACGATTATGCTGCAATTATCCCGTCTGCCGGGGCATAATTATGCGACGGCCTGTGCCGGGTATATAGATTCTGAGTTTAATAACTATGTTAAAAATTACGGTCATGCCGGGGCGGGCACGCGTAACACGGGATTCCCCGCGGCAACGATGCCGAGTAACCTGGATAAAAAATCTGATTATAAAATCCCGAACCCATTAGCACCACAGCTGCCAACATGGAACGGCGAACCATGGATGCAAGAAATGCTGGAACGCGAATTAGAATTGAAAAACCTGCAATCCCAGAACGGTGCAGGGAACGAAAAAATCGTTCGGATGGATTTCCCAAAAACCGCCGCGGATTTATCGTTCTCGGAACAGATGGAAAACAAACGCACGGGATATGAACCATATAAAGACTCAAGTGCATACGTAGTCCCGGAAATTGAAAAAAGCAACGAATACACGCAGCGCCAAAATGAATACATGCTGCGAAAATCTGCGTTTTGCTCACAGGAACTGGCCCGATTAAAAATATTAAATGCGGATTTAGCCAAGCTGCAGAAATGTCAATCCGATGGTAAAAAATTTGCCGATTGCAAAACACAGGGGAGTTATTAATGAGTAAAAAATCTGTGTCCTGGGTAAAAATTATGGCTGTGATAACGGGGTCGTTATTTGCATTGAACGATGCAGAGGCCGTTAAAGCAGTTACCAAGGGCGGTCTGGGCGCGGTCGGGGCACTATCGGGTACGGCGGGCGTAATTGAATCTGTATCCGGGGACGGTCCGCACACATGGGGCGACGTTGTTAGCGGCGCAATAAGTGGCGCAACAGCAACGGGTAGTGCAGCCGCGGTTATTAACGCAATTCCGGGGATCGGCAACGTCAGCTATGGTATTATGGTTGCCGGCGGCACAGTGGCAGGTGGCGTAATTGCCGGATCACAGATATTTTCCGAAACCGACTGTTTAGACGATCCGGTCACGGGGGCATTTACATGTTGCCATACCTATTTTAACGAAGGCCAGCGTTACGCAGATATCGGCGATTATATGTTCTGTATTTACGAAGATAAGGATGCCAATATCACGCATTATGGTGTTCGCCAATGCCTGCAGGGAAATTCGCCGAAAAAATCATCATGGTTCATTGGATTGTTTAAGGATGATTTCTGGCAACCGGAATGCGAATACCGTTATTGTAATAACAAAGCGCCGATGGCGGGACTGGAACAGTATATTGAACATCAACCGGATTTGAAAAATTTCTGTTGGAACTGGACCTGTAAAAGCGGTTATAAAAAGAAGGGAAATACATGCATATTATTGAAAACGGATACCCCGGTAACGCCGAACGTCGCCGAATCTTCAATTAATCCGTATGAAACCGCGATTAACAAGATTGAACAGCAGCGGCAAAAAATAATTAAAATGTGTAGCGATGACATCAACGGCGGGACAATGTTTTAATGCGAAGAAATTTATTTTTTTTCATACCAGCACTATTTTGCATAACGGCGTCATATGCCGCCGACACCGAATATCCCGCGGATGCGGTCGGGACAGAAGAATTTGTTTCCCTAGACGAGATATTATATAGTTCGCCGAAAAACACCGAATGCGCAACGACGATATTCGCGAACGCGTTATCATCAACCGCCAGCAGCATTGATGAATACACCGCCTCAGAAGATGTTATAAAATCATGGATATATCGGCAATTTAACGCCCCGGATGTTTTAACCGCGGTACTGGAATGCCCGGAAATAAAAGAAATCGCCCCAACGGATCACATCCGATTTCAGCCGATTGAATATGTTTTCCCATCCGGCCGCAGGGTTACAATTAATTTTGAAACCCAGCCGACGATTTTACAAAATCGGATAAACATCTCGCAAAAACGAACCGTCCCAGATTTCAACCCCAGCCCACGTATCGGCATCGGCGCAGATATGGGAAAATGGCTAAATACCGACCCGGCCTGGTACGGGATTATGGTTGTTCAGGCCGGGGCATTGGATAAATTCGTTGGCCCTGATAAAAATAATACAATATCATTAAATTATATTCACGATAATATTGACACACTTTACCCGACGGGCTACAGCTGCACCAGCAAAAGCGCGCTGGCCAATAAAAGCGATATGATAAACCGCGCCGTAAAAAACAGTGTCGGGATACAGGGCGACACAAACGATTACTATGTTGCCGGGGATGTTAATCTGCAGTGGCTTTCATATTTAGAAATCGGCCTGGACGTTGTTATAACCGTGGCAACATTCGGCGGCGGGACAGTTATTATGGGCGCGACCAAGGCTGCACGTGCATCACGAACGCTAAAAAATCTAGGGACAAGTATTCGCCAGCTCAGCCGCCTTGACAGCGTCCGGGATTATATCCGCGCATCCGATGCATATTCGCGTGCGGCCAAAGAACTGCAGGCCATAGATCGCGCAAAAAACAGAGCAGCATATACAAAAAAATTAAAAGAAACCAAAAAATTACGCGACGCCGTGCGTAAACTGGAATCGGCCGATGATGTAAAAAAATATAAAGACGCAACCAAAACTTTCAGTGATTTAAATAAATACCGCCATACGCTGCGTGGTATTCGGATGGCCCGGCGCGGAAATGTTGCCGCACGCGCATGGCGCGCATTTCGTGCGGCCGGGACGGGCGGCAAAGAGCTGTCCAAGGGCGCGCGCGTCGCCCGCGGCGGAATAAAATCGGGCAAGATTCGCGACTGGCTATATCAATCCACGATGGCCGGGGCAGGGGCGCTGGGGAAACTGGAACGGACGGGCGGATTGGTATACGGTGCGTTAAAATTTGCCGGCGGTATGTATGACTGGACCGAAACCAGCACCGGCGATTATACCAGCGGTTTGGAATTTTCCCCGCTGTTACTGTTATCGGCCGACGACCTGCAGGGTCAGGAAAACGTTGTTAATCACGGCATGTGGTTAATGTGGGCGGGAAATTCAACAAACGCCGCCGATGACGACGCCGCGTATTTAAGTGCCATGGACTTTGCCGCAAAATTTCACCAGGATTTAAACGAATTACAACAATCCGAACAAAAATTCCCATGCAGTGTTGATATATATGTCGTTCGCCCGATAATTCATATGCCCGACGATGATATCGCCAATGCCCGATTATATTATTTAATTATGAACGATACCCCGTGGACCACCAAAGAGGGATAAATTATTCTCATTGTTTTTTTATAATCAATTATCTATAATAAAGATATAGATAAAAAAAAGGGGGCGTGTATGAAAAAATTATTAACTGCATTTTTAATTGTTGGCGCAACGATATACAGCGCTGCCGCATATCAGGTTTTATCATCCAAAGAATTGGGTAAAAACGACGCTAAAAATCAAAACGTTGTTGTAAAGTGCACAACCGACACGGGCAAGGTTTCAAATCAAACATGTTCTTTGCGCCGTTATGCGAAATGCACCGGCACGGGCGCGAACAAGCGTTGCAATGGCTGGCAACCGTGGCAGGATCTGCGCGCGCCAAGCAAAAAATATTCCGACTGGAAAACAGCGGCTGCGGCATGCTGCCGGGCAAAGGGTCTGCGATAGATATCCGATATATATAATATAAACGCCCCGATCGGGCGTTTTTTATTGCGATTTCGTTCCTGTGACGCGCCCTGGATTATAATAGTATTATTCAGAACATAAAACATATGGGGGGATATTATGAACAAATCGCGTCTAGAGGCGTTTAGCGACGGGCTGTTCGCAGTTGTTATAACAATTATGGTTTTGGAAATGGATGCCCCCGTTGGCACGTCTTTTACGTCATTAAAACCGTTATTGCCAATTTTCCTTAGCTATTTATTAAGTTTCGTATACGGCGCGGTATTTTGGGTAAATCACCACCATCTGCTGGCGGCGACACGGCGTATTAACGCATCGGTATTATGGGCAAATCTGAACTTTTTATTCTGGCTATCGCTAATACCGTTTTTTACCAGCTGGGTTGATGAAAACCACGCGGCGTCAATACCCGTTGCGGCATATGGCATCGCGTTATTTATGGTGGTCGCATCATACCGCCTGCTTGAAACCGTACTATTTCGCGCCCATAACGCAGATGCGTTGATTGTACGAATTCTGCGCCCGGGCCGACGCGAGAAAATAACAATGATTGCATTTATAACCGCGGCCGTATTGGCATTTGCCCACCCGTATATTGCAATGACGATATATATTATATTTGCCGGCGTCTGGGTAATGCCCGCACGTGCCCTGGAAAAAGCATTAACCGACAAAGATATCTGCGAAATTGAATAAATATTATTTTTCTTGTTGCAAAAGGAATAAAGTTAAGATAACATATCAAACGCCTGCGGATATGGCGGAATTGGTAGACGCGCTAGTTTCAGGTACTAGTGGCAGCAATGCCTTGGAAGTTCGAGTCTTCTTATCCGCACCAGTATTGGGGTTGTAGCTCAGCTGATAGAGCGCTACGTTCGCATCGTAGAGGTCGTGGGTTTGAGTCCCATCAGCTCCACCAA
>CALDAH010000016.1 GCA_937903135.1 uncultured Alphaproteobacteria bacterium | reverse complement strand
GTATTTAAATAACCAGTTAATTGGTTTTCGGCAATCAGGGATTGACGGCCGGTATGAATTTAAAAATATCCCGGTAAATTATGGACTAAATGATTTTAAGGTTGTTTTATATGGCCCATATGGCGAAGTCCGCGAAGAACAACGACGCTTTTATTCTGGCACGTCCCCGGTTCGCGCAGGTGAATTCGGATATGACATCAGCGCCCAGCAGGCAAACCGGTTTGTAATAAACGATAACTATTCCCTGATGCCGCCATCGGATAAGATTATCGCAAATTCTATGTTTTACTATGGCCTTAGCGACAGGTTCACCCTTATTGGCGGCTTGGCCCGAACCGCCGGGCCGTTTGATCTTGGCGCGACAAATGAATATTCCACACTCGGGGCGCAGTTATCGCTAAACGGGGTGTCGGTTCAGTATAACGCCAATTATAATATTAATAACAACTCAATCGGCCACCACATAGATGCCCAGGGGGATATATACATCGGTACAATTTTCGCCCGATATGAACACTATGGCGATACACACACGCCCGCGTCGTATTTCCTGGACAGCTATCTAAAAGATTTATTCGAAGCACGCCTAACCGGTGGACTGCCGTGGATTAATGTTCCGTATTATATTGCATATACGCATCGTGAAAACGAATTTGGAAAACAGTACCAGAAAATACATGCCCGTATATCGCCGAACTTTATGCGCTATTATAACATTACACTTGAAAACGTATGGCGTAATAACGCAGATACATCAGAAAACTATATAAACGCACTGGCCCAGGCAACATACGGTCGTATGCGTGTTAATGGCCAGGTTCAGTATCAGACAATGCCGGGTAACTATCTGCATAACTACGGGGCGTTCGCAGAATACCGTTGGGATAAAAATACGTATGTTCAGGCCACATGGAATCACGATTGTCGTTCAAAATACAGCGATACGTCGGATCTGGATGCGATTGGGGTTGGCGTCGGGCGTCTGTTTCGTTTTGGCGGGATAACGTTTAATGTATCGGCCGATACAGACCGAAACCTGTCGCTGGGGATAACGTATAATATCAGTGTTGGTAAAATCCCGGGCAGTAATCAATTCTTTGCAAATGCGGAAAATCAGATGATGAACTATGGCACGATCTATGCTCGTGCGCTGGACGATCGTGGCCGGCCCATCCCGGACGTAGATTTAATAGTATCCGGCCGCGAGGCTGCATCGGTTACGGACAATAACGGCGGTGCGTTGATTACAAACATTGAACCGTATCAGAAAACCACAATCGCCGTGGATGAAACGAATATTGCAGATATTAGCTTAACCCCGGAATGGAGTATGAAAAAATTAGTCCTGCGCCCGGGTGTTGTCCGTCCGATTGATATTGTATTTAATCGTCGTGGCGGCATAGAAGGGCAACTGATTAACATGGCCCCGGGCCAGCGATACAGGGTTTATATCCACGATATTAATGGCAATACCGTCGCGGTTAAATCCGCCGACAGCCACGGGGCGTTTATATTTGATGGCCTGCGATACGGGGAATATATCATAGAGATTAAAAACACCCACGGCACGGTTGTTTATAGCGGTACAATAAACATAGATCAATCATTCCGCACGATACATACCCCGTTTAATGTAAAGACCGCGCAATAGACGCTATAAAAAATCCCCCGATTGGGGGATTTTTTTATAAACAAAATCCATAGATTTAGTTCAATGCATCTTTCAATGCTTTACCCGGTTTGAATTTCGGCTGTGTTGATGCCGGAATCTTAATCGCTGCACCTGTCTGCGGGTTGCGGCCAGTTGTTGCCTTGCGTTTTGCAGTTGTAAATGTGCCGAAACCTACCAAGCGAACTTCGCCTTTCTTTTTCAGGACTTTTGTTACTGTGTTGATGAACGCATCCAAGCATGCAGCTGCTGTGGCTTTTGTTACATCTACTTCATTTGCGATTGCTTCAATCAATTGCTGTTTGTTCATATGTTTCTCCTTTCATATATTTAAGGTGTCCGGCAGTTATAGGCAATGTCGCTGAAATCGGGCGCAGTTTTTCGCGGTTTTTATGTGATCCAAACGCTGCACTTCCCATATTCCAAGGACATTGCCTGTCCTGCTTGACCGAATCGTAGAGAAATCGCGCCTTTAAGTCAAGAGCATATTTAAAAAACGTTATATTTTAATAATGTTGACAAATCTAAGGACGCAGGGCCGATGCACGTACCGCCCGTGCCCCCGGCGTAGTATTTTCACATAAAACCCATTGACCGGGTGCACCGTTAATTTTAATCGTACGAAAATGATTCGGCGTCATGGCAAAAACCAATAATATAACCCCGGCCCAGAATGTAAACTTAGTAAGCTTCCACGGATTAGAAAACTCGCCCCGTTTAAATTTATCATTTAATAAATTCTGATACAGCGCCCACCCCCACGAGAACATTAATAACATAACAACAAAGAAATAGCCAATTACCAAGTATTTATTAAACGGCTGCAGCGCCATCGCAATAGAATCAAACGTAGTATTCGCCGCCGGACATACAAATAGCGCATTACCCGCCGCCGCAGGTGGGACACTAATCGGCGCATACGGCATCAGGTGCAGACCGAACGACGTTGCAATTACAATCGCGGTTAGCATTATTATCGCAAATAACATTGATGGTTTCACGCTATCTATCCTTATGGCTGTATATAATTATTATATCATAAATTACTATTACATTGCAATTTCAGAAAGTTTGATTAAAATTTGATGTATGCACAGTAAAAAAGATCGTATTATTGTCGGAATTACAACCTATAACAGCGAATGGCTGCGGGTATCTCTGCCGGCACTATCGCGATTGCGGCGCCAGATATTTCTGATTATATGTAACGATAACCCGTCGGTGCGAATATCACGACGACAAATTCGCCGTATCGGATACCACGGAAATCTGCATATAATAAATAATGACGAAACCTGGGGGACTCTGTTTTCACGTATGAAAATTGTTTCCGCAATGCGTGATCTAAAAATAAAATCCAAATGGATGGTATTTGCCGATGACGACGATATATTACTAAATGTTAATACCCCGGATGTATCAGATGATATATATGCCGTGATTCAGAACTCGGTCGCGATTAGAAATCGCGTATTGGATTTATTTCGCGTAATGGACGACCCGGATAATTATATAATAGATAATGAAAACGTATTAATCACACGGCCTAATCGGGCGATTGGCGGGGCGTTGTTGCGATGCAGTGTTATGACGGGGCTGTTAAAACAGATAAACGCGGCAGCGGATAAGATTCGCGAAATTGATGAAAACATAGATTGTCGTCCGCCAACCGATGCAATTATGTGGTCGTATATAAATACATATGCCCGGATGGAAAATAAATCGGCGACCCCGATTTATATGGACAGTTTAAACTATATAAAAACTGAATTTGATTCATCGGCGATTAAATACCGGCGGCGTATCTGCCCGGCGCGTGGCTATGCCGGTCGCATGGCGAAAATTGTCGCGCGTTATAACGCGGCACTGTTCCCGGATGTGGAATCGGGCGAAACGGCCGAATAGTTTTTTAATAAAAATATAAATATCTGATTGAAAAACGGACATAATCCGTATAAAATTGCAGCGATAAAAAAGGAAAACATAAAATGGATTATAATTCAATTCGTAAACAGTTTTTAGATTATTTTGAATCTCGCGGGCATAAAATTGTCCCGTCTGCATCGCTGATACCGAATGACCCGACGCTGTTATTTACCGTCGCCGGTATGGTCCCATGGAAGGGTATATTACAAGGGACCGAGGCCGCATTCGCACCACGTGTGGCGGACGTTCAGAAATGTATTCGCGCCGGCGGTAAACATAATGATTTAGACGAGGTTGGATTTGACGGTCGTCACCATACTTTCTTTGAAATGCTGGGCAACTGGTCGTTCGGCGATTATTTCAAGGCGGGTGCAATTGAAATGTCATGGGAAATGCTGACCCGGGTACTGGGACTAGATCCCGATAAAATTCGCGTAACGACACATATATCGGACGATGAATCCACGGAACTGTGGCGTAAAATCGCCGGCAAAGAAGCAATTCGCCTGGGCGACAAAGACAACTGGTGGTCCGCCGGTGATACCGGCCCGTGCGGTCCGTGTACGGAAATGTTTTATGATTTCGGCGACGATATCGCGGACGAAGATAACCGCTGGGTAGAAATCTGGAACGACGTATTTATGCAATACGATCGTGATGCAAACGGGAATTTAACCCCGCTGCCGAAACAAAACGTGGATACGGGCGGTGGCCTGGAACGCTGGGCGGCGATGCTGCAGGGGAAACGTGATAACTTTGATACTGATTTGTTTCAAAATCTAATCCATGCAACCGAAGATATCGTTGGGGTTAAAAAAACAACGGAAAACTTTTCGTCATTTAAGGTTATTGCCGACCACCTGCGTGCGGTGGGATTTTCAATCGCAGATGGCGTAATCCCCAGCAATACCGATCGCGGTTATGTTATTCGTCGTATTCTGCGTCGCGCAATGCGCCACGGCCAGATATTGGGACACAAAGGCTCATTGTTGTCCCGTCTGTATCCGGCGTTGATTACCGAAATGGGGGCGGCATACCCGGAATTGGCACGTGAACAGTCGCGCGTGGTTGAGATTATTCAAAACGAAGAAAACTCATTCGCGGACATGCTGCAAAACGGTATGAAGTTATTGGAAAACGAATTACCTAAAATAAATAATAACGTATTACCGGGCGACGTTGCGTTTAAGTTATTTGATACATACGGATTCCCGCTGGATTTAACGCAAATGATTCTGCGCGACAGAAATATAGCCGTTGATGTCGCAGGTTTTGAAAAATCCATGGCCGAACAAAAGGAACGCAGTCGCGCCAATACCAAGGGTACGCGCACGCTATGGGAATCCCAGGGCCAGCTGCCGGCGACAGATGACACGTCAAAATACGCGCCGACGCGTGATATGCAGTCAACCGTTTTGGCGATACTGCGCGATGGTGAATTTGTAACCACGGCCGGGGCAGGGGACGATGTTGAAATCGCACTGGATAAAACTGTGTTTTATGGCACCCAGGGTGGCCAGGTCGGGGACGCGGGCGAACTGATGCGCGATGCCACGGCGGTTATGACCGTATCCGAGGCCGCACGTGTTGACAACATTGTTATTCACAAGGGTCGCCTAAATGCCGACATAAGCATAGGTGATGTTGTAACGCCGGTAATTAACGATGCTATGCGCGAACAGACGACGCGTGCCCATACGGCGACGCATCTGCTTCAGGCCGCACTGCAGCAGGTTTTAAACGAAGATGTTGCCCAGCGCGGGTCAAAGGTATCACCGGATTCGGTCCGTTTTGATTTCAGCTTTGGCCGTGCAATGACCGCGGATGAAAAACAAGCGGTTGAGGATCTGGTAAACAAATGGATTGCGGCCAATATGCCCGTTGATCATGCGGAAATG
The DNA here is from genome assembly GCA_937903135.1 of uncultured Alphaproteobacteria bacterium. Taxonomy (GTDB): domain Bacteria; phylum Pseudomonadota; class Alphaproteobacteria; order Rs-D84; family Rs-D84; genus Enterousia. Next base: position 66,389 of record CALDAH010000016.1, on the reverse strand, counting down.
TCGCTGGATGCGGCACATGCGCGTGGCGCGATGGCGCTGTTCGGCGAAAAATATGGCGACCGGGTTAAGGTTATTACGGCCGGCGACGTATCGTGCGAGCTATGCGGTGGAACGCACGTTCATCATACGGGCGAAATAATAAAGGCCAAGGTTAATAAAGAAAAATCCATTAGCAGTGGAATTCGTCGTATAACGATGTCGGTTGGAACATTGGCGGAATAATAATTCCGCCATGCCGTCCGAATTAAAAAAAGGATCAGGCATGAAAACAGATAAATATCAATTAACCAGCAAAGAATTTCAGGATTTAAAGCGCCGCATGGCCAAGATTAATGATATTTTATCCCATGCGGTTATAACGGATAAACCAAATACGGACAACGCGGATCGGGGCGATTCATCTGCTGTGGTGCGGCCTGAATATAAACTGAAATCATGCTATCCGGCATTGGCGTCAGATCCGATTACGGGATTTGTTGTTCGTGATTTATACGGCCCGCAGGTAATGGAACATCACACAGGGGTGTATTTTTTACCGGGGGCGAAAAACTATGTCGCCCCAGAGCTTTCTAATTGTTTTACACTGTCATATATCCTGGACGCAAAAGAAACCATTATTCGTGACCCGAATTTCAAAGGCGTTTCCCCGGCGGCATTGCTAATGTGGCAAATCCGTCCGGGATATAATATACCGGAGCTGTATTCTGTTAAAAATGGGATATATGCGACCCCAGACGGCGATACAACAATAGGGGCGGTTATTTATCGCGATAAACTAACCGATGGCTTTATTAAATCAACACCGATGTGCATTGGGAATCGCCAGCGTACATTGTCGGATTCATTTGACGGATTTTTATATTTAATCCGAAAATCCGATCAGTTTCGCGCCGCGATAAAGCCCGTGATATCATACAGCAGATAAAAAAAATCCCCAATCGGGGATTTTTTAATGCTGATAAATATATCTATTAAATTTTGTCTGGGCAATTTGATCGCGCAGAGTAAAAAATTCATCAATGGCTTTTTTATGCTTTGCAACCATCGCGTTGTGTAGAATGCAATTTCCGCAATTTTTCTGGGACTGGTTTTTATAAATATATATCAGATCGGTCGCGTGTTTAATCTGTGATATTAAGTTATAATTAAATTTACCATCCCGGGACGGGTGTATCGTTTCAAAATTTGCAATCATAAATAATGCGCGATTATAATCATATTCTTGTACTAAATTCATTTTAATGTCCTTTTAGTATTCTTGCCTTGTTTTTATTCCACTCGCGTTGCTTAATGGTTTCGCGTTTATCAACGGTGTTTTTACCATATCCGATTCCCAGCAGTACTTTTAGTTTTCCGCGATTGTTAAAGTATAGCTTTAACGGGACGATCGTTGCACCTTTTTCCTGTAATTTTCCGATCATACGATTAATCTGTGCCCGGTGTAATAACAGCTGGCGCGGGCGTCGTTCGTCAAAGTTTACATATCGCGCCGCTGTCGGCAGACGCTGAATTTCAACCCCCGATAGAAACAGGTTATTGCCACGACGCTGAACAAAACCGTCAATGATCGTAACCAGCCCGTATCGGATTGATTTAATCTCGGCCCCGGTAAGGGATATGCCGGCCTCTATTGTATCATCAATAGAGTATGAAAACCGCGCTTTGCGGTTTTCTGAAACCTGACCTGATTTTATTAATTGACGTGACATTTTGGGTATAGTTTTTGTGTGTTGTCCAATAGTATATCCGCAAGTTCGGTTAATTGCAAGCCTTTTACCGTGGCCAAAACGCGTGCGGTATCCGCCACAAACGCCGGTTCACACGTCGTCCCGCGATGTGGAACGGGGGCACAATACGGGCTGTCGGTTTCAATAACTATTCGGTCATTTGGGATTTTTGCAAAAATATCGCGAATGGCGTCTGCGTTTTTAAATGTTAAAATACCGCTGGCTGAAAAATAAAATCCGCGATCCAGCATTTTTCGCGCCAATTCCCACGAGCTGGTATAGCAATGCATAACCCCGCGAACATTGGCGTGTGATAAAATCGCCGCCGTATCATCATCTGCATCGCGCGTGTGAATCGCCACCGGCAGTCCGGCGCGGGTCGCAATTTCCAGCTGTGATTCAAACAACTTAATCTGGGCATCGCGATTATCGCACCCATAGTGATAGTCCAGTCCGATTTCGCCAATACCAACAACACGCGGATTTTGCAATATCGCATCTGTGATATGGTCCACCGGATTAATATCAGTCCCGGCGTATTCCGGGTGAATGCCGATTGTATTAAATATATTGTCGTATTTTTGTGATATCTCTAATGCGGTGGGGATATCGGCCGGGTCGGCGGTCGGGCATATTATTGTGCCGACGCCCGTATCCCGGGCGCGTGATAAAACGGCGTCTATGTCCCCCGCGCGAAAATTGTCGGTTAAATGACAGTGTGTGTCTATAAACATTTTTTTATTTCGTTGATAATTTTAAATATCGCAATTTCCGGTTCAAGGTATACGGTATTTATATCCGCAATTGCGTGCGTGGCCATCGGATAGATTTCTGCAATCCCAAATGACGCGATCGCATCCAGCAGTATCCCGTGCAATTCAGGGCATGGGGCAATCTTTTTCGCCATTGCCATTATATCGGATTGCGTACTGCGGTCGTTTTGTAATAACGCGATTAGTTCTGCATAAATCTGATCGCCGCCGGATTTTTTTAAGTTAGCGATTTTACCGAAACTGCCATTCGCCAGTCGCAGTGTATCGGTGCTGATATCTTCGTCCGGGATAAATTTTGCACACAGATCGCGCAGGTTTGAAATCGTCAGCGGTCGCATTTTTTCAACGCGGGCACGGGAACGAACGGTCGGTAAAACATTCGCCAGCTGATGAACAATTAATAAAAACAGTGTTTTTGCCGGCGGTTCTTCCAGCAGTTTTAATATTGCATTGGATGCGGCGGTATTCAGCTCGTCAATGGAATCAATTAAAACAACGCGCCATTCGCCCGACATAGATGACATCTGCATCCGTTCGATCATTGCCCGGATGGTGTATACGGATATAACCTTGCCGTCGGGTTTGGATTTTCCATCCTTGTCAATATTTCGGGCCAAATCAATTATAAAGAAATCGCCGACATTCCCGTAAACATTTCGGGCGATTTTATATGCCAGTGTTGCCTTGCCAATTCCACGTGGGCCGGTCAGCATCCATACGGGGTGAACCGGGTGTGTATCGCGCATTTCCCATGCGTTCATAAACGTCCCGATGGTATCCGCATGGCCGATTAGTGTATCGTTATCTATCGGGTCAGGGAAATTATATGAATTTGCCTGCTTTCGCGCTGCCATTATCCGCGTCCCCCGAATATTACTTTTATGTTTTTAATCACGCGGCCAAAGAATTGAGTCTTGGCCACCCGTTCCTTTGCAATCAGCGGTGCGCGTGCAATAACGCGTCCGTTTTGTTCGGCAATAATTTCCCCGATTGTATCACCCGCATTAACCGGTGCGCGAACCGGATCGTCATACCGCGCCAGAACACGAATCCCGGCCAGCCCCGCCGATTTCGGCAGTGTTACCGCAAACGGTTTTTCAATTGTTGCAATCGCGAACGGTACGCGCCCGTACCATACCGGAATCTTGGCAATTTTATCGCCCGGACGATAGAAAACCTTATTAGTAGTGGTCGCATACCCGTGGTTTAATAATTTTTTCATCTCGGCCGCCAGGGCATCGTGACCCTTGCCGTTAAAGCCGTTTAATACCGCAACCAGTCGGCGTCCGCCAACAACGCTGCTTGCGACCATGCCGTATCCGCCGTCGTCGGTATGGCCGGTCTTTAAACCATCTGCGCCCGGCATAATAAATAGCAGTTTGTTATAGTTAACCGTATGGGTTCGCCCCCAATCGCGACACCAATCGGTTTTATGTTCCCCGAATTCAAAGCGTTTTGTCGCAAACATCGGGTAAATATCCGGAAATTCAGATATAACGTGCGACGCAAGTGTTGCCAGTTCGCGACTGGTCATTAAATTATTCGGATCGGGCAGGCCACTCGCATTCCCAAATGTGGATTTTGGCATTCCAATAGATCGCGCCTTTTTCGTCATTAGATCGGTAAACGCAATCTCGGACCCGGCAAGTTTTTCCGCAACAACCACCGACGCGTCGCCGCCCGATAAAACAATCAGTCCCAGAATCGCATCACGCACAGACAGCGTTTGACCCGCGATCAGGCAAATCTTGCTGGCCGGATACCATTTAGGATCGTTATAGTCGGCATTTTCACTAACCGGCAGTCGGTCATCCATCGTTAAACGTCCGGCCTTAATCTCGTCAAACAATACGGCCAGTGTCATTAGCTTAATCATTGACGATGGCGGCATTAATGTATCCGCGTTTTTCGCAACAATTTCCGCACCGGAATCATAGTCAACCAAGAATGCCGAACGCGCCCGGGTGGAAAAATCAGCATGCGCCGACGTTGTAATTATTAATAATAGCAGGGTAAATATTTTCTTTTTCATAGCATAAAGATAATAGCAATATAAATCCCGATTGCCAATATATTTTTTACATAAAAAATACCCCGTTGTAATCAGCGCAGTATTTTATATTGCTATTTCACAATATGCCCGATGAACATGTTATTTTCAATGCCGCTGATATAAACATCACAGATCGTTTTAGCGGCGATTTTATCACCAGTGATTTTTACCGGAATATCGTGTGGATCACGGGCGATATTATTTTCCTCAACCAGTATCTGGGCCGTGGCGTTAACGCAGCGATTCATAAAATCCGACATGTTTTCATCGGCAATGCCCGTAATCTCGTGCCCGCGGTGCTTGGATACGGAACGATCGTTTTGACCGGGCATATCGGCGGCCGGCGTTCCGGGGCGGGGCGAAAATGGAAACGCATGAATCTTAATCGGGCGTGTATCACGCACCAGGGCCAAAGTTTCGGCGAACAGCTGGTCGCTTTCGCCCGGGAATCCACAGATTATATCCCAGCTAAACGTTATATTTTCACCGGCGGCACGGACGATGCGACGAACGGTTTCGCCATTGTGTCGCCGCCCCATCGCACCCAGAACCGTATCCGACCCCGATTGCATAGACAGGTGCATATGCGGCATCATACGCGCATCGCTGTGCATTAGATCTATTATCTTAAAAATCTCGGGCGATGCCGGATCCATTGATGACAGGCGCAGGCGTTGAATTTCCGGCACGTCGCGCAGCAGGCACTTGCAAACGTCCGATATCAGCATCCCATCACGTGCATAGCTGGCAATATCAACCCCGGTCAGGACAATCTCGTAAAACCCGGATTTTACGGCATCGCGAACGTCGGATAAAATATCATTATATTCAAACGATACCCCCGGCCCACGCAACAGACGCGTTACGCAATATGCGCATTTATGGTTACAACCATTTTGAACCTGAACAAAACGCTTTGACAGAACTGTATCGGTATTATTAAACTTTTCAATCATCGGATTTGTGATGCCGCACGGCGAATTCTGCATCGCGGTAATATACGCAGATATATTCATTTTATCCCGGTTATGAATAACAAAAGTATTTGGAATCTGACCAAAAAGCACCGGATTGCGTGTTGCCGCGCATCCTGTTACGAATATCGGGGCGTTTGGATTTTCCCGGGCGATACGTCGGATGGATTGACCGGATTGCCGTTCGGCTTCGGCTGTAACGGCGCATGTATTAACTATAATCGCTGTATTAATATGGCCCGATAGCATTTTTTGAATCTTTTCCGATTCCAACGCATTCAGCCGACAGCCCATAGAAAGCGTTTTAATATTGTTTTTATTATTTTCTGCTTGCATTTTTACCATCCATAAGGCATTATATCGGGGTTAAAAATGATTTCAACAAAGGATTTTATGATGGCCCGTACAACAAATTCAGATACATTACCATTTGTAGAAAGCCGTTATGAGCTAGGGATGCTGGCATCTCAGCGTGTTCGCGACCTAAACGGTGGTGCAGAAGCGGTCGTAGAAAAAGGTAAAGATAAGTTAACGGTTGTTGCGTTACGTGAAATTGCCAGTGGTAAATTGGATGTTGATGCGGTTCGTCACGAATTTGTTCAGTCGTATAAAGAAAACCCGATAACAGAATCTGGCGAAGAATCATTAGAAATCGGTGCAGAAGATCCGTTATTACGTGAAATTGATGCGGAATTGGAAAATGCATTGGCGGCGGATGAACCTGTCGCAGAAGATGCAGATGACGCATCGGCGGACGCGGAATAAAAATTCGGAGACGTCGCATAGTTGGTCTAGTGCGCTACATTGGAAATGTAGTATACCGTCAACGGTATCAAGGGTTCGAATCCCTTCGTCTCCGCCAGGATAAAAAAATGCCCCATATGGGGCGTTTTTTATCCCGGAAGAAGCGTGGACGAAACATTTGCAACGCAAGTTGCAGGTTCGGGGCGTCAGTTGGCGAAAACGAGACAGTTCAATGACGAAGTTTGAGCCGTACGTAGCGAAAGAGGCCCGCCGCAACAGCGGTGGGAATATACAATCCCTTCGTGCCGGCCAGGAATATGACACATCCCACGGAAATCCCGCGGGATGTTGCTTTTGCCCCCGCGCAGCATACATTGCCCAACCCCCGATGGCGGTTTATATTGATTTTCGCCCGCGTTTGTGGTATAATTAAACACATGAAAAAGCGCGGCAATTGCCGCTGTTTTTATTACCCCGCCGCATGCGGGGCTTTTTTATTTGATTTAAATGACAATCAATGAAACGCCACAATTTTTAAGGGCAGAATGAAATAGAAAAGGATATCAAAAATATGAAAATAAGTAATAGAGGAATGGAATGGCTTAAAAAATTAGAGGGGAGTGTCAAAGTAGATGGGCGGCATGTGATCTATGATGATATAACCGGGTTGCCTGTTCGGGCAGGGGCAGCGTTACCGCCGGGCGCAACGATTGGATATGGACACCTGATAAAGCCCGACGAGGATTTTAGCAATGGTTTAACCGAAAGAGAAGCGACAGAATTATTCCAGCAGGATTTACAGTCTACGTATGACGCGATAGCTAAACAAATAGACCATAATGTTTTGGCAGAAATGCAACAGCATCAATATGATGCGCTTGTTTCATTGGTATTTAATATTGGGCCTGGATCTGCCGCGCCCGAAAATGTTAACAGGGGATTATACCAGTCAACCATTAGAAAATATATAAATGACAAGAATTATCGCAGTAATAAATATCCTACGCAAGAATCTGCCTGGAAAGCATTTAGGAATCGTGGGGTTTTAGACAATCGTCGGGATGCCGAATGGCGATTGTTTCAAAACAATGATTACAGTGGGTATTGATAGATCGCACTGCGATGATATTGTGCTTGGTAATCTTTATTCCATTTGCGATAGGAAAGCTAATAACTGGCGCACCCAGCAGGATTCGAACCTGCAACCCCGTCCTTCGGAGGGACGTGCCATATCCAGTTAGGCCATGGGTGCGTTTTATTTATGCGCATTATAAACTTTTTTCTAATAAAATCAATATCTGAATTTATAACTTGTGATTACAGAAGCTTTTATATAATATTCTTATTATGAATTAAAACCTATATACAAATCGGAGGGGATATGAAAAAATATTTATTAATATTTCTGTTATTATTGGCGGGATGTAATTCTATGTATGTAAAGGAAGGTACACTAAAACCCGGATCAGTTGTTTATGCCGAACGCGGTGGATTTTCTATGAAACGCGCCATAAAACAGAAATTAGAAAAACAAGGCCATACAGTAATCGTCGGCAAGGTAAAAACAAATCGTACATCACGTAATGATGGTGATGATATAAACTTTATGAGTGTTGATATACCGGCCAATGTTCGCTATGTGGTATCTGTATCTGAACGCCGGGAAAAATATAGCCCGCTGTTCTGTCCGTTTAGTGGATTTTGGTGGTGGAATTTTAATGTATCTATTGCCGATCAGAAAACGGGCCAAGAGATATTAGCATGGCGCGGTCGTGGATGCGCGGGCGGTGAATTAAATAAACTGGATAAAATACTGGAAAAATTAAGTGCAAAAGATGAATAACGACGTATTGCAATCTGTTCTGGAAATCATTCGGGCATGTGATTCTGTGATGCTGGCCACATTCGGGGCGGGGGAATATCCCGATGTGCGTCATGTTACAAACCAAATGAACCGTGATGCAACCACGGCCCGGCTGCATTTTTTAACGGGCAATACGACGCCTAAATACGCCCAGATTTTAAAAAATCCCGGGTGTTGTTTGTACTATTATAATCCGGAAAATCGTCATGCCTTGCGTTTATACGGGAAATTAGAAATTATAAACGATACGGAATTTAAAAACGAATTATGGCGCGATGATTTTAAGCGTTTTGGATATTCCGGCCCAGATGATAAATCATTTGTAATACTGCGTTTTATGCCCGATGAATATAAATTCTATGTCGGGGCAGAAATGAAAACCGGTAAATTTTAACAAATAGCCCGGTCGCGGATGGCGGTTTGCCACTTGCGTCCGGACTAATTTTTTGGTATACTTTTTAACATGCAAATATCAAGACGAGGGCTTTTAAAAATAACCGGAATTGGGGTGTTGGTTATTGGGGCATTACCACGAATGGCGTTTGCGGCCCGTGGAATGCTGAAATCCGTTCGTTCCGGGGTTCAGCCGGGGAATAAAACACGTTTGGTAATTGAAACGTCCCAGCGCCCGTCGTATTCATTATCGTATCCTGAAAATCAACTGGTGGTAACGATTGCCAATACTGCCGCTAATCAATCATTAAAACCGTCATTGGCCCAGGGGGCATTGATCCGGTCCATTACCCAGGCCCAGATTGGCGATCGGCTGCAGATCAGCGCAAACCTTAATCGCCCGATTGCCCAGATTGCAAAAAATCAGATTATGATTTTAGAACCCAATGGCGATAATGACTATCGCCTGGTGTTGGATTTTTCCGCGGGCGCCGGTGCGGCATCGGCGATTGCGGCGGCGACACCAAAGAAAAATACTGCCGCGTCATCCGGGGCAAAAACAGCGCAAAATACGCCCCAGAAAAACGCGCCTGGTAAAAAATATGTAATTGTAATTGATGCCGGTCACGGCGGCAAAGATCCGGGATGTATCGGGAAAAACGGGACGCGTGAAAAAGATATTGTTTTATCGGTTGCTAAAAAGTTAAAGGCGCGGTTGGATGCGAATGGTTATTCCACGCACCTGACGCGCAGTACGGATAAGTATTTAAAATTGGGTGAACGTGCCCAGATCGCGGAAAAACGCAAAGCGGATTTGTTCTTGTCACTGCATGCGAATGCGAACCCGAGTCGCGCGATGAAGGGATTTTCAATATATACTTTGTCGGAAAAAGCATCTGACGAGGAGGCTAAAAAATTAGCGGAATCGGAAAACGCCGCGGATAAAATTGCGGTAACGGATTGGGATGATCTGCCGCGGGATATTCGTTCCGCGCTATCGTCGCTGCAACAACACGCATTAGCCGAGATGTCCGAGGAATATGCAACCGGGTGTTCACGTTCGTTCCGTGGCGGCGGGATTGAGGCACAACCCGGCCCCGGCGTGCGTCATGCACCGTTTGCGGTATTGCGTTCCAGTGTCCCGGGGGCGTTATTGGAACTGGGGCATTTATCTAATGCGGCCGAAGAAAAATTATTACGCAGCGATGCACACCAAAACAAACTGGTCGCGGCAATAGTTAAATCCGTGAAAAACTATAATTTTGATGTATAGAAAAAAATCTAATGCCGGATGTGACGCATTAAACGGTGTGGCGCGGATTCACGTACCGCCGCGCGTATAGTATTTGTCCCGATATAAGACTTAATCTCGCGATGAATTTTCTGATACTCGTCAGCATATAATTTATCACTGCCAACGAATTCCAGAACCTTTAACAGTGAATATGAATCGTCCCATACGAATGTTTTATACTTAAAACCATTGCCGCCAAGTTTACGCAGACGATTTGGTTTTTCACGCATCCATTGCAGTTCGCGGTATTCGGTTTTAGATACGGCCAATTGAAAATCAATTAATATTAACCGATTTTTATAAACCAAGAAATTCGCAGGCCGTATATCACGATGAATAACATCAGAATCCTTTAACGCCAAAAAAATCTGATAAATATCACGAATAAATTTATGACGCTGTTTAGATCCCAGCACCCCGTTCCGGATCATTGTTTCCAATGACGGGGCGACGATATATTCATTTGCAAAAAATTGTACCGGTGCAAAATCTTGGTAATACAAAGGCTTAAGGAAATATCGCGGATTTATATTATAAAGCTGGCGCGTCATCTGAAATTCATTTTCATATAATCCCGAATGATGCCCAGATTTTATAAACAGCTCTGTCCCATCCCGGTCGGTTGCACGTAAAAATATATTTGCAACATATGCGACAATAACGCGCACATCCTTAAACTTATATTTACGTTCAAAGAAGCTGATAAGTTCCTGATAACCTTTATCTGAATTTGGCCGATCCGTTGTGGTGCGCAGGTATTCTTCTACTACGTTTTTACCGGGATGTTTTATTGCGATTATTTTATTTTTAATCATGATAATTAATAGTATCAAAAAAACATACTATATGCAATTATTTTAACCCGGGGCGTTTTATCACCTTGCGCGGGGGCGGGAAATATGTAAAATAAATGCAAAGAGTAGGCGGGAATTGACACAAAAAAATATTGATTTTTACGACGATACTGACCGATTAACGCAAATCGGCGCATGGGGAATTGGTATTTATAATGCGATTTGGCGCGGTCTGGGATTTATCGGTGCGATATTTGCGTCGCTGTATCGGTTTATTCGCGGGCGTGCCGAGTTACGTCGTTCGGATTGGTGGCGGGCCATAGATGATGTCGGACCGCGTGCGATTTTAATTGTTTCGCTTATCAGCTTTTTAATTGGTTTAATATTAGCGTTTGTCGGCGCGGCCCAGCTAAAGCTTTTTGGGGCACAGATATATGTCGCCAGCCTGGTTGCAATTGCGTCTATTCGCATAATGGGGGCGATGATGACCGGTATTATAATGGCCGGGCGAACCGGGGCGTCATATGCGGCAACAATCGGCACAATGCAGACCAACGAAGAATTAGACGCATTGCAGGTTATGGGAATAAACAAGTATGATTTTTTAGTCCTGCAGCGCTTTATTGCATTAACGATATCTATGCCGATACTAACACTGATTGCGGATTTTATGGCGATATTGGGGGGAATGTTTGTTGGCGTGGTCGTTTTTCATATCCCGTTTCCGGAATATCTAAGCTATACCCGCCAGGCCATAGATTTTCAGAATTTTGCGGTCGGTATTTTTCATGGAATTGTATATGGAATGATAATTGCGCTATGCGGGTGTTATTACGGGATATATTCTGGGCGTAATGCGAATGCGGTTGGCGTTGCAACCACCCGGGCGGTTGTTTCGGCAATTATATGGATGGTTATTGCAACCGGTATAATAACATTTGTATTTGAGGTATTGGGAATATGACAAAACCGTTAATACAGGTTCGCGGTCTGGCAATTGGATACGACGATAACGCGTTGATGCGGAATCTGTCGTTTGATATCGCACGTCGGGATATATTTGTAATCATGGGGCCAAGTGGTTGTGGCAAAAGCACACTTATGCGGACGATGACGGGACTGGTTGCGCCCCTGCGTGGGCGGGTTATTATAAACGGCAGCGATCTGTTCCGGGCAAGTGCGGATCGTAGGGCGGATATAATGAAAAACATCGGTGTATCATTTCAGGGCGGGGCGTTATTTAGCTCTATGACCGTCGAGGAAAATATCGCATTACCGTTACAGCAGCATACAGATTTTTCCGCGACTGATATCGCCGCGATGGTTGATGAAAAATTAGCAATGGTAGGTTTGGAAAACGCCCGTGATTTATATCCGTCTGAGATCAGCGGCGGAATGAAAAAGCGTGCCGGCCTGGCGCGGGCATTGGCGCTGAACCCGGAAATTGTGTTCTTTGACGAACCGTCGGCCGGTCTGGATCCGATATCATCGCGCGGATTGGATGATTTAATACTGACGATTAATCAAAAGCTAGGGACGACGATTATTATCGTATCGCACGAGCTTCAATCTATTTTTACAATTGCAACATCTGCGATATACTTAGATACGCGAACGCATACGATCGGGGCATATGGTGATCCGCGCATTATGCGTGATAATCCGCCCGATGATGTTATCGGGATGTTCTTAAACAGGGGGGACAAATAAAAAATGAAAAAACAACCGAACAAGAAAATAATTGGCGCGTTTATTATCAGTGGAATTATTGCATTTATTGCAATTATCGCCATTGCATTGGGAATCGGAATCCGCGGATCGGACAAGAATTTATATGTTATGTATTTTCACGAGTCTATTAAGGGGCTAAGCATCGGTGCACCCGTCGTATTAAACGGCGTAGAGGTTGGAAAGGTCGCGAAAATTGAAATTGTTCCGAACCCGGAAACATATGATTTTAATATCCCGGTATATATAACATTTAATGATATTACAAAAATCATATCAGGGCATAAGCAGCATCGCGACTGGACCGAGGAAGATATTATCCGGGCACTAATATCGCGTGGACTGCATGCGCGGTTAATCAATCAAAACCTGCTAACCGGTCAGTTAATGATAGAACTGGATGTCCGGCCCGCCAAAACCACATTAACCGGTGATGCGCGTGATAGTGTTTATGAAATTCCGACGGCGCTGTCGTCAATTGGGGAAATATCTGCGAATGTTCAAAATATCCCCGTTCGCGATGTTATGGATAATCTGAATAAAACGTTGTTGGAATTAAAGGATGTATTAAGCCCCGCCGCAAAAATCAGTAATGATGTGGCACGTAAATCTGCGGCGACATTAAATAATTTTAATCAGGCCGTAAACGACGTCAGCCGTGCTGCAAATTCACTGCGAAATTTAACCGATTACCTGGAACAGCACCCGGAATCTATAATCAGGGGCAAATAAAAAAAGGGGATATAAAATGAAAAAAATTTTATCTGTTTTGTTAATTTCTATGCTATCGGCATGTATGCCGCAAAAACCGGATTCTGCGTTTTATTCGTTCGCGCCGTCGGATATATCGCACCCAATCGCCGAAAATCGGATAATAGTTGATGTCGCACGTGTTAAAATCCCTGAATATATTGACCGAACGCAGATTGTTACAACGTCGGATACAGCTGTAAATATCTCAAACCATAACCGCTGGGCCGAGGGTTTATCGCCAATGATTCAGCGCAGAATTATATCCGACCTGGAAGCGATGCTGCCGCGCGCAATCATCAAGAACAGCGATTTTGCAGGAAAATCCCCCAATTATACGGTATTCGTTGAGGTATATAAGCTAGACGGTGCCCCGGGTGATAAAATCAGCCTGGATGCGATATATACCATCACGTCGGATAATGATAATAACATCCGGACTAAAAATGTTCATTACACCGCGGACACTGGGGCTGAATATTCAGACTATGCCGCCGCGGCCGGGGATCTGGTCGGCCGGTTATCTAAAAGTATTGCGGCGGATTTAGTTAAAATGGATAAATAATATAATGACGCCAAAGACAAACGTTATGCGGCAATTGGATGCGCGCCATATTCCGTATCGTTGTTATGAATATAACTCTGTCCCGGGAATTACCGGGGCAGATATTGCGCGTATATTAAACCAAGACCCGGCCCAGGTATTTAAAACCCTGGTAACGTTTTCAAATACAAATAAATATTATGTTTTTATGATCCCAGTAGATGCTGATTTGGATCTAAAATTGGCTGCCGCGGCCGTTGTGGAAAAATCAATATCCATGCTGAAGCAGCGTGATTTATTGGATCTGACCGGATATATACACGGCGGCTGCAGCCCGATTGGAATGAAAAAACAGTTCGCGACCGTAATTGACGCCAGTGCTAATAATTTTAATACAATAATATACAGCGCCGGTCGCGTCGGGTATCAGGTTGAAACGACCGTTGATGATCTGGTTAAAATTATTCCTCTGCGATTTGCCAATATATGCAATAATGCATCGGGGCAGGTCAGCGCGTAATTAATCATATTCGCAATTTACTTTTTAGCAATCGCCGCGTTAAAGAACGCTAATATATCGTTTTGAACGTCACGGTAGTTTAAATCCATTAATAACTCGTGCCGTGCATCGGGATATATAATCATCGTCAGGTTCTGCATGTCATGTAATTGATATGCGCGGTATAATGATTTTGAAAAACGCCCGTTCAGGCTAACCATATCATTTGCGCCGCTGATAATTAACAACGGTGTTTCCGGGCATGCACGTTGATGCAGATGCATTAAGTTTTTAAATAACGAATAATAAAAACCATATGAAAAATTTTTTGCACGCATCGGATCAGCGTTATGCGCGGCGATTTGAACGGGATCGCGGCTCAGGCGGCTTTCGCCATTTTTTCTGCTGCGAATAGGCGAGAAAAATTCAATAAATCGGGCCGGTGCATCTGCGCCCCATATTTTCATTCCAATCCACGCAATTACCCGGGCAACAACCGTCATCCATTCCGGATATTTTGCCGACCCCGATAAGCATACGCCCGCACTGCAGATTCCTTTTTCTTCCATTAATCGCTGGGTAATAAAACTGCCATAGCTATGGCCAAATAAAAACAACGGCAGGCCATAACGTTTTTTAAGATAGTGCATAATATCCAACTCGTCGCGTTCGGTCGCGGCGAATAAATCTTTTTGTCCGTCTGTTTTCCCAATTCTGGATATATTTACAGCCGTCCGCCCGTGGGCGCGATGATCGTCACCGAATACTATATAACCGTGCTGATTCATAAATCTGGCGAAGCGGTCGTATCGGCCAACGTGTTCGTCCATACCGTGAATTATTTGAACCACGCCAATTGGTTTTTTAACATTGTCCCATAATGTACAAATCAGATGCTTGCCGTCCCGGGCGATAAAAACTTCTTCTCTCATACCTTAACCCTGTCACCGGGCAGTATAGAAGTTTTTATTCCATAATTACATAGGTATGAATTCTTTTATGCATTCATCCCGGCAACCGTTCCACTCGCCCATGCCCAGTGCAGGTTAAATCCGCCTAAATCCCCGGCGATATCCATAACCTCGCCGGCAAAGAACAGCCCCGGGCAAATCTTTGATTCCATGGTCTTAGATGATATATCGGCCGTATCAACGCCGCCGCGTACAACCTCGGCCGATTGCAGGTTATGAAATTTAATCGCGTCGGCCGGTATTATAATGTTATGAATACGTGCGGATATTTTATCAATATCTGTATTTGGAATATCGGCAATATTTCGCCCGTCGCCCGCCGCAATCCATTTTGCAACGCGCGCCGGGACGTATTCAGATAACCCCCCCGATAGCGTTTTTCGCCCGGCCGTCTGGCGCAATGTGCGTAATATATCGCCAATGTTATTGGCGGGCATCAGATTAATATGAATATCAGAATTAATATCACGTACGGTTGTTCGGTATCCGGCCGGCCCGCCGATGCCAAAATGAGTAAATAAAACAGAATCTGTAATTTTTTCGCGGCCAATTGTAATTTCCACAGGCATTGAAATCCCCGCCAATTCAGTTGGGAAAATATTAGTCGCAATTCCACACAGCGCGGGCCGCGCCGGGATAATGCGATGACCAAATTTCTTTGCGATTTTATACCCCGCATCCGATACGCCAAGTGTCGGGAACGAAATTCCGCCCGTCGCCACGATCACAGATTTTGCATAAAAACGCGGGCCCTGGCCGGATACAATAAACCCATCGGATGTTTTTTGCATATCACATACAGTTGTATTTTTAAAAAACTCCGCTTCTTTTGTGTCGTTTATCAGGGCGGCAACCACATCCGCAGCGCCGGTCGCACAGAAATATTGGCCGGCGGCCTTTTCGGTCCAGCGCAGTTTATGTCGCGCCATCCAATCCAGGATATCACGCGGTGAAACACGCGCTAATGCACCGCGAACAAACATCGGGTTTTTGCCAAAATATTTATCATATGCCGCCGCCGCGTTTGTAATATTACACCGCCCACCGCCGGATGCCAAAATCTTGCGCCCGGGGCGATCGCCCATATCAATTACCGCGACGCGTTTCCCGCGCATTAACGCCGAACGTGCCGCCATTAATCCGGCCGCGCCACCACCGATAATAATAACATCATACGATTTCATTATGATTTAATTTTATATTATGTTACAGAATACGCAATAAAAATCCCGCCATGTGGCGGGATTATTTTACCATGGAACAAATCCTTCGTTACATGTCTGAACGCATTTTCCACGTGCCGCATCCCATTTACGAGTTCCGGTTTCGTCCGAATATCCGTTTACTTCGCAAATCGGAACGCATTCATTCCCGTCCAGATTATATAATTCGCCCTGGTACATACATGTCGCGATTTCACATCCGTGGGCATAGCTGCTAACGGCCACCTGGCCGAGGGTGCTGAACTTATTTTTACATTGGCCACACTGCTTGGTGCGTTCGTTCGTCTCGCCCGGGTCATTTGTATATCCCGGATTACATGACGTGGCAATGCATTCGCCCCAACGGTTCGCCGCAGTATCCCATTCGCGCGTTCCGATACCGTTTTCAACCACACATGCTTCTTCGTCTGGAACACATGCGTTGGATGCGATATGGTATCCGGCGTCGCATTCCTTGATTATACATGCGCTAAATGCCCCGATCTTGTGATTCCAGGTCTGTTCGGCGAATGCGGCATTCGGCTGGCTGCATTCCATAACATCCGGTTCACAGTATAAACCTTTGTTGGAATGATAGCCGCTTTCGCATGATTTAATTACGCAATTACCGGTTGGCTCGTATGACATTGCGTATTCGCGCGCACACGGTTCACAGATACCATTAATCAGTTCATAGCTGCTTATGCACGATGTTTCCATACATGCATCACCGATAATATCGCACGGATTTCCGCTATCAGATGTCCCGCTGAACTGACATGCGCTTGGCCACTGTTCGGTGTCATTTATCGGCGTCGCAGTACCGTTTGTTACGCGGTATTCTTCGCAGGCGCGATAGCATGCGTTCGCAGATTTTGCGCCGGCATCAGAATACTGCCATTCGCCGTCACCTAAATCCGCGCACAGGTCTAATCCTTGGATGCCGCCTTCGGTGTCAAAGTCGCCGCCTGGGCAGAAGTGGTTTGCCGGGCATTCGGTACAGGCCGTTTCATTTGTATAGTATGTTCCGGCCGGGCAGGTCGTTTTTCCAACAACCCATGCCGCATATATTGTCGCAGGTGTTTCTGTTACAAATGTCAGCGTCGCCGCAGAGTTAACAAATGTCCCGTCTGAATCAATAATCATTGTCCCTTTTGCGTTTGGCTGTGAATAATATCCGGTAAATATATAGCCTGTTTTTTCCGGCAGTGCACTTAGTGCGCTGATCGGAGATGTAATATCGGCGTTATAGTACCACGCATCTTCATAGCGCATATAAACTGTCGCCGGATTAGCGTTTGTCTGCGCGCCGCTGCCGTTAAGGTTAACGGTTATTAATCGCGGTGTCCATTTTGCATACAATGTTTCCGCAGAACCCGTTGGGGATATATTTGATGTAACAACCGATCCCGCCGGATAACATGGTAATTCACCATCTGGTGTGCTGCACCATTTTTGGTCGGATGAATACCCCGCGCGTTTAAGGTCGCCCATCCCCGGCAGCATGCATGCACCACTGTTAAATGTGCAATTAATGCTGTCCGCGATATTTCCTGTGCCGCCGTTTTTATTCAGAACGACGATATATTCATTTGCCGGGCATGACGGGTTATTGGAATTATTATTTGCCGCATGATAACCGGTTTCGCATTCAACTGTGAATATACATGTTGGATATACACCGTTTGAATAATATACCTTAGGTGCTGCCGGCGTTACAGATAACGCGTTATTTACATCCTTGGCGCATTCGGCATAGCAGTCGTTAACCGTATCGCGCTGCGTTGCACCTGGGTCGTTCCCGTCGTCTGATCCTGAATATCCCGCCGGGCATTGCGTTTGATATATTGTTCCGGCGCCGCTGTAATAACCGTCTGTCGCGACCGAGCAGCCCGTTCTGTTTTCGTCGTTATAGTAATATCCGGCATCACAGCTAAGTGCGGTTATTATACAACCCGCGGTATAGTTTCGTGTGCTTGGATTCCAATAACACTGTGATCGGGCAGATCCATGCGCGAAATTAATATTTGTATTAACCACATAGCATTCGGTTACCTGTTCTGAATCCGGTTCGGATGTCGGGATCAGACCATTTGGATCGGCCGGGCATTCGTATTTTACGCCCCCTGTACAATAAGATCCCTCGGGGCAGGCGTCTGTGAACATACATGACGGATCAACGCCAGGGCTTTTTAACGCGGTATATCCATCGTCGCAGTGCGCGGTATATGTACATGCCGGGTATTTAGCAGATGTCGTGTTATAGTATTCTTTGGCATTTACGACCGATAGTGTTCCGTGTGCAGTACTTTTACCCGGGCATGTGAAATAGCAACCCGCGGCAGACGTACTGTTTTTATCTGCGCCACTGGCACCGGCCGGACACGCTGTTGAAAACCCGCCCGAGCAATATGATTTATCCGGGCAATCACTTGGGCGACCACCCGAGCATATCTGGCCCGTCGGACATGTCCCAGGCTGTGTTGCGCCGCCATTACATAATTGGCCGGCCACACATGCCGTGCGGCATCCGGTTACATCAACATATGTATTCCCCGTCCCCGGGCAGTAATATCCAACCGGGCAAGATTCATGCTGACGTGATGTCGCGTTATAATACTTTCCCGCCTGGCATGCGGTTGTTGTGTGTTCCCAGCATGCATATAGCGTTGCCGCCGATGTGAATGTAAACGACGTTCCCTTATCTGTGCATGACGAACTCTTGCTCCAGCCAAGGAATGTATAGTTCGCACGGGCAGGGACAGGGGATATAGCGCATGCGGTATTATGATAGCATGTCTGTTCCTGGGGCGATACCGATCCACCGTTCGCGTTTAATGTAATTTTATAAGGATTTGCATCACAACGTTTCGTCGTGCTGTTCCATGTATATCCGGTATTACATGTAGGTTTTGTTGCCGATCCGCCCGAACAGGTCGCATTGGCAACGCACTGTGAACATGCACCGTTATTTAGCCAATAATTAGCATTACAGCTGGTCGCGGCACATGTTTTTGTGCCGGATTTTTTTACTGTCCCGCTAACCGCGGACGAATTTGCCACATCCGCAGTTGTGCAGTTGCGATAGCATATTCCGTTGTTTTGGCCGTTACATACATTATATTCACCCAATGTATAACCGACTGTCACGGCGCATGATACAACGCAGTTCGCGCATCCGCTGCCGTTTGGATGCTGGGCCGATGTACATCCGCATGCCCCGGCGGTATTACTGGCCGCGCAGGCATTCCATTTTGCATACAGCGACAGATTACCCGTTGTTGTCCCCTGGGTTACGCCGGTGATTTTGTTGGTAAACGCCTGTTCGCGATACCATGCGTCAAATGTATAGCCGGGTTTTTGTTTTGACGGCGCATAAAACGTAAAGCTGGCTGTGTTAATGGTATAATTGGCCGGATTACGTGAATCATTCGTACCGCCGTTTGTATTATATGTAATTGTCCATGCGTCCAGATCACATCCGGTTTTTGCGCTGTTTACCTTATACCCCGTTTCGCAGGCTGTGACCGTAACCGAGCAATTAGATGTCGCCGCCGAACACGTGCCATTATAATATTGCGTGCCGTTGGTAGATGTATTGCCATATGTAACAGTTGTCGCGTGGGCGGGTTTTACCTGAGTGCATGCCTTTGTACATGACTTATAACAGCTGGTCGCGCCGCCGGTATTATTTGCGGCAGATTGCGTATATGTTTTATCGCCAAGTGTATTACATAACGGACATTCGTTATTATTTTTATATCGGCCAGCCTGACAGCTTGCGACGGTGCAGACAGATGCTGCGGCGTTACATGTACCGCCATAGTGCTGTGTGCCGTTTGTATTGGTAATTGTGCAATTTGCACCCGTCGGACATGTGCATTGCTTTGTGCAGGACCGATAGCACGATGAACTGGCATTACGAGATCCGTCGGATTTTGTATACTCGCTGCCAAGTGTTGTACACGCGGTTCGGGTATTATTCCCGGTGCAGTAATATCCATCTTCGCACGCGGTGCATGTCCCGTTTGCGTTTTTATAGTATCCGGCATTACATGTAACCGTCGCAACCGGGCATGTCCCTGATGCATTACACGTGCCGCCATAGTACTGTGTGCCGCTGTGTTTATACGATGTATTATATGTACATGTTGCGTTTGCCGGGCATGCAGCGGTATTATTGCCTGAGCATGTCACAGAACATGATTTTGAACACTTTGATCCCTGATCGCCTTTGCATTCGTCATATGTCCCCGACCATTCGCTGCCAAGTGTTGAACACGCCTTTGACGTGCTGCAGTCCGGTGCGCATGTACATGACGCGCCGCTGCCGACGACGTGATATCCGCTATTACATGAACATGTATATGTTGACGCGCTGCAGCCTGTACATGCGGCTGTTCCGATTGTACCGTCGCCTTTACTGCTTTCGTATTTTCCGGTACATGTCTGAATGCGTCGCCCGCCGGTAATATCAACCGATCCGATTTGTGATTTATTATCCACACTTGTACAGCTGCTGCATGAATTTCCAACGCCGCTGGCGGTTAAATAATAGCCGGCATTACATGACGTATACTGCTTGGTCGAACAAACATAGCCAGCGGCGGCAAAGGCACTGCTGGTAAAAACTATCATAAATAAAGATGCCAAAAACCCAAGGAAATTGCGCTTTTTTTCCATGTCTTCCTCTCTTTTATAGGTAATGATAGAAAAAAACGCATATATCGCGCAAGAGAAAAATAAACAATAAAGTTTTTAAAATATAAAAAAACACGCCACTGGCGTGCAAAAATTATTTTTTGGTGGGTTAGGTAGGACTTGAACCCACGACCAAAGCGTTATGAGCGCTCCGCTCTAACCAACTGAGCTACTAACCCACAGGCAGCATTATATATTATTTATGTTTTGTTGCAAGTCAAAAATTCGCAAATTTTTAATATCTTCTTTATTTTTATCAGATGTTATGCAAATATATAGACTATGAGCCTTATTGCACCGATATTAAATGAAACACAGCTGGCCGCGTTTAATACCATAGAATTAACAAGTTCTAATCTGTTAATTATGGGGCAGGCGGGGACGGGAAAGTCTACGTTTATAAATTATTTAAAGTCTGCGACGAATAAACGTGTGGTTTGTGCGTGTCCGACGGCTGTATCTGCGCTGAATATCGGCGGCCAGACAATTCATTCATTATTTCAAATCCCGCCACGTGATTTTATTATGTTGGATCTGGTTAAGCTAAAGGCTAAAACACGAAATATTTTATTAGCGACGGATGTCTTGGTTATTGACGAGATTTCAATGGTCGCGCCGGATTTATTGGATGCGATGGATTACCTGGCGCGCGCTGCGCGACACAGTAACGCCCCGTTCGGCGGAATTCAGGTTGTTGCCATCGGGGATTTGTTTCAGCTGCCGCCCGTTATAACACGCGACGCAATGGATTTTTATGCCCGCGAATATGAATATTCAAATGCTTATTTCTTTGATTCCCATGCATATAAACGTGCCGATTTTTTAACATTTAATTTTGATATGGTTTATCGCCAAAGTGATCGTGCGCTGCTGGATAATCTAATGCGTTTGCGGTCGGGGGATATATCGGCATTGAATTTCTTTAATAACTGTCGGATTGATGATCCCGAACGCAGGGCAAATGCTGTGATTATAACACCGTTTCGTGCGGTGGCGGATCGTATTAATACCGAACGGCTTAATCAAATCAATGCGCCCGAGGTGGTATATAATGGCGAACTTAGCGGGACATTCCCTGAACGCGATGTTCCCGCGCCATTAAACTTAACGTTAAAGCCCGGGGCGTTGGTTGTTTTTGTAAAGAATTCTGATAAATGGCATAACGGGTCAATGGGGGTTATAAAAAGCCTTGGCCCGCGTGAGATTACTGTGGAGCTATTAAACACGTCGCGTGATGTTGTTACGGTAAAGCCTGAAAAGTGGTCTAAAATAGAATACGCGCGTGATGATCATGATCATCTGGTTGAAAACGAGGTCGGGGCATATAAACAATTTCCGCTGGCCCTGGGGTATGCGATGACAATTCATAAGTCCCAGGGGAAAACACTGGATGCGGTTGTTGTGGATATATCGCGCGGGGCGTTTGCCCACGGCCAGACGTACGTTGCATTATCCCGAACGCGTTGTGCGGCCGATATTCATATCGCAACCGGGCTGCGGCCGCGTGACGTTATATTTGATAATCGTGTACTGGATTTTGTTGGCGCGTCTGTTTAACTATATCTGATTTATTTAACAGGTTACAGTTAATCATGGAATATACCATTGTTCCCGATACTAAATAATGATCATAAAATCCGATATCGTTTTCGGCCAGCTTGCGAACGATATGTTCGGTGCAAATAATATCATCTTTTGAAAAAGATACACATTCGCTGGGGTGATTGTGAACCAATATAACATTTACAGCATTCAGGTATAGTCCGCGTCGTAAAATCTCACGCGGGTATATTGTGGCAGAATCAACTGTTCCGATGGTATGCAGGTCGTCCATAATTAATCGGTTGTCTTTGTCCAGATATAAAACGTGAAATTCTTCTACGTTTTTCCCGGCCAGGTTAAGCTTGCAATAATTTGCCAACGACCGTTCGTCGTGAAATACAGGCTGTGAATCTAAGCGGCCACGACATTCAATTATTGCAGACTGATGGGCAAGCTGTATAAGCGTTGCCAGGCGCGGTCCGACGCCATGAACCTCAAGTAACCTATCGCGTGGGGCGGATAAAACCTGGTGATAGCTGCCGAATGTTTTAATTAATAATCGTGACAGCGGTCGCATATCACGACGGGCCATGCCAAATGTTAATAACAGTTCCAATAACTCATAATCAGTGGCTTTGTTATCTAAGAATTTTTTAGTCAGGCGTTGCCGATGACCACTATGAAACAGCAGATCCGGGGTGCGGGTCATTATATTCCTCCTGGGAAATGTTTTTCGTCATTAATATTGCATCAATGCCGTCATAATACTTTGGACGTTTGCCGCATTTAACGAAACCATTTTGTTGGTATAAACCAATCGCTGGTGTGTTATTTTCAGCAACCTCTAAGAATATATTTTTTACCCCGCGTTTTTTTAAATCGTTTTCCATAATTCCCAGCATTGCCGCGGCGATACCGCTGCGACGTGCATCTGGGTGAACGCCGATTGTTATAATTTCCGCCTCATCTATAATAACGCGATAAACAATAAAACCGTTTTGACTGGCGATAATATCACAGCCGGATTTTTTCAGTGCACTGAAATCATCCGCCGCCCATGGTTTGCTGGGAAAGCATTTGCTGTGAAGTTCGGCCAGTTCGTTTAACATTTTTTATTTGTTTCCGCATAGCTTGGCCGCAGATACATCGGAACAACCGGTTCGGTATTACCCGCGGCCAGTTTATTTGCGACGATACCTGTGGCGTGTTTTAAATCAAATGGAATATGGCCTACGGTTCGCGGACATTCCATCTGACGTGTTTCCAGTTCATCAATTGTCATTGTACATGGCGCAGTATGTTCGGACGCAACAAAGAAATCACCACGTCCGGAATCAATTGCAACAAACGCATCAGGCGTTGCAGCCATATATAATTCAAATGCATTTACCGGAACGACCGGGATATTTAACCCCAGCCCCAAACCCTTGGCGTATGCAATACCTAAGCGTATGCCGGTAAAGCTGCCCGGGCCTGTAACGACGCCGATTGCGGTTAGATCTGTCCACTGAATACCGGATTGTTTTATAAACTCTTCGGCGGCCGCGGGCAGGGCAATAGATTGCTTTTCGGCGTCAATATGTAAATATTTATCGCCCAGAACAAACTCTATGCCTGTTCCGGACGTATTTATGATTAAAATCATTTTGTTTTTTCCTGATGATGGAATTTTTCTTCTAATAATTTATGTGTCTGACGTGCAAATTTACCGCTATATTCTGTGTATGCGTTTTTTTCATCCGTTGATATTGTTAACAAATTATAAGAACCTTCCCCGTCATAAACAGGATGACGGTATAAAGATTCAATATAATAATTATCATCTTTGAAAATATAGATTTCATCATAGCTGCAAACTTTATACCGTATCAAAGTTTTGCTATTGCGTATTTGGTTTTGAATATTTTTTTTACGTATGTCCATTTTTCTTCTCTTTATCTTGATCGGTTTAATAGTGGGAACATGGGCGTGCGAATCATAATTTCTCTGTCGCTGTAGTGCTGGAATAGCTTTCTGGCGAATATTCCATTGTTTTTATATGACTTGGAAACGTTTTTTAACCCGCCGTTGTTTACAATCACAGCCCGGTATGATATCGTGTTTTTAAACATACTGGAACTTTCATACCGTGTTATGGTCATGGTCAGCCCAGAACCATAGTAGCGAAATTCTGTTGACGCACCGTTGTTTGTTGTTTGATGTCTTTTATCTGGGCTAAATTTCATATTGGTAATTTCATTAAATAACATTACTTGTTTTATTGGGAACATCTTAAATCCTTTTTATATACGAATGCCAAAGCCGATTTTTTTATTAAATCCGGCAGATTTACGTACAGATAATAAATCATCAATTTTCTCAAGTGAAAATTCTGTTTTAATATCCTCGCCGTCGTTTTGCAGCAGGGCGCGTCGCAGTATCGCCGTAATCTCGCGCTGGAGTTCACGGACACCCTGTTCGGATGTATATTTCTGAATAATATGACGTATTGCATCGTCGCTGATTATTATATTATCCATATTCCATCCGGTATCGTTTGCCGCGCGGGAAATCAGATGCTCACGGGCAATACGAACCTTTTCTTCGGTGCTGTATCCGGGGATTTCAATAATCTCCATACGATCCTTTAGCGCGTTTGATAGATTTAAGCTATTCGCGGTCGCGACAAATACAACCCGGGACAGGTCAAAATCCACCTCAAGATAATGATCGCGGAATGTTTTATTCTGCTCTGGGTCAAGGATTTCCAGCAACGCCGCCTCAGGGTCGCCGCGATAATCGCGTCCCATTTTATCAATCTCGTCCAGAACGATAACGGGGTTATCGGCCTTGCACCGTTTAAGGGCATCCATAATACGTCCCGTCTGAGCCCCGATATATGTTTTACGATGGCCGCGAAAATGTGCCTCGTCTGAAATCCCGCCGAGTGATATACGGTGATATTTACGCCCCAGGGCCGTGGCAATGGATTTGCCCAGCGACGTTTTTCCAACGCCCGGCGCGCCAACAAAACATAAAATTGTACCTTGGTTTTTCCCCGTTTTTTTCATAACGGCGATGTGTTCCAGTATGCGTTCCTTTACCGCATCCATACCGGAATGGTCGCGATTTAATACGTCACGTGCATGCTGCAGTTCAATTGATTTTTTATCCGATTTACTCCATGGCATGGACAACAGCTCGTCAAGGTATGCCTTTAATAACGCGCTGTCGTTTGACATCGGCGACATTGATCGCATGCGTTTCCATTCGGTCATTGCCTTTTCTTTGGCGTCGGCCGGCATGGCAGATTTTTCAATTCGCCGGCGCATGTTTTCAGAATCTGCTTCTTCGGTATCCTCACCCATTTCTTTTTGAATTGCGCGCATCTTTTCTTGTAATATCGCCTCGCGGCGACCGGATTCCATCTGTTGTTGAATACGGCGGTTAATCGCGTCTTCTATTTTTGTGGTTTCCAGGATCAGGTTAATCTGTTCCAGCAATATTACTAATTTTTCACGCCATGTTCGGGCGGATAAAACCTTTATCGCGATATCTGTTTCAATATCGGCCATTTGAATTACGGAATCAACAAACGCCGGCAGCGGATAGTTCTGAACGACACTGCGCAGTTTATCCATCTTAAACTTTCGTGCGACCGATAGCAGCTGCATATTATCAGCGATTTTATCGCGCAGGGCGATCGTCTGTTCAAATTCGCTGTCGTTTTCTACGTCAATATTTTCGGCCGTTGCAGAAAATATACCGTTTTCAATGGTTATATCAGATAATGCGACCGCAGATGTTGTGCGAATAATTGCGTGTACCGCACCATCGGGCATACGCAGAACCTGGGCGATATCGCCGATTGTGCCGACGTTATATAAATCATTCGGCGTGGTCGGGTATCCCCAGCTGTGCTGGGCGGCCAATACAATCTTTTGTCCGGATTTCATGGCGGCATCAATACATGCAACCGACAGGGTATTTTCAATAAATACCGGTACAGTTAATCCGGGGTGAACGACTAAATCACGAACGGGTAATATATATTCTTTCATAGCCTAATAAATATAAGACATTTAAATAACATTTCAAGATAATAAAATAATAAAAAAATCCCCGAAATTGGGGATTATATAAAACGTGCAGCGTATTAACGACGGCGGTTATTATTATAACCGTTATACTGTGCGTTATTGCTGGAACGTTTTGATAAATAACGTGCGGCAATTAAAACCAGCCATTCAAACGATAACAGTGCCAGATACAGAAGCTTGTTTTCAAAGCTTGCAACCCAACCGATAATATATACGGCCTGGGCGATAAATGATACGTATAACAACCCGAATACACTTGTAAAGAATACTTTTTTTACTTTTCCAAACATTTTTATGCCTTTTTATTATATTTTAAATAAGTACCCGATTTCTGTTGCCGGGCTCGGGCGCACCCCGCAATAGCTTAAAGTGAATACAACCAACAATTGCCAGTTATATCCGATGCCGTATTAGGCAGCCATTGCAAAGCGAACATTGTCGTTCGCAGCGATTCTATCGCCATTCAGTTTTTAGTCGGTTTTTAACGACACCATGTCGGATTCACCCAATTTGTCTTTTATCATCTGTCGAATCTGGTACACCCCCGTATGTTTTATTGGTGGAGGTGCCGGGTACCGCCCCCGGGTCCAAAATGACTATTGCACAACGGATTCAGAATCATCATCACTAATGTGACATAAATATTATAAATATTCCTGCTGGAAATTGCAAGTTTTTAAGTTATAATGCCAAAAAATAGGAAATATTATGAAGTTCTTAGATCGGGCAAAAATTTATGTAAAAGCGGGCGATGGCGGCAATGGGGCGGCCAGTTTTCGCCGGGAAAAGTATATTGAATACGGTGGGCCGAACGGGGGCGATGGTGGTCGTGGCGGTGATGTGGTTTTTCGTGCCGTCCCGAATGTTAATACATTAATTGACTATCGTTTTAAGATGCACTTTGTGGCCGAACGTGGCCAAAATGGCATGGGCAAGATGCGAACCGGGGCATCCGGGGAAACACTGGTTTTACCTGTGCCAACCGGGACGGTGATTTTATCTGAAAACGAAGAAATTGAATACGCCGACCTTAATACCGACGGTATGGAATATCGTGCGGCCCGTGGTGGGAATGGCGGATGGGGAAACCTGCATTTCAAAAGCCCGACAAATCGCGCCCCGCGTCAGGCAAACGACGGACTGCCGGGCGAAGAACGAACGGTGGTTTTACGGTTAAAGCTAATTGCGGATATCGGTCTGGTTGGATTCCCGAATGCGGGTAAATCAACGCTGCTGTCAACTGTAACATCTGCACGTCCGAAAATTGCGAATTATCCGTTTACAACGCTTAACCCGCAGCTTGGCGTTATGTATGCGCATAATCGTGAATTTGTTTTGGTGGATCTGCCAGGGTTAATAGAAGGCGCGCATACCGGCGTCGGTCTGGGCGATCGCTTTTTAGGCCATGCGGAACGAACCAAGATGATTTTGCATGTAATTGACGGCACAGAACCGGACTGGGCGGGGCGTTATCGCGCCATTCGTCATGAAATGGATTCATACGGCGGTGATTTAACGTCCAAACCTGAAATGGTTATTATAAATAAAACAGATGCGATATCTGCCGATGAACTATCCGAACGAATGGCAGAGTTTAAGAAATCATTTGGTCGCAAAAAACGCCCGGATATATTAACAATCAGTGCGGCCGGCCGGGTCGGTATTGATGATTTAATTGCCGCCATAGAACAGAAATTTTTATCCATAGAAAAGGAATAATAGTGCCACAATCATTAAAAATTGATAACGTTACATATATATTAAAGCGCGAGCTGCCAATCCCCCTGGCGGTAAAAGAAAAATACCCCGAATATAGATTTTTTGAATGCTCGTCGTCTTTCTTGCATGGAAAAACTTTTATTGCAAATTATGGCCCGTATTATGCGGCCGGTGAAAGCTTTTATGACTCCGCCGAAAGCCTGGGGGGCGTAATGTTCGCGGCACACCGTGATCGTTTTATGGAAATAATTAAATCGGGCAAAACCAGATAAGTTTTTAAATAATTGCTTTTTTAGTTTTCTTTGATAAAATTCGGGTTGGAAATAACTACTAACCAACAAGGAGAAAATCAATGTCAATATCATTGAAAGGTACACAGACAGAAAAAAATTTGCTAATCGCATTTGCCGGTGAATCCCAGGCGCGCAATCGTTATACTTTCTTCGCGTCCAAGGCCAAGAACGAAGGCTATCAGGCGATCGCAAAAATATTTCTGGAAACCGCTGATCATGAAAAAGAACACGCATCACGCCTGTTTAAGTTCCTAGAAGGGGGAATGCTGGAAATCACAGCGTCATTCCCGGCCGGTAAAATCGGTACTACGCTGGAAAATTTAAAAGCGTCTGCGTACGGTGAAAACGAAGAAAACACTGAAATGTATCCGAAATTCGCGCAAATCGCCGCCCAGGAAGGTTTTGATGCAATCGCGGATATATTTAAAAACATCGGTTATGCGGAACGCTATCACGAATCACGTTTTCGTGCATTGGCCGAAGCGATTGAAAACGGCACATTGTTTAAACAGGATAAAATTGTTATGTGGCGTTGCACAAACTGCGGCAATTGGCATATCGGCACCGAAGCGCCAGAGGTATGTTCGGCATGTTTACATGAACGCGGATATTTTATCAGCGAAGGTATCGCGGCCCGCTGTGATACGAACGAAGGGTTCTGTGAATATACAAATATTGATTAATAAAATCCCCCGATCGGGGGATTTTTTTATCGGCAGGAATTTTGTTTTTTTCATGCTTGCATTTTATCCGCGACTTCTATATAATACTCTGGCAACCACGCGGAGCGTTGGCAGAGTGGTAATGCAGCAGATTGCTAATCTGTGACCGTATTTTAGCGGTCCATAGGTTCGAGTCCTATACGCTCCGCCATTATTTTTATGCTGAATTTAAACCACCGTTTTTTATGGCGGTTTTTATTTTACCCCACCCATCGGATTTCCGTCATTTTTTACCACTATTATATGCCGAATACAAACGGTGGTTTGGATTAGAGATCCAGAATCTTATAATTCGCCCAATGCGTGCGGGAAATGCGAACGGAAATATAAAAAAGGGGGAATCCAATGAAGCGTACGTTAATCAGGACATTAGGCGTGTGTTTCGGAATTATAGTCTCGGTTTTCGGACGCACGCGGGCAGATGTATATAAGGGGAATATTTATAGGTTTGACGGTAATACGATCCCGCGGTCCGGATTTATGGCAACGATTACAGATAATCAGCAATCATTTGTATCCAGGTATTGTCCAAACGTTGGTGTAAACGACGTATTATGGAACTCCATCAGCGAATGCAGCGGTTTTTCGTATTGTAATTCCACAGGGGTTTACTGTTCTAATCAAAGTTTCTTTGCAAGCAAGGGATGTTCGTTTTTATCGGACAATCAAATGGGCGGAACTGGCACCGGGTGTTATTATCGTAATGCCACGTGGTCCGAACAAAGCGGTGGCGGGTATACTTTCATAGGCTGTGATACCGGTTTTTATTTTACATCCACCGGCGGATCATGTGCCCCGAATACCAGCGGGATCGCCAGTCTATCGGTGCTTGCGAACTGTTGTAAGCCATGCCCGATATATAATCATACGGCAACGGGCGGTATAACCGTTCCCAATACCGGCCAGGTCAGCGGTAACTGTGAATCCGGCTGGTGCTGGACGGCCCAGGGTGGCGTTGGAATAACATCGTGCAGGGCAACGCCCGACGGCAATCAGGTGTTTTCAGACAGCGCGGGCACATATACATATCCGACCGGATGCGCGTATCAGAATTAAAAATAAACACCAGAGGCCCGCGATGAAAAAACATATATCCGTTATTGAAATAGATGCGCGTGACGCCCGTTATCAGAGTGGCATCGCAACATATTTTGATGTATTGCGCGACGGTATGCCTGATTATATCAACACATATCATATTGTTTTTTACCGTTCCCCTGAATTCAAAGATATCCGAATGGTTGATACAGACGACGAGCTGCAGATCTTTCATCCGGCATCGTATCCGTTCCAAGCGTTGTTTGAGGGTGTTTTTGCATATATTTTTCCAAAAATACGTAATATGCCGAATTTAATTGTAAAAAGCGATTGCCTCTCGTGCGAGGGGCTGGCGTATATGATAAAAGGTCGGGTATATTGCAAAACAATCGGTGTTCTGCACTGTCAGCCGGCAATGGCGGCGATGCCCCAGGCCGCGCCCGGCGATCCGTATTTTAATATGGATCATATAATCTTGGTCGGGGATAACGGGCGAAAGTATATGGATTATTGGAAATGCGCCCGCCCGTTTAGTGTTATTTATAACGGGGTGGAAAAACCGAAAATAGAAACTAAAAAACCATCTGATGGCGTATTTAGATTTATATTTGCAAACGGCTGGTCACCGCACAAGGGGTTTGCTAAAATAATTCCGGCAATTCGTCAGGTCGCGAAAAAACATAAAATAGACGTCACCGTACTTGGCGGATATTCCCGTGACGACGAAGCGTTGTTTGATGAAATCGCAGATTTGCCGATACGGCGACTGGGGCTGGTATCGGATTCGGCGGTTATTCGTGAATGCTATGAACGTGCCGACTGTGCATTATTCGCATCCCGGACCGAGGCCTGTTCATTCGCCGGCATAGAAGCGATGGCATATAACCTGCCGATTATATCTACGGACGAATCCGCCATGGTTGAAATGTTCGGCCCGGCCGCAATATTTGTTGAAATGGGCGCGGAACACGAAATCAGTCCGACGCGATATGCAGCCGCGATGAACCGCGTGATTGAAAGCAGGGCTTTGCGGACAAAAATGGCCGTCGCCGGCTATTCGCGATTTATTAAAAAATATACCCGTAAAAAAATGCTTGGCGATACGATCGCATTGTATGAACGCGTTCTGGGCTAATAGGCTTGACTTATATTGTAAAATGGGTCATAATATTTATATGGTTTTATTTAATTTCAATATATATTGTTGTTGCTGTTGTTAATTGCTGTTTTGGCAAACTGTTTGCATATATAAACTACATAATTTATCAAATTATTTTTAACACTAAGGAAAGTGCACATGAAAATCAGATTATTTAATACGATGTCCCGAAAACTGGAAGATTTTGTCCCATTAACACCAGGGCAGGTTGGTTTTTATTCGTGCGGCCCGACGGTTTATCATCATGCGCATATCGGTAATTTTCGTACTTTTGTTTTAACAGATTTATTAAAGCGCATGTTTATTGAAAACGGATATAACGTTCGTAATGTTATGAATATTACCGATGTTGGCCATCTGACGAATGACGAAGATGACAGCGGCGAAGATAAAATGGAAAAAGGCGCAGCCCGTGATAATAAATCAGTATGGGATATCGCTAAGTTTTATACCGATGAATTTTTACGTGACAGCGATGATATGAACCTGTTGCCGCCAACCGAACGCCCGCGTGCAACCGATTATATTGATGAACAGATCGCACTGGTCCAGAAATTGGTGGATTTAGGATATACATATGAAATCCCAGGGGACGGTATTTATTATGATACATCAAAATTTGCCGCATATGGCGCATTAACGGGCGGGGGACTGTCGGGGAATCGTGCCGGCGCACGCGTAGAGTTTAATGAGCAAAAACGTAATCCGACGGATTTTGCACTCTGGAAATTTTCCCCGACGGATAAAAAACGTCAAATGGAATGGGACAGCCCCTGGGGAATTGGATTCCCAGGGTGGCATATTGAATGCAGTGCGATGTCTATGGCACTGCTCGGGGCGCATTTTGATATTCATACGGGCGGGATTGATCTATCGCGCGTTCATCACGCAAATGAAATCGCGCAAAGTGAACCGATTACCGGTGCGCCATGGGTAAAATATTGGGTGCATTCAGAGTTCCTTATGGATAAAAGTGGCGGTAAAATGTCAAAATCCGACGGGGAATTTTTAAGCTTGTCGGTATTAAAAGATCACGGATTTGACCCGATGGCGTATCGTTATATGCTGTCGCTGGGGCATTATCAGTCACAGCTGACCTTTTCATGGGAAGCGTTGGAATCGGCCGCGAATGGATATAAAAATATTGTTCGCCGCGTTGCAGAATTATTGGACGATAAAAACCCGGGGACGGTTGACGATGCGGCCTATTCGGCGTGGCATGACCGTATTTTGGGGCTGGTATCAGATAACCTGAAAACCGCAGAAGCGTTGGTCGCAATACACGAATTAAACAAAGATACATCGGTAAATGTTGCGACCAAGATCGCGCTGTTTGAATTTATTGACCGTTTACTGGGACTGCAGTTTATTAATCGTGCCAACGATCTGCGCCGGCTGGAAACAACAGACGTGCCGGCCGATGTTATGGCGCTGTTGGATGCGCGCATCGCCGCCAAGGCCGCCAAAGATTGGGCACGTGCCGATGAAATTCGCGGCCAGATTGATGCGATGGGCTGGAACGTCGTTGATACAAAGGATGGCGCGAAGCTGGTAAAAAAGTCATAACGGCGATTTTTGCTAATCGCGGGATATAATTTGCGGCGTTATGCCGCAAATTATATTTAAAATATATTAAATAAATGGCTTGAATTACAGCTAATTTTGGTGTATATTGCCCCCAGCAACAAGAGGAACGTTCATGAATTATCCATATATGCCAAAATCCACAGCTCTGTGGTTGATTGAAAATACTGCATTGACATTTGAACAAATTGCGGATTTCTGTGGCCTGCATGAATTAGAGGTTAAAAATATAGCCGATGCAGAAACATATAAAATCCAGGGTTTAAACCCGGTTTTAAACGGTCAATTAACGCGCGATGATATTGCCGCCGCCGAAGCTGATCCGGCCGCACGTCTGCATCTGCGTGAAACAATTGTAAATGCGCAAAAGGCACAAAATAAAAAAGGCGTCGGATATACGCCAAAGCTGCACCGTCAAAATCGTTTGGGCGGAATTTTGTGGATTGTAAAAAATTATCCCGAATTATCAGACGGGCAGATTGCACGTTTAATGCGCAGTACAAACCCAACTGTTGCATCAGTTCGTAATAAAACACATAAATCTTATTCGCTAATTCAAATACAGTCGCCGATTGTCCTCGGGCTGGTATCGGAATCCGCATTGCACGAAGCGGTTGCAAAAGCACAAAAGAATAAATAATTTAAATTTATTATAAACTTCAAAAGGTTGGCTAATGGCTAAAAAACTGGACGAAGCGACAAAACTCTTGGTTGAGTCTTTGCCTGAAAACTTACAAAATTTAGCAACTTCCGCGATGGAAGTTGGCTATTTTTCGCAGATGGATTTTAATGCCGCCACCGAAGCGGACGAAGTCCCACACGAAGAACAGGATGAAGTACTGGATTTCTTTCAGCAGGATTTAGGACTGGAAATTCTTGAAACGGATAATTTTTCCCAAAATATGGAAAAATATTACGACGATGATTCCGAAGAATCGCGCGATAAAACACGTAACGTTTTAAACGCAGATGCCGAACAGGTTGATGTTAATGATGACGATTATGATCATTACGCTAAACAGCTCGAACGCAGCCAGACCGGCAACCTGGTTTTAGGTGTTCAGGATTCGGTTCAGTCGTATCTGAAACAGATCGGAACGGTTCAGCTTCTAACGGCCGCCGGCGAGGTTGCAATCGCCCAGCGTATAGAGGCCGCATCACGATTAATGGCATATGGCCTGTGCGAAAGCCCGATGACAATTCAGGCGATGCTGGACTGGTATCAGCAATTATTAAACGATGATATTCGCCTGCGTTATATTATTAATCTGGAGGTTATGTATTCCAGTGATTCCGAACAAAAATCATTGGCGGCATTATCTGAAACTATGAAATCCAAGGGCGTTGAACACGTTGATGATTTAGACGACGAAGATCTGGATTCATTAGAGGAAATGTTCGCCGACGACGAAGGCGAAGATTCCGACGAAGACGATGAAGATGACGAAGATGGCGATCGCAAAGAAGATTCGTCACGTGGACGTTCCGGGGTATCCATTCCCATTATGGAAGAAGCGTTAATGCCGATGATTACGGATTTATTTGCAAAAATAAAACGTATATTTAACAGTATGCAAAAATTACAGGCAAAACGTTTAGAAAACCTTCTATCGTCCGCAGAACCCGACGCGGCATTGGAAAAGAAATATACTAAAATGCGTCTGGAGCTGTTTGAGCACGTCAGCAAAATTCGTCTGCACGACGATCGTATCGCCGAGATTTTGGAACAGCTAACCAAACGCGATCAGCTGTTAATGGGGCTGGAAGGAAAACTGTTGCGATTGGCCATGGCAAATAAAATCAAGCGCGAGGATTTCTTGGCCGAATATACCGGGAACGAGTTAAATCGTAATTGGGTAAAGAAATTATTAAAACATAAAAATCCAACCTGGGTAAACTTTGCGAAAAAGCATGAAAAAGATATCTTAAAAATCCAAGAAGATATAACAGCGATTGCCAATGAAACAGGTCAGCCAATATCTGAATACAAGAAAGTCGTTGAACTGGTTCGTCGCGGCCAGACCGAGGCAGCACGTGCAAAACGTGAAATGATTGAGGCCAACCTGCGTCTGGTTATTAAGTTCGCGAAAAAGCACAGTAATCGCGGCCTGGGGCTGGATTTTTCCGATCTGGTTCAGGATGGTAATATCGGGCTAATGAAAGCGGTTGATAAATTTGACTATCGCCTGGGGAATAAATTTTCAACATATGCAACCAATTGGATTCAGCAGGGTATATCGCGCAGTATCGCCGATCAGGCCCGAACAATTCGTATCCCGGTTCATATGATTGATAACATTCATAAAATTCAACGTGCATCACGTCAGTTTATGCATAAATACGGGCGTCAGCCAACCGCCGAAGAGCTGTCAAAGATAATATATCTGCCGGTTGATAAGATTCATAAGGCGATGAAGGTTAACCTGCGTCCGATTTCATTAGAAGCACCGGTCGGCACAGAAGATGACGGTTCACGAATAGAGATTATTGCAGACGAAACAGCAAAAAATCCGTTCGTATCGGCCGCACAGAAAAATTTGCGTAAAATCGTTACGCAGATTTTATCCGAGCTTGAACCAAAAGAAGAAACTGTTCTGCGTCAGCGTTTCGGGATGAGCACTAATAAAACCAGCACCCTGGAGGAGGTTGGGGAATATATCGGTGTTACACGTGAACGTATTCGCCAGATTGAGCAAAAGGCGTTAAATAAACTGAAACACCCGACGCGCGCGCGAAAATTAAAAAGCTTCTTAGAAGAAGACTAATATAATAAAATGGCGTAGATTAACACTGCGCCATTTTTGCAGAAAATCAAAACAAGGGGAAATAAAATGAAACAAGGATTATTAATCGCAGTAGAAGGTGCGGACAAGGCCGGGAAACACACCCAGGTTATGAATATTATGCAATATTTAAAATCAAAAAATATACCGGCCGAAACACTGGATTTCCCACAATATTCATCATATTTCGGCAAGGTTATTAAGGATTACTTAAACGGGGAATATGGCCCTGTGCGCAGTTTGCCGGCCGAATATGCGATGTTGCCATATGCATTGGATCGTATGCAGCATATGCCGATAATAAAACGCTGGTTGGCCGCCGGGAAATGGGTTGTTTTGGATCGTTATACATACAGCAATTCATTTTCGGTTGCAAAATGCCCCGAAGAACAATGGTCGCAGAAAATTAATTACATGGAAAAAACTGAGTTTGATGAAATGGGGATAATTCGCCCGGATTATAATATCTATTTATATCTGCGTCCGGAAATATCATATGCGATGCGAACACAGGGCCTAAAAGAATATCAGAACGGTAAACCTGATATGCACGAAAGTGATTTTAAGCTATTAAATGATGTATCGCGCGTTTATAATTTCATCGCACAAAAAAATCCTCGTTCTTGGACGGTTGTTAATGAAATGAAACCCGATGGCACGCGTATGAATGCCGCCGAAACCTTTGATGCGCTGCGTCCGGTGCTGGATAAGTTAATAGACAAACATATTCATTCGCGATAGGCGATTAGCGCCGCTTGCGCTTAGTAAGGTATGTAAGGTAGTAATCAATTGAAAACTTTAACATACTATAATTAATGCATGCGGCGCAGTTCGTTTTATCGCATTCAACGCAATCCTTTGGGATGGCGTCCGATAATATGTCATATTCCACCAAGGCTGACATTCGCTTATAACGACTAATCTGTTTGGCTGTTTTTGCCCGTCGGTGTGCAGCGATGTTAAAGAAATTATTATCTGCACCTAAAACCGTTTCACAGTGTTTTAGAAGCGAAGCATAATATTCTAGCTTATTCTTTGTTCGTTCCAGTGTTCGTATATTGCTTTCGGAATGGCGGGCCAGCTTAGTCATGGCCGAATCCGGTCTGCGCCGATATACATAGAATGAAAATTTTGGGGCATTTGCAAAAATGTATTTATACGACTGAATGGAATTCAATGCATAGGTCGTAGTAAACCGCGCATCCTCGTAATACATTAAACCGGGGGTGAATCGCAGCGCGTACTGCTGGATTAGATCTGTCCGATATAATGCCGCGCAGCAGCTAATCCTTTGATCCAATAGGCTTAGCGCCGTGCCGGGATTTTTAACAATTCTCCCGCTGCGGAATAACATATTTTCGCACATTTTGGTTCTTTGTATCTCAAGCTCGCTGTTGGCGGTAACAATCTCGCCGCGAATCATTGCTGCATCCGGATTCGCCTGCATTTCTTCTGAAAACATTTGCAGATAATGTGTATCTACTTTATTCGAGTCCAGTTTCCCACCGATTATATCATCGCCGTCAATAAACATTATATTTTTGCCATTCGCGATATCCAGGCCGCGATTACGCGATTCTGAAACACCTTTGTTATTGCGATTATTAATAACGTGAATAATATGGCGATTTCTTTTTGCATATTTTTCCAAGCGTTGTTTTGTACTATCTGTACTGGCGTCGTTAATGCAAATAACCTCGCACTGGGATATATGACTTTGCGTCATAACAGAATCCAGACATTCATCAATATATTTTTCAATATTATAACACGGTATAATAATTGTTATATCCGGACGATCCAGTTTTATTTTTTTAGCCATAATAAATCTCTTTTTTTAAAAGATTATATAGGCAAAAATCCGTCGGTCAAGCTGCAATTGCGTATTACAGGTGCGCCTTTAATGACGTATATATCTGCCCTAAATCCGTTTTAATCAGCGTCGCGGCCAGTTTGTCGGCATTATCTGCCTGCTGTGCCCCGGTTAGGATCGTATCAAAACTGCGGATAAATTGCGTTGCCTGGGAACGAAATACCGCGTCGGATTTTAACATATCGCGAACCTGTTTCTTGTCCGCGGCGACCATCATTTTAGCCAACCATTTTGAGAATATGGTTTTATCCCCGCCGTGATATTTTTTCCATACGACGTCCGGAATATCCGCCCCGGTTGCCCGGGTCAGATCCAATGACAGCTCGTGCATTTTTTCAAACGCGCGTTCCGTCTGTTTTATAAAATCCTGGCTGCTAATGCGGCCGAACGACTGTGCCGGGGCAGAATTAATCGCATCCATTGGCGCAGTTGCGCGTGCGACCATCATCTGTTTGTTTAATGTTTGCATGGTATTTACAGCCTTGGCATAGTCAGACATTAAATCAATCATCTGCTGACGGGACTGGCCGGCTAAATCCTCCAGTCGGGCGGCGGATTGTGCGATTGTTGTTGTGGATTCTGCCACGGCCGTATTCATTTGATTAATTTTATCGTTCAGGCTGGATACAATTTTTTCTAAGTTTTCACTGGCCGCAACCGAACCGCTGGATAAATCGGGCAGGGCAGCATAGTATTTTTCAATCAGCTCTGACAGCGGCTGCAGCTGCGCAGTTGTTTCGGCCGACATCTTAATCAGGTTTTCAGATTGCCCCGATAATTGCGTATGTGCCGTATTCATCTCAATCAGTGTCTCGCGAACGCCAACCGCCATTGCACGGACGGAATCCGAGAATGCCCCGGCCGCATTTTTGGTGTTTTCCAGGGTAACATTTGCAACGCCGGATACCGTTTTCAGTTCAGATACAACACCGGTTGCGAATTCTTTGATCTCGCCGTCAAAACGATTTGTAAGTGTTGCCAGTTCCGTAGATATCCCGCGAACCGCATTTTCCGTAGTCGCAGCAGATCCCATTAATGTATCAACGGCATCGGTTAGCTTTCGTATTTGCTTTTCAACGGATGATTCTGCTAAACGCACCTGGCCACCAACAACGTTCGCGGTATTGGTTAATGTATTCATCTGATTGGTCAGCTGCTTTTTTGATATTTTGCTAAAATTATCCATTTTCAGCAAATGGGCATCCATATTTTTATTGTTTTTATCCATAATAGATTCATAATCAGATGCCGCGTTTTTTACATTGGCGAAACCATCCGCGGTCGTTTGCGCTAAAACAGACAGCTGCTGCTGCATTTCCCCGGACGCGTCGGTAATATTTTTCATCTGTGCGGCGTTGCTATCAAATTCTGTTTTTAGCTTATCTGATAATTCCTGGCCGGTTGAAATCCAGTTGCTGATCTGTGACTGAATCTGGGTGGTTTTTTCCGTTATATCGGTATTAGTTTCGTTTATTTTATTTAATATTTCATTAACGTTTGTACTAAATCGGTCGGTGGATGCTTCTACGTCCTGCCATGATGGGGATTCAACAACACCTTTTAGGCCCGATACGGTATTATCCAATCGTTGTGACATCTGGACCAGTTTTTTTGTTGCATCATCTGCGATGCCGATCAGTTTATCATTTTGAATACTTAATTCGTTTTTTAACAGATTCGCAGATTCAATCTGTGAATTTAATGTATCACGCATTGTTTGGAAGCTGGCCTCTATCTTTGAAATCTCGCCCGATAATATGGTTGCTAATACGCGCGTTGCGTCTTTGATCTGTGCCCGTTGTGGTTCGGTCATTATCTGTAATAATGATTCCATTACCTTCTGGGAACGACGTGATACAAAAAATAAAACGAAAACAGCAATCGTCAGCAACCCCGCCAGTACAGCCCCGCCA
This sequence comes from uncultured Alphaproteobacteria bacterium, assembly GCA_937903135.1. Taxonomy (GTDB): domain Bacteria; phylum Pseudomonadota; class Alphaproteobacteria; order Rs-D84; family Rs-D84; genus Enterousia. The sequence goes on along the minus strand of CALDAH010000016.1, from coordinate 26,673 downwards.
ATAAATAAAATTTGATTCAGTTCCATCCGCATTCTCCCCGTGATTTTAGATACTATTAACCGGATTTATATATCCTTGCAGTTCTGATGGATTTATACTAAAATCTAAAAGATAAAGCAAGGGCATAAATGGTACAAAAACGCATACTTTCACCGCAGCAAGATATCGCCGCAAACCCGCAGGAAAACGTATGGGTTCAGGCAAACGCAGGCACGGGTAAAACAAGTGTTTTAATTCAGCGTTTGTTGCGAATTTTATTTCGTATGCCGAAAAATAGCCCCAGCGGTATATTATGTTTAACATATACAAACGCCGCCGCGGGCGAGATGCGAAACCGTATCTTATCGGCACTGCGTACGTGGGCCTGTGCATCAGACGACGATCTGGTTATATTATTAGACGGCGTTGCAATAAATTCGCCGGCAACCGAAAATGATATCGCACGTGCGCGTGAGATATTTTTTAAATATATTGATTGCCCGGATATGTTAAAGATAAAAACCATTCACGGTTTTTGCGAAGAAATTTTACATCGTTTTCCATTAGAGGCAGGGCTGTCGCCGGCATGGTCACTGATATCAGATTATAATCAGCGTGTGTTAATGCAAGATGCGTTTGCTAGGCTAATTAATTCCGCCGACGGGGATGATAAAACCCGTAATGCTTTTGCTCATATCGTTGAACGCCTGACCGAAGATCGGATGCCTTTGCTACTGGACAATCTGCGTGATCAATATAAGTATTTTTTTAAGGTGGAAAACTTTGATAACTATCGCAAATATTTTATTGATACGACTAAGGAATTTCTGGAACTAAATAACCAGATTATTGATGCGACGGATGTGGAAAATCTGAAAAAAATCATTGAAAACGCCGAAATAGAGCAAAATTCATTAAAAAAGCCGGTAAACTACTTAGATAAAATTATTAAAAATACCAGAAAGTATATTGATAAAACTTTAAATTTTGATGAATATAAAAAAGCATACTTAAACGCGGATGGTATGCCGTTGGACAACGTATCCAAGAAGGAATATTTATCAGCCGAACAGGATCGCGTATACAGGGTTAATCAATACAATTTAAACAATTTGGTTTACGAAGATACCATCGCGATGTTTGATCTGTCGGCGGCATTTTCAAAGATATATCGTGATTTAAAACGTGCGCGAAATGTTTTAGATTTTGAAGATTTAATTTTATATACGCGAAAGCTATTTTCTAATCCCGAAACGATGGGCTGGGTACTATCGCAGCTGGATTTATCGTTATCGCATATCCTGCTGGACGAGGCGCAGGATACCAGTCCAATGCAGTGGGATATTTTACGTATGCTATCGGGGGATTTTTTTACCGACGGTGATGCAGATGAATATATGCACTCGCTGTTCGTCGTAGGCGACAGCAAGCAGTCAATTTACGGATTCCAGGGCGCAGATCCAAATGCATTCGCGACCAGTCGTGATGAAATATCTGCCCAGATAAAAAATAATCTGCGCACAATTCGCGAAGTACCATTAGCCCAGAGTTTCAGATCACTGTCATCTATATTATATGCCGTGGATGAATTCTTTTGTAATCCATCGGTTGTGGAGTTAAGCGGATTTTCAAATAATCGTCATACATGCTTTCGCCGCGATACCCCGGGATTGGTTGAGGTTTATAAATCTCAATCAAAACTAAATGATGGTATAACTGTTACGGAATATATAAAAAGTATTGCCGATAAAATAAAATCAATCGTGGATGCCGGTGAATATTCCGCCTGTGATATTATGGTATTGGTTCAAAAGCGTAATCCGCTAACCGCGCCGCTGGTTGTGGAATTAAAACGTCGTGGTATTGATGTCGCGGGCAGTGACCGAATTGTTTTACCGCGATTTCCCGCTATTCGTGATATGCTAAATCTAATCAGATTTTGTTTAGATCCGACGGATGATTACAGCCTGTGCTGTGTGTTAAAAAGCCCGATTTTCAGATTGAAAGAACGCGATATTTATAATATCTGTAAAATTAAAAATGATGAAAATAAATCACGTCGCGCGGATAATCCAGATGCTGTGTTAATGACGGTTTTTGATGTATTGCAAAATTCCCATCCGGATATATATATGTTTTTAACGGACGTTATTTCCTGGGCCGGCGACCTTGGGCCGTATTCATTTTTTTCGCGTCTTTTAAATTCGCATAATATTCGCCATCATATGATCGCAGCACTAGGGGCGCAGATTAATGACCCAATAGAAGAGTTCATGACGATATGTTTATCATATGAACGCACCCAGCCGGGAACGTTGCATCATTTTATTAAATGGTTTATTACCGGCGGCAGCGAGATTAAGCGCGACATGGACGCGACATCGGGCGTTCGTATCGCAACAGTTCACGGCAGCAAGGGCCTAGAGGCCCCGGTTGTGTTTTTAATTGATACCGTTGATACGCCAAAATGTGATACTATTTTACCGATAACGGCCGATATGCTGGGATCGGTTCATCGGGCCGGGGATAATTTCCCGACGCCATGGTTATGGTCGCCGCGCGACGATAACAGTCAACGCAGGGCGGTTGCCGCCGACAGGTTAATGCAATCGCATATTGCGGAATACTATCGGTTATTATATGTTGCGATGACGCGCGCCCGCGATCGGTTATATATATACGGATATTCTTCGCGCGCCGCGCAGCCACCGAAATCATCATGGCATGCACAGCTTTGGGATGTTTTGGGGAATTTACCAGCGGCGGTGGCCACGGACGATTGCATTAGGATTGTATATGGTGAATAAATTATCTGATTTTTTATCAAACATTGAACGGGAAAATATTGCCCAGGCGACCGGCACGCGTATGCACAAACGACTGCAGCGCATAGATATTAATGCCCCCGCGGCGACCCGGGATACGGATTTAATTAATAAAATAAAATCATGTGATGGTTTAATTGATTTCTTTGGCGCGGATTCTGCGGCCGAAGTTCCGGTTGCAGGTATTATAAACGGGAAATTTATCAGTCGCCGTATTGACCGGTTGTGCATAGATCATCAGAAGCGCTTAATTCGTATACTGGATTATAAAACAGATTCTGCCCCGGATGCACGCCGCGGTTTATACATTCGCCAGCTAATGGAATACGCGGATTTATTACGAAAAATTCACCCCGATTATCAGATTGATTTATATATTTTATGGCTGCACGATTGGCGATTGGAACGTGTATAAAAAATCTTGAAATAGGGCGTAAATTATCGCTATAATTTACCTATGTTAATTGGTTTAAATATTTCCAATATAGTATTAATTGAACGGCTGAATCTGGAATTCGGGCCGGGTTTAAATATTTTAACCGGGGAAACCGGGGCGGGGAAAAGTATTCTATTGGATGCACTGTCACTGGCACTCGGGGCGCGTTCCGATGCGGGCTTGGTCCGTCATGGTTGTGATAATGCGTCGGTTGTTGCAGAATTTGATACGATTAGTAATGACGTCGCACAGATACTACGCGATAATGGAATTGATTTTGATAACGGTTTAATACTGCGTCGCACCTTGGATGCGGCCGGGAAAAGCCGTGCCTGGATAAACGACGTTCCCATATCTGCCCGCGTTTTAAAACAGGTCGGCGATGCAATTGTTGAAATTCACGGCCAGTTTGCTAATCATACTTTATTAAACCCCGCAACGCATCGCGGGACGTTGGATATGTATGCGGTAAATAATATCACTGATTTCAATACGCTATTACAGAATACTAAATCTGCATATAATGATTATCATGCGACTGAATTGCGTTTGGCGCAATTGCGTGAAATGCTGGAACGTGCTGAAATTGAACGTGATTTTTTAGAACATAATGTCGCCGAACTGCGTGCATTGAACGTATCCCCCGGCGAAGAGGAGGAACTATCCGACCGTCGTGCCGCAATGATGAATGCTGAAAAGAACGCGGCAATATTAACCGAGGCCCTGGACGCACTTTCGCCGCGCGGCGTATCATTGGATTCCCAGGTGTTTTCGGTTGCGCATATTTTACAGCGTATAAAAACCGATCCTAATCCATATTCCGAACAGATAGATAGATTATACGATATCGCGCAATCAATTGCGGAAATCACCCAGGAATTAGCGCCAACAGATACCGACGTCGCCGATATGGATGCAATAGAAGAACGCCTGTTCGCGATACGTGCCGCGGCGCGAAAGCATCGGATACCGGCGGACGAGCTGCCGGCGAAGCTGGAACAGATGGCATCTCAGCTAAATGCGATTGATAATTCAGATGCCGAGTTAAAGATGCTAACCGGTGAACTGGCGGCACGTCGTGCAGCGTTTGATAAATCTGCGGCTGCGTTATCCGCAGCGCGTCGTCGTGCGGCGGAAAATTTACGGCGTGCGTTACTGGCTGAATTGCCCGATTTAAAATTGGCCCAGGCGGATGTTTGCATTGAAATCACCGATGGCGCACCATCCGCGGCCGGGCATGACGATGTTGTATTTATGATTAAAACAAACCCGGGGTCACCGTTTGCGCCGCTGCACCGCGCGGCATCGGGTGGTGAATTGGCGCGATTAATGCTGGCACTGCGTGTTGTTTTGGCCGGCGTTGATTCCGCCCGGACATTCGTTTTTGACGAGGTTGATACCGGCATCAGCGGCGCGACCGCCAGTGCCGTCGGGCAACGATTAAATAAATTAGCCGCCGCGTCCCAGGCGCTGGTAATAACGCATTCGGCCCAGGTCGCCGGATATGCAAATCGTCATTTTAAGATTGCGAAACACGTTGAAAACGATGCGACTATAACAACTGTATGCGAAATCGCAGATAATGAACGAATAAATGAAATTGCGCGAATAATCAGCGGGGCGGAAATTACCCCGGAATCTATTGCGACCGCACGTACGCTGGTAAAATAATATTCTTTGTTTTATGTTAACGGGCATATGGCTGTAAATTCATATGTCCCGGTTGTGTCATTAAATGGCATTCCGCCCGGCGCGTACATCCAACATGGGCCGGTTGTGGTTTCTATGCAGCTTTGGACCGCCATAACGGTTACGTATCCGCTGCCGCAGCTGCTGCCGACGCTGGATTCGCTGAATTTGGCAGTGTGGTCATATTCAATTGTTATAAAATTAGTTGGGCATATCGTCATCGGATCTGCGCACGCCGATTGTAAATAAACAGATGCAATAAAAAATAATAACAGTTTTTTCATATCAATCTCCCCCGGTGGCGTTAACGATACAGGGCGGACGTATGCGCAAATGCTTGGCGATATCCCTGAAGGGTTTGGAGGGTGGTTGCGCATTTCTCTGAACAATTTTTTGCGCATATTTCCCCGGTGCTGGCGTCATATAGATATAACCAGCGCGTCGGGTATGGCCGATCAAGTTTGCACCAGCAGTATTTGTTATTTGTAAGCGTACTGGATATCGTTAGCATATCTTTATATCCATATCCGCGGGAAGATGAATCCGACGAACAATTCGCCGACCCATACAGAAAGATAGAAAGAGAGCCGCCATCCGAACATGATGCACTCCATGAGTTGTTGTTATTTCCAGTTCCGATGTTGCATTTTGTCATGTTATACATGCTTGGCACACATTGCGTTACGGCAATCGCGGGTGATAATATTAAACAGATTACCGCCGTTAATGAAAATAATAAATAATGTTTCAACGCTTCCCCCTTTTTTTTTTACCAATAAAACAACCGCCAAACGGTTTGGCGGTCGGGGAGTTCAAAAAATCATAATTAAAGAAATGACCCTGATGGCCTTTGGGTAAAAACATACCCTGTGTTATAGCCAACAGCTCCCCGACCGTTACGATCGGGGCGTACAATAAATGGCGCAACCGCGCCAGGAATGTACCGCGGATACAGTGTTTTTTATACACTGTCTTTAATTATGGGCTTTTTGACGACCCCGAACCCAATATCCCTTTGGATTCGGGATAATTATAATTTATATTGAAAATAAATACAAGCAGATATTAAATTTTAATAACGCCGTCGGCAAATTCAATCGTTGCCAGGACGTGCGATGTATTCGCACTTGTAATAATCTGATTATCGGCATCACGAACAATTGCAAACCCCCGCCGCAGAACATTTTTATACCCCAGCGATCCGAGCATCTGGCCCAGGTGGTTAACAGACTGATTAAGCGACGCCATCCGATTTTGTAAAATATTCGGGAATGATGATACGGTAATAATCTGATTGCGTACACTTTGAATTTTACCGTTTATTATAATCGCCAGTGTTCGCGTTGTATCGTCCACGCGCTGCGATTGTTCCATAATAAACTGCCGTGGACTTTTTATCGCAATTGAATCCAATCGCGCCGTAGCGTTTGTAATCCGCGTTGTAAAACAACTGGTAAAGCGATACCAGATATTATCCAGTTCTTGGCGTAATGCCAGCTTGGTCGGGACGGCGGCCTCGGCTGCGCCGGTCGGTGTCGGGGCGCGAAAATCGGCGGCGAAATCAATCAGCATCCAATCGGGTTCGTGACCAACGCCGGATATTAGTGGTATTTTACTGGCCGCGGCGGCGCGTACAACAATTTCTTCGGAAAACGGTAACAAATCCTCAAGTGCGCCACCACCACGTGCAACGATAATTAAATCAACGTTATTTTCACGATTAAAATATTCAATGCCGGCTGCAACCTCGGCGGCGGCGGTTGCCCCTTGGACCGTTGCAGGGTATAAAATAACATGCGTCGGGAATCGTTCGCGCAGCCGGTTTTGAATATCTTGGAACGCGGCCCCGGTCGGACTGGTTACCACGCCGATGCGCTGTGGCAATCGCGGCAAAGGCTTTTTTCGGGCGGCATCAAACAAACCCTCGGCGGCAAGTTTTTGCTTGCGTTCTTCCAGCATTTTAAGAATTGCACCGACGCCCGCCATTTCAATTTCATTTGCAATAATCTGATAATTACTTCGCGCCGGGTATGTCGTAAAACGGCCGGTTATTATAACCTCCAGTCCGTCGGCAATCGCAAATGGTATCGGTGTTCCGCGCCAAACAATGACCGATATCGCCGCCCCCGAATCCTTTATCGTCATATATGTATGTCCCGACGATGCGCGTGTAATCTGTGATAATTCCCCGCGAATTTTTATGCACGGGAATGCGGTTTCTACGACGCCTTTTAATAACGCGGATGCATCGGATACGGTAAATATTGTATCGGGCCTAATAAGTGGTTCGGGTTTATTTATCATAATATTAAGTGTAGCAAAACCGCGTTTTTTTGCAACAGATAATTTATTCCATCCCGGCGGCGCGCCCCAAAATCAAGGCTTTTTCTTTTAAAATTCGTATAACCCGCGGGTCGTTTTTAACCTTTTTTACGGGCGTTCCCATTTTATACGGGAACGGGTCTTCAAATTGGGTATATGTTATATCAAAAACTTCCCCGGTCTGTTTATGTTCCAGCCACCAATGTATTGGGGTTTCCATTACATTCCATACCTTATCGCCGCCGGTACGTTCGTAAATATAAAAACTGCTAACGATGCAAAAACCGGTCGCGGGATCAACTTTTTCGCGTAACAGTTCGTTAAATACTTTCTTGTATGTTATTTTATATTTAAATGATTCCCGCAGCAAAGATACCATTTCAGGTAATGAAAACTTGGTTTTATTTATAATCTTTAAACCCTGTGCCTGCTGCATTAATTTATCCGTCGCAGCGTTATAGGATTGTAATTTATTACCGGTTGACATGTTTTATTCTCTCTGTTCGCGTAATGCGTTTATTATGGAAATTCCTTCTATATCAATTCCGATATGCCGACCGAAAATATAACCGCGATTAAATACGATATTTGCAGATACGGGCGTCCCCAGTTCGTATGGGAAATCCATAACAGTTCCGGATTTATCAATAAACTGATCAAATGTTAAATCTAAGACTTCGCCGCTGGTAATCTGTTCCAGCCATACATGATCGGGCAGGCCAATTGATTTCCCCAGCCCTGATGTTTGTTTCATTTGCCAAATCTCGCGGCCATCGGGCATACGGAATATATGATTCCAGGCATAGCTGGTAATACCGCAAAATCCGGCACTGAATCTGGCGTTGCGCAGTCGTTCCGCCTCGTATTTACTTAATAACAAAGACTTACGAACATCGGGATTTTTCAGCGCATTTCGGAATCTATATACCATGTCCGTCATGTTATATTCGGCCCTAAACCCGGCGGGCATTTTTATCTCAGATACGCGCTGTGCCAGCAAAGACGTCGCATTTTCATATGCGGCGATGCGTTTTGCGGTATTAAATTCATCGTTTAGATTAGGCATATCTTATCTCATTATTGTATCTAATTTTACCTTATTTTCTGCCATCAGTCAAATCTAAGACGGTGCTATTCCAAACGATCCTTTGGATTAGGCATAAAAAATCGGGCCATTGGCCCGGTATAGTTCGTATCAAAGATCCATTAACGGCCACCGCGGACGTGGTGCAATCGGCGTACGCACGATGCGTCCCACGCGATAATTTTCAATCCCGGCCCATGCGATCATTGCGCCATTATCGGTGCACAGATTCATCGGCGGCGCGGCAAATGTCATATTATACTGGGCCGATAATTTTTCCATCGCCGAACGAATTGCACTGTTTTTTGCAACGCCCCCGGCGACAACCAATGTTTTTGGCGCGGCCGCCATAACACGTCCATCCCGCAACGCATTCGTTAATCGGTTTATTATACAATCAACCACCGCCGCCTGAAAAGATGCGCAGAAATCATTTATAAATTTATCATCGCGTGCAGCCTCGGGCGTTTTATCCAAAAATGTACGCGCCGCCGTTTTAATCCCACTGAATGAAAAATCACATCCGGGTTTATCGCACAGCGGTCGCGGAAACTTAAATGCATTCGGGTTGCCATCACGGGCGCGGGCATCAACAACCGGCCCGCCGGGGTAACCAAGCCCCAGCATTTTTGCGACCTTGTCAAATGCCTCGCCGGCACTGTCGTCCAACGTTTGCCCGATAAGCTCGTATTGGCCAACGCCGCGAACTAATAAAATCTGGCAATGCCCACCGGACGCCAGCATTAAAAGGTACGGGAAATCAACGGCTATTTTGCCATCCGCACCATTGGCGGCCGCGGCATGTAAACGCGGGACAAGTGCGTGTCCTTCTAAATGATTAACGGCGACCAGCGGTTTTCCCGTTGCCTGGGCGATACCGGTCGCGGCCATCCATCCGACCAATACGCCGCCGATTAATCCCGGACCGGCGGTTGCAGCGATAACATCAATATCTGCAATTGTTTTCCCGGCCGCAGATAATGTCTGGCGTATTACATCATCAATTGCCAATATATGGGCGCGCGCAGCCAGTTCCGGTACAACCCCGCCGTATTTTTGATGCTCGGGGATTTGTGAATAAATTATATGTGATAAAATATTGCGATCAGAATCAACGATCGCAGCAGATGTTTCGTCACATGACGATTCAATCCCCAGGCATAATATTGCGCGATCATCTGCGGTATGCGCATCGCCTGATAATGTCCCCATATTAAAACGAATAATTTTTTCTTCGGTCATAATCTGATTAAATACTGTCTTTTAGTTGAATGCCTGTATAGCACAGAGATACCGCATCACGTATTGCCATTTCGCCGGAATCGGGCAGGGATGCAATTTTATCAACGCACGCGATCAACAGATCATTGTGTTCATCGGATGCGGTTAATATTTTTACGGCGGCCGCCCGGCGATCAGATGATGCCGCCAGCCAGTTCTTCATATTTCCGGTTTCTAAATCATTTGATCGCTGTGCGAAAAAGAATATACATATAACCAATAATAATACCGCAACACCGATGCTGAAAAGTAGTGATTTTTTTATGGCCTTCATTTTTTATCTCCCCCATTTAAACTGTTTTTCATAACTAATTTCCTGTTAAATCAGCCTCGCACCCGACCAGCCACAGGTCATAATCTGCGTTCTGTAACGGGTTATCCCCCGGGGCATTGCGATTCATCCATCCGCCGAAAATCTGACCGTCGCCATTTTTTGATATTTCTATGAACATAAAATGGTTTTCAACCTCAAACGGGTCGGTTTGTTTGCATGCACGGACGTTTACATTAAGTTTTTCGTATTCAAAGTTTTTGCCAACGGGTACGCGAACAGTCTGGGTTTTCCCGGCAGCTTTGTTCATAATGCGCACAACGGCATTTGGCCGATTAATATATGCATTCGCGATATTGGGTATGCATACCAATAATAAAAGCATAATCATTTTTTTCATGTTAAATATGATAGCCCCCGGCGACTATAATGTCAAACTGTTAAATATTCTTATGCAAAAGAAAAACGCCCGTGATACCACAGGCGTTTTTCCAAATAATAAAATATTATTTTTTTGCGTTCTTTTCCGCAGATGTCGCAGCCAAGTCTTCGACGATACGAGCCTTTTTGCCGGACAGTCCACGCAAGAAGAATAATTTAGCACGACGAACCTTACCGATACGAACCTTTTCAATTTTTTCAATTGCCGGGCTGTATAGCGGGAATTTGCGTTCAACGCCAACCCCGTATGATTCACGACGTACTGTAAAGGATGCATTATTTCCCATGCCGCCATCGCGTGCGATAACAACACCTTCAAAAACCTGAATACGGTACTTGTCGCCATCTTTGATTTTAACGTGTACTTTTAGTGTATCACCGGCTTTAAAGGCAGGGATATTTTTATCAGCTGCCAGTTTAGCAACCTGCTGTTCTTCTATTTTTTTAATAATGCTCATTTTACTTTTCCTTTATTAAATCCGGACGACGTTGTTTTGTTATTTCGTCCGATTGTTGTTTCCGCCACCGTTCAATATTGCCGTGGTGACCGGACAGCAGGACTTCTGGGACATTTCGTCCACGCCATGCCGACGGGCGGGTGTATAACGGCCATTCCAGCCCCCCGATTTCAAAACTTTCGTTTTTTGTGGTGTCGTTTCCGCCACCTAAAACATTATCCATCAGACGAACGCAGCTGTCAATAAAAACTTGTGCGGCGATTTCGCCCCCGGACAGTATATAATCACCGATGGATAATTCTATTATATCATATTCATCAATTATTCTTTGATCTATTCCCTCGTAACGCCCACAGAGCAGGGTATACGTCGCGTCCGGCGTTGCTGCAAATTCGCGAACCATTTGCTGATTAAGCCGCGGCCCGCGTGGGGAAAAATATATAACCTTTCCGCGATTTTTAACCGAATCAATCGCGCATCCCAATACGTCCGGTCGCATAACCATCCCCGCGCCGCCCCCGAACTGTTCGTCGTCAACACTGCCATAGCTGTTTAATGCGAAATCACGTATATTAATCGCATCGTATGACCATATACCCTTGTCCAGGGCGCGGCCAACAACACCGCCGGACAATGTGCCGGGAAACATATCAGGGAAAATCGTTAATATATTAAAATGCATTGTTTAGCGCTGTTTAAAAAATGGGTTATTATATGGCGTATATTGCGGACTGATATTATTAGGCAATGGCATGATTTTATCGTTATAAACAATATATCGCCCCATGCATGGCATATTTGATCCGTGAAGTTTTACATACGGACATTGCGCATTATTGGGAATTATACGATACCCGTTTTCATCTACATCATAGGTTAAAAACTGTTCACATAAATAAACGCATGACCCTACGACATGGCGGCAGTTTTTCTTGCTAACGATATGGGGCATATTTGGGACATAAACCAATTCACGGTCGGTTTCGTAAACAAATGGTTTTGGTGTTATTGAATACGACATTTATTTCACCCGTATAACTTTATTTTCCATATCCACATCTGCGCCGGCAAAAGATATCATATCACCGCCATCGGTTTCAATTATATCCCCGGCACCGAAATTTTGAAATCCCGCCAGCGTTCCGATATTTTTATCACCCCGGATAATGGTAAATCCGATTAAATCCGCCTGATAGTATTCACCATCATCAACATCGGGCAAACTGCTGCGATCAACAAAGATCTGAACGCCGCGCAATTTTTCAGCTGCATTTCGGTCATCAAAACCGCGTATGTGTGCGACAATAACATCTGATTTAGGATTAAGCCTGCGAATAAATTTAAAATCCCCGGTTGCGAACGCATCGCATTCCACGGTTAATGTTTTTAAATCCATCGGGCTGGCTGTATATGTCTGAACGCGAACGTCGCCGCGAATCCCTTGGGGGGCGACAATCTTACCGACCAAAATTTTAGTATTGTTTAGCATATCACTGAAAATTGCCCGGGTGTTGCCCCGGGCAGTATTGTGCAAAATTATTCGGCAACCGTTTCATCTGCGGTTGTTTCTGCCGGCGCTTCGGCTGCGGCCTTGGCGGCTGCTTCTGCGGCGGCTTTTTCTTCTGCTATTTTTGCCAATTTATCGGCTTTGTCTTTGATTTTCATCTGTGTTTTTTCAGACTGCAGGTGTTTCTTTGTCTGAACCGGTGCGGGTTTAGCAGCGACTAATCCGGCCTTGGCTAAAAATTTATAAACACGGTCAGATGGTTTTGCACCCTTTGCGATCCATGCTTTTACCTGATCAATGTTTAAAACAACGCGTTTTTCATTATCACGTGCCAGCATCGGGTCGTATTTACCAACAACCTCTAATACATTACCGGAATTACGTGCGTTACGTGAATCCGTTACAACGATGTGATAATACGGGCGTTTTTTTGCGCCATAGCGTGCAAGTCTGATAACTGTTGCCATAATTTTGCTCCTTGTTTATTTTGTTTTGGACTGCGTAGATATTACATATATACCAAAGAATTTATTTGCAGCATCCCGCCACTTTTTTAATTGTTCTGGCGTAAAATCCTTTTTATCCGCGACATGCGGATAGGAATGGATGTCGTTAACAAACTCTTCTATGTTTTTATACATCATATAAATACCTCTTTTATAAAATGCCATAACAGAACCCGACACCAAGGACGAAACTCGTCGGATGATGTACCATATGCATGCCGCATACTGGGGATATTTAAATGGCAATTCATGGAATTTGCAGACATATTATGTATGAATATTTGTCAAATGTCAAATAAATATTAAAAAAAATCCCCCGATCGGGGGATTACATTAACACCATCCGCGCAATTTCATCGCATCGGTTACGCGTTTAATAGAATGCATATATGCAGCCTCGCGCATGGTGACGTTATATTCCGTTTTGATTTTATAAATTGCATCAAAGGCGTTCTTCATTGCAATTTCTTCTTTCTGTTCAACTTCGTCTTCTTCCCAATAATATCCGTAGCGATTTTGAACCCATTCAAAATACGAAACTGTAACGCCGCCGGCATTTGCTAAAATATCCGGAACGATTGTAACACCACGTTCGGTTAATATTTTTTCACCGTCCAGTGTCGTCGGGCCATTTGCACCTTCTACCACCAAGTTGGTTTTTATCAACGGCGCTGTATCGGCGTTAATTGTATTTTCCATTGCACATGGCGATAATACATCAACGTCAAGCCCCCAGAACTCTTCCGCGCTAATCTCGGATGCGCCCGGGAATCCTTTGATGCTGCCCTTGTTTTCGGATTTGAATTTTAATAATGCGTCAATATCCAATCCGGCGTCGTTGAATAAAATTGTATTCCATTCAGCGATTGCAACAATCTTTGCACCCATGTCATGACTGCATTTGGCAGTAAATGAACCAACGTTACCGAACCCTTGGATTGCGATACGTGCGCCGTTCATATCTTTGCCCATTGCCTGCAATGCTTTTGCGATAATAATGGAAATCCCCAGACCGGTTGCCTTGGTTCGGCCCTTTGATCCGGCCAGTTCAACAGGTTTACCGGTAAATGTCCCAAATGATGCTTCGCCGGATAGTTTGATATATTCATCAATCATCCACGCCATAATCTGACCGTTTGTATTAACATCCGGGGCAGGGACGTCTTTCTTTTCGCCCAGAATCGGGTAAATTGCATCCACGTATCCGCGGCATAAGCGTTCTAATTCGCCCGCCGATAATTCTTTTGGATCAACGATAATACCACCTTTGCCGCCGCCATATGGAATGCCTGTGACGGCACATTTGAATGTCATCCATATAGATAACGCGGCGACTTCGTCACGGGTTACCATTGGGTGAAAACGTACGCCCCCCTTTGACGGGCCGATTGCAGTATTATGCTGGGCACGAAAAGCCGTAAATACGCGTATTGTTCCGTCGTCCATTTTAACGGGTATAGATACCTCGAACGTACGCATTGGATTTTTAAGTATTTCATAAACATCCGCCGATAGCCCCAGTTTATCACACGCAACCTTTACACGACTCTGCGCAGCGATCAACGGATTTAAATTTTCATTTGCCATATTTTGTCTCCCTTATTTTTTTGGCTGTAGATAATGTAGGCCTGAAAAAAAATAAAATCAATCAGAAAAAATATGCCGCGTTTTATGCTGGACATTTGTTTAAAATAATTATAGAATCCATCATCAAAAGATTCGCGGGCGTGGTATAATGGTAGCACGTCAGCTTCCCAAGCTGAAGACGAGAGTTCGATTCTCTTCGCCCGCACCATATCAGAATTAGCAAAAATCCGCCGTTATTGGCGGATTTTATTTTTCATGCTGTGCGAATAATTCAACGCGTCGCGTTGATATTTTTATTTATTATCAGCGCCCGTTGGAATCTGTAATATTTGATCAGGGAAAATTAAATTCGGGCGTGCGATGTTATTACGTTCGGCAATAATGCTAAACAAAATACCACGGCGCAGAAAGTTGCGTGCAATAATCCATAAACAGTCGCCACGACGAACGGTATAAAACGTATCATCGTCACCGGTCATTTCGGGCATAATAAAATTATGCGTAACATTTGCAACCGTACGGCCATCACCATCATGCAGCCGAACAACCAATTCATATTCTTTGCCAGATTCCAGCTTTTCAACATCCGCCCCGATGCCGAAATGCTTATGATCCGATACGCGCGCAAAGCCCAGGTATTTACCGTTCAGTGACAGCGACACGCGCAGGCGCGGTAACGCATCACCGGTTATAACAATCCGCCCGGTATCCAGATAGTCAATCTTTGACACGACCAGATCACCATCGCGCAGCATCCCCGGCGCCTGCAGCAGAGTGCTGCCGCCGTTTGTCATAAGTAATGATATTGAATTTTCCGGCCCGTGTTCTGAAATATATATAAATACTTTATCTGCCGATTTAACATTTCCATCCGCCCCGATTAATGAAACGGTATAGTTCCCGGCCGGCAGCGCATGCACAGGGGCATATGTAAATTCCCCGCGCGCATCCGTCCGTTCGGTTGCGACAATACGCCCATTAATAACGACTGAAACGTTATTGTTGCCGCGCCAACGTCCGGCAATTACGATATTACCATCCGGTGCGATGCGAACGATATCAAACGTCGGAACGGATGTGTCGGCTGTAACTGTGCGTACAACCGGTTCGGCCACCGGCGGAACAACCACAACCAGGGTGGCACGATCGCCGCGAATAAACATTACCCAGATCGCGATAAATATAACACACATCGCACACAGAATTGGAAACCAATACGCACGGATTCCACTGCGGCGTGATCGCGCACGTTCAATATCCGCCGCGTTTACCGACTGATTTTCTTTGTTCGGATTAGGGCGGGCAAATAAATTCAGACTTTTTAAGAAACTGCGTGAAAACGTCCGACGGTTTTCCATCCAAGAATTCTGCTGCGCGATCGCATTGTTAATTAAATCGTCCGTTGAACGTTTTGTTTTTCCCATATTAGTATTTGGTTTATTGCTGATTGTGGCCATGTCTTATAATCTCCGTAATTAATATATAAATACGCTAGACAAATTATGGCAAATTATATTTCTTTGTCAATTTATTTATGATATAGTTTAGTTTATGAAAGAAAGGACAGACATGAAAACAATTGGGATTATGACAACGGGCGGCGACTGCAGCGGCCTAAATACTGTAATTAATCGTATTGTTCGCGGCGCACACCTGCGCGGGTGGCGCGTTTTGGGGATTCAGGACGGCACAGATGGACTGTTTACCACGCCGCCAAGTTTTATTGAGTTTAGCGATGATACGCTGCCAATTGAAAATGCACGGCTATCGGGAAGTTTTCTGCATAACGGTCACGCCGGCGCAATGAATTTTGAAACCGCCGCCGCGGACGGGAAACTGGATAAATTTAATAAACGCCTAAAAGAATCACTAAAAAGCCTGAAACTGGATGCATTAATTCTGGTCGGCGGCAACGGGAGTATATCATTGGCATGGGCGCACCACGATATATACGCCCACCTGCAGTTGATATGCATTCCGAAAACCATAGATTTAGATATTCCAATGACGGATCGCACAATTGGTTTTAATACGGCGGTGCAACAATTAACCAGTTTCTGCGATCAGCTAATGCTAACCGCGCGCAGTCATCATCGCTGGTTTGTGGTTCAAACAATGGGGCGCGACTGTGGACAGTTGGCACTGAACGCAGGGGTCGCAATCGGCGCGGCGGCAATATTAATCCCAGAGATAAAATTTAGCATAGAATCACTTGTATCGCATATAAAAAATATGCCGACCGATTACGGAATTATTTTAGTATCCGAAGGCGTATCGCTGCGTGGTCATTCGGGCCGTCCGGCGGATATAATATCACGTCGCTTAACCGCGGCCGGGATAACCAACCGTACGGCGTTCCCTGAACACACCCAGCGTGCGGGCGATACGACCGCGTCGGATCGGATATTGGCCACACGTATGGCCGATTGCGCGTTGCGTGCAATTGAAAATAACGAAACATATGTTATGACGGCGGTTAATAACTGTGAATGCAAAACAATCGGATTATCGGAATTTTATAACGCAGGCGATGTTGTTGCCGATCCAAATATTCCGGATTTAAAAACATCTAATTCATATGTATCGCCCGACGACCCGTTACTGGACGTCGCGCACGACATGGGCATATACATAGGCGAGGTTAAATAATCCCCCCCAGATCCCGCCAACGCGGGATTTTTATTTCGCGTTTTTAAATAAAAACATTCACACCGCAACGCTAAAACCACAAAAAAATCCCCACACATTTGTGTGGGGTATAATCATAGCGATATTCTGATTATTTCTTTTCAGTAAAATCCGCGTCACGCGCGCCGTCATCTGATGGCTTGTTTTCATCAGATCCCGCACCTGCGTTCTGCGCTTCCTGGGACGCTTTATAAACCGCTTCGCCCAGTTTCATCGCTTTTTCGGTCAATGCATCCGTTTTTGCCTTTAATGACTCAGCGGTTGCATCGGCCTTTGCTAATTCATCCGCCAGTTCTTGTTTGGCGTCCTCTATGGCCTTTTTCTCGTCGGCACTGATTTTATCGCCATGTTCTTTTAACGACTTTTCAATGCTAAACACTGCGGTTTCGGCTGTATTTTTTGCCTCGGCCAGTTCGCGTTTGCGTTTATCCGCGTCTGCATTTGCCGCCGCTTCGTCAACCATACGCTTAATTTCATCTTCGGACAGGCCTCCGTCGGATTTAATTGAAATCGTCTGTTCTTTGCCCGTGCCTTTGTCTTTGGCCGATACGTGAACAATACCGTTTGCGTCAATGTCAAACGACACTTCGATCTGGGGCAACCCACGTGGGGCAGGTGCAATACCTTCCAGATTAAACTGGCCCAGCAGTTTATTGTCCGCCGCCATATCGCGTTCACCCTGGAACACGCGAATTGTAACCGCAGACTGATTATCTTCGGCCGTGCTGAATACCTGGGATTTTTTCGTCGGGATTGTTGTATTACGATCAATTAAACGGGTAAATACACCGCCCAGGGTTTCAATACCCAGTGATAACGGGGTAACGTCCAGCAATAAAACATCCTTTACGTCGCCCTTTAAAACGCCGCCCTGAATTGCAGCGCCAAGTGAAACAACTTCGTCCGGGTTAACGCCTTTGTGTGGTTCGCGCCCAAAGAATTCTTTAACCGTTTCTGCAACCTTTGGCATGCGGGTCTGGCCACCGACCAGGATCACCTCGTCAATCTGGCTTTTTTCAATTCCGGCATCTGCCAATGCTTTACGGCACGGTTCAATTGTACGCTGAATTAAATCATCAACCAACGATTCCAGTTTAGCGCGCGTAAGCGTTGTATTAAAGTGCTTAGGCCCGGTCGCATCCGCGGTTAAGAACGGCAGGTTAATATCAGTTGATGTTTTTGATGATAATTCAATCTTTGCTTTTTCGGCCGCTTCTTTTAAACGCTGCAGTGCTAATTTATCCGTTGACAGATCAATTCCGGTCTGTGATTTAAATTCAGAAATCAAATATTCTAAAATACGTGCATCAAAATCTGATCCGCCCAATGCTGTATCGCCGTTTGTTGATTTTACCTCAAACACGCCGTCAACAATTTCCAAAATAGATACGTCAAATGTACCGCCGCCTAAATCGTATACGGCAATTGTTCCGTTTTTGTTCTTTTCCAGACCATATGCCAACGCGGCCGCCGTCGGTTCGTTTACAATGCGCAAAACATTTAATCCGGCGATACGACCGGCGTCTTTTGTCGCCTGGCGCTGTGAATCGTTAAAATATGCCGGAACGGTAATAACCGCATCGGTTACAGTTTCGCCTAAATAGCTTTCGGCATCTTTTTTCAATTTTGCCAAAATCATAGCTGATATCTGTGACGGGGCGTATTTTTTCCCTTCCATTTCAACCCATGCGTCACCGTTATCGCCGGCAACGATTTTATATGGCACGCGCGCATCAATATCACGAACGGCGACGCTGTCAAATCGCAGACCCATTAAACGTTTGATTTCATATATTGTGTTTTCAGGATTTGTAACCGCTTGGTTTTTTGCGGTAATCCCAACCAGCTGTTCGCCGCCGGACGTTAATGCAACCACCGACGGGGTAGTGCGCTGCCCTTCGGAATTTTCAATAATCTTAGGATCTGATCCGTCCATAAATGCCATGGCGGAATTAGTTGTCCCTAAATCAATACCTATAACTTTTCCCATTTTTTTACTCCTTAAAATATCTGCTTTAGACACCATATAGTGAATACTAAAACGTCTTTCAAGGCCACAGGAAAAAAATAATAAAAAAAATCAATTGCGGAATATTTTTTAGTATGAAAAAACCGCCCATTCGGACGGTTATTATTTAGTTTATTAAAACTTATTTTTTTGCAGGGGCAGCAGCCGGTGCAGCAGATTTATTTGCATCAGCTTCTTCTGGCATTTTACCGCCAATTGTTGCGAATGCTAATTCTGCCTGGTGCAGTCCCAGTTCAACGCCGGCCGGCAATACTAAATCCGTACCGTGAACGGAATCACCAATTGTCATTGTCGCCAAATCAATTGTAATCTTTTCCGGGATTACATCAATTAAACCACGCAATGCAACCTTACGTACCGCAAAGTTCAATACGCCACCCAGTTTCAAACCCTTGGATGTTTCGGCATTAATAACCTCAACCGGGACAACAACGTTAACCGGGCTTTTAACATCAATACGTTTGAAATCAACGTGAACAACCGCATCGGTAACAGGGTGATACTGAATGTCCATTAACATCGCATCTTCTGTGCCGTTTGCAGTTTTAATCTGGAATAATTTAGTCCGCAAATATGGTTGCTTTAACAGCATTTCAAAGTCACGCCCGTTTAGTTCAATTGCAACCGGCGCTTTCTTTTCACCATAAATAACAGCGGGGATATTTTTGTTATTGCGGATGCTACGTGCGGCCCCCTTGCCGGCGACGTTGCGAATTTCTGCATTTACATTTATTGCCATTTTTTATCCTTTTTAGCTTTAGCGTTTGTGTTTTTAGGATGCGACCTCCAAGGGTGTCGCGCGGGACATATTATTTATTAAAAATATTGAAAAATCAAGATTTTTATTTATCGTGTCGCTGCATAATGAAAAAACGTGCCCGACCGTATTTTTTATCACGCAAAATATCCCACGCATCCGCATTCGGCATTACGGCCGACGGGCCGTCTTGTTCCCATATAACAATTGTTCCGGCGCGAACGCTGCCTGCGATTTTTCGCACCAATGCCGCCCCTAGGGCTGATTCTGAATACGGTGGGTCAATAAATATTAAATCGGACACAGCGGCGTATTTATCGGCCGCGGTAATTGCATCTGCGTTTAAAACCACCGCGCGACTGCCGATATCCAGCGCGGATAAATTTGCGCGTATGGTTTTCAGCGAATCCGCCGATATATCGGTAAAGACCACATTTGCCCCGGCATATCGCGACAAACATTCTATGCCGAACGCACCGCTGCCAGCAAACGCGTCCCATACATTCATAGTATCCCCGGGGCTAATAATTCCCGCATCCAGCATATTAAATAACGCGATCCGTGCCCGATTTTGGGTCGGTCGCGCCCCGCGTGGTAAGTTCAGTTTGCGCCCGCGATATGCACCTGAAATAATTTGCAATTTAGATTCCATACTTTATACTTTATCGTATGGATTTTATGAAACAAGCATTAATTTTGGCGAAACGCGCCGCCGCGCACTCAGACGTTCCGATCGGGGCGGTTATTGTTCGCGATGGGAAAATAATTGCCCGCGGGGAAAACCAGGTGCAGCATAAAAAAAATCCGACCCTGCACGCCGAGATTGTTGCAATTCAGCGCGCGTGTAAAAAACTCGGGGCAAAGTTCCTTGATGACTGCGATATATACGTAAGCCTTGAACCGTGCGCAATGTGCGCAACGGCGATATCCTTTGCGCGAATAAATAAAATATATTTTGCTGCGACCGACGAAAAGGGCGGGGGCATTACCGCCAATGCGCGTGTATATGAAACCGATCGCCATCTATGGCGTCCGGCGGTTGAACAAATATGCGAATACGCCTCGGAATCCGCAGATTTGCTGCGCACCTTTTTTGTTGCCCGACGTCAGGCGGCAAAAAAACAAAAATAAATCATAATATTAATTGCTGTAATAGCAGTTATTTGAAAATTTATACGTCCCGATATTATCAGTTATCGCAGCACCGGCCGGGACATAGCATTTTGTTCGCGACGTTGACCCGGCCGCAGATGTCCCATGCCCGCCAAGTTTATCACACGCCGTGCATCCGGACGTGGCACTGGATGGGCTGCCCCAATATCCGGCGGCACATCTGTATTCCGTTTTGGTTTTACATGTCCCGCATAAGTCGTATTGATTTGTTCGTTGTTCATATCCTGCGCCGGCCGAATACCACGTCCCGGCCGAACACGTCGTCGTCCGCTGACATTTACAATAATCATAATATGCCTGGCATCCCGTATCCAGGGTAAAGTTGACATTGACCTTAACCGCGCCATCTATGCAGCGATCACAGTTCATAATTCCGCGCCCTTTGTACCAAACGGTACTGATTGCCGCGCATTTTTGCGCTGCGTCGTATATAACCATCTCGGCCGAATTTACTACATTGCAACTGGTCGGATTATCAGGGTTGGACTCCGCGCACGTTGAATATGTTATACCGCCATTGCATTCAATTCGCGCACCCGCGAACAATCCATGGGGGCATATAACCATCATCCCGGAAAACGTTAACAGCAAATATCGTTTCATTATTTATCCTCCTGATAACTGTATATAAAAACCACCAAAACATATGGTGGTCAGGAGGTTAACGACAATCATACGAATTGTGTTGCTGATTCCCCTATGATACGGTTATTAAGCAACCCTCCTGACCCGGTCATTGGGATCAGGAGTTTTCATCAGAAAAACAACCGGGCAGTATTAAAAACACTGCCTATTATTTCTAATGCGTATGCAGGATCGTTACACCCCATCAGCAGAACACCCGCCGACGCCAGGATTATATAATATTTGGGGAATAAATACAAGGCATAAATAAACAAATATTCCGCATGACATAATCCAACATACCGACCCGCACGATGCGTAAAAAAACAGCCGCCATATGGCGGCTATGACTAATCAACCAGATTATGTCCGGTCATATCCCCGGGCTGGGGGATATTCAGCAGATGCAGCATCGTCGGGGCAATATCGGCCAACCCACCGTTTGCAACCGCATGATCGGCATTTGACACAACGATTAAATTTACCGGATTGGTCGTATGCGCCGTCCACGGCAGGTTATTTTCATCATCCCACAGCTTTTCTGCATTCCCGTGATCTGCGGTAATCAGAACCGTCCCGTCCAGTGCTAATACGGCCGGCACGATCCGCGCCAGTTGGGCGTCTAAAACCTCCATCGCGGTTATTGTTGCAGCCTCGTTCCCGGTATGACCTACCATATCACCGTTTGCAAAGTTTAATATTACAACGTCAAAATCCGATAACAGCGGCATTAGCGCATCTGTAATCTCAACCGCTGACATTTCTGGTTTCATATCAAATGTCGCAACGGCAGGCGAATTTATTAAAACCTTTTTCTGGCCGCGAAAGTCAACATTTCGTTCCGCATCAAAGAAGTATGTAACGTGGTTATACTTTTCTGTTTCTGCGATACGCAGCTGTGATTTACCGTTTTGTTCCAGTACGTCGCCCAATGTATTTTTAACCGGAACATCCGGCAACAATGCCGGGCATAGCTCATTTAACCCCTCGCCATATTGGGAAAAGCATAAAATATGCGCCCCGGTCGGCAGAATTGCACGCATAATCTGACGTGCGCGATCACTGCGATAATTCCCGAACAAGAAACCGTCACACGGGCGTATTGCCACGTCACCTGCGAGTACGGTCGGGCGAATAAACTCGTCCGTTTCACCGCGGGCATATGCCGCCGCCAGCCCTTCGTCAATTGTCGGCGCGTTATATTCGGCCACACCACGGGTAATCGCCGCCGCGGCCATATCCGTGCGATCCATATTCTGATTGCGATCCATTGCATAATACCGCCCGGATATCGTCCCGAAAAACGCCCGACCATCAGATAAATATTCGCCCAGCACGTCCTTAATCAACGCGATATATTCCGGCGCAGACTGGGGCAGGGTATCACGACCATCGGCAATAAAATGAATACATACGCGCAATCCGGCATCTAATACCCGGCGGGCAATCAGCATCATATCACGAATATCGGCATGCACACGCCCGTCGGACATCAGCCCCGCCATATGAACGATTCCGCCGTCATTTTTTACCGCGGCAATAAAATCACGCAGTGCAGGGTTATTATCCCAGTTTTCAATCTGAAATCTGCGCAAGAATTGATTTACCACGCGGCCGGCCCCGATTGTTATATGACCGACCTCTGAATTTCCCATGGTATTATCGGGCAATCCGACGGCCGGGCCACTTGCATCCAGAACCGAATGCGGGTATTTTTTCAATAAGTCATTAAAATAAGGCATTTTTGCCAATGCAACGGCATTATGGGATTTATTACTGTTAATTCCAACACCGTCCATAATGCATAAAACCAGCGGTTTTGTCATATGTTCCCCCATTTGTTAAATTCGCATAAAACAGTATCACATCCCTTTTTTGATTGCAAAGCAAAAAGAAAAATTGTATAAATAAACATTAGGAAGCATTTCTTAAACATTTACTATTGGGGGATATGAAAAAATGAGTGGTAAGCCTTTTATGCCGACTTCTGTTGACGAACATATCGGTCAACGGGTTCAGTTACGCCGCACTATGATGGGGCTGTCACAAAAAGATTTGGCTAAAATATGCGGTGTGACATTTCAACAGATCCAGAAATATGAAACTGCCGGGAATCGCATATCTGCATCCCGCCTGTTTGAACTTAGCGCGGCATTGGAAACCCCTGTATCATTTTTTTTCAGCGGCCTGCCTGGGAACATGCCCGAAGAAAATCGCAGTGGTCGCCCGTTGCGAATCTGTGATCCCAAAAGTGAAGATCCACTTGGCAAAAATGAATCATTGTTATTAATAAAATTATATTGGAAATTGCCAAATGACGAACAGCGTAAAATGATTATGCAAATGCTTCGGGCACTGAACGGATCGGAATAGTTAAGATAATAATTAAAAAAAAGTCCCCAATCGCAGGGGATTTTTTTATATTAATGTTTGCGTTGAAATCGTTGTTTTTAGTAAATTATTTGACGGCAACGACGGATTATATTTAATTGGGTTATTTATAATCGGCGACGTTGGTTTTATCGGGGCATCCAGTTTAACATCAATTAATTGTATATCATTTGCCATATTAAACGAATTATTCGTGGACGCGACCCCGGCCGCAGTGCCGTTTTCAACACATTTCTTATACTCATCGGGGGTCGCCAACGGCCAGCAGTGATTTTTTAAATCCCCGGCGGTATTACGCGTTTTCCCCGCACCATATAGCATATCCGTCTTTGAATACGCCGCCGTATCGGTACAATATCCGCTGCTTGGGGCATTTTCATTAAAAATCTTGCCGGTGTCACAAACCTTGCACGTTCCGTCCAATGGCGATACGCCGCCCCGCATATTTTGCGTACACGCCTTGCATGATTTATCGCCGGATGACGGAAATGCGTATCCCGACTGAATACATCTAAGCTGATAGCAGGACCCGACCAATTTAAAATCATGAATTAATGAATTATAATCCGCCGCGTTCCACCCCGAACACAGTGCCGCCAGTTTATCCGCCGCACTTTCCGGGCACGCATCGCGATTAATCGGTTCGCAGTTTGTCCCGGCCGAATTTACTGTATACCCAATCTTGCATACTAATATTTTTTTAGCGTTTGTCGCCGGGTAAATTGTCGCGGTTGAATCCATATCTGACCAACCCCTGCGTTCGGCGCGGACAATAAATTGCTGAACCCATGCGCCATGACCATTTGGCAACCATGATTCAATCGCTAATATGGTATCATGTTCCTGGGTGCGATGTACGCCACATCCGACCTTTTTATCAAAATCAAACATGGCAACGGCATCTTCTATGTTATTACCGGATTCCACACGACGAATTGTGGCATAGTTTTCACGCAGCATTAACGTTGAATCACATTCACCGCCCGATGACGATACAGCCTTGGAACATTCATCCCCGGTATATCCCGGCTTGCATAACCAATGACACAGCGCCGAATTCCCCTGGGATGCATCGGCATATTCTGTCCAGGCATGTCCTTTGTTTTTATTGCGCCCCTCAATCTGGGTTGGGCAAAAATACGCGCCGTTATTATTTACACGACGGGCCACCATCATGGTAACCATAAATTCATCGGTATACGTTCGGGCATTAACCTTCCAGTTGGCGCATGCATTTCCGGCCTCGGCACTTTCGCCGATGCATGAATCTGTGCTTAATGAATGCGAACCACATGTACGCATTGTCCCGCCACCCCATGCGCCACGCAATGCGGATACATTGGTCTGCCCCCCGGCCATTGCCATCCCGGTAAAGGCGATATATGTAAATAAAGATAAAACTACTTTTTTATTCATGTCTTTTCTTTATTGTTCCTGCTTACTTTTTAGGCACATAGCAAACACCTGCATCATAATATCCGCCGATTGATTCGCACTTGTTTTTATACCATGTATCATTAAATACACATTCATCGCGCGCGCTGTCATATGTCGCGACCTGTTCGGCATCGGTATTATAATTCAAACACTGAACCATAGTGGTATTTTCAATACATCTGCCGTTTTCAGTTTTATTTGTATTACCGCCATAGTATTGCGAATAAAACGCGACTAATAAATTCCCAGGGGTTTGGTTAGTGTTATCCAGCCAATATCCGCCAAGTTCTTCGCAATTTTCCATTAACTGATAATCCAGAGATTCAGAAATATCATTAATTGCCTTTTCAATCTGCGTTCGAGTCTGTAACGGAAGCGATGCAAAATCTTTCTCACCTTTATTCGACGGATCAGAGCAATTTTGTATTGCAAATGCGACAATATTTTCAGCGATTGTACCATCCATCCCGGTTTTCCCCGCACCGACATTTGCAGTTGTCCCCAGTGACTTTGACCGGCAATTCCACGGGAATCCATGATTGCCAGATTTCGGCGTACACAGATCTTTTACATAATTATCTATGGCACTGGCGCAGCCCTCGGCGACGCGAACGCTATCTACGTTATCAACGAATGTTATCAATTCGGTTAATCCGCATGCATTTATGTCACCGGTAAGTTTTCCAGAATCATCAAATTTGCAATTATCATTATCGCCATAAAGCGCGGCACACGCAATAACCTTTTCTTTGCACATTTCTTTGGCGGCATATGCCGATAATGCCCCGGCGGCCTGGGCCGTTGTTTTATCAAAGTTTTTCAATGCATTTGTTTGCGTATCGTAACATTCGGTCATGGTGTTAACGCATGACATTTTTACTTCTTCTATTTTTGCAGCCTGGGCCTGGGCGATTTCAATTATCGCCGCGCGTTTAAACTCTTCCCATACTATTGGGGCAATATCGCGGCAATTATCCAACGCATTGGTGGCGAACATTTTACGTGACTCTAAGAAGTTATTATAGTTCGCATTTGCCGACAAAACATCCGTCTGGGCCACACCAGATGATGATATCCCACTTAGCTTAATTAAATCCGACAACTGGAATAACCGCGGTGAATAAATTGGATCGCCATTTTGATCAATATATGCCCCGGTATAGTCCAGGCAGCGCTTATAGTTTACCC
>CALDAH010000015.1 GCA_937903135.1 uncultured Alphaproteobacteria bacterium | reverse complement strand
CACTGCGTATGCACCCGAGTCTGTTGGCACTTATCGCCCAAGAGGCCGCCGCCCGCGAAAGTATTACAATTGCACGAAAGTCTATGTGGCCATCGGTTGATGTGCGCGCGGCATCAATGCAGGTAGATGATCTGCCGTATTTTGATAAGGTTCGCGACAGCCGCGTCGGGGTGTATTTAAAAGTCCCGCTATACGACAAAGGCAATGCAATGGCCCACGCAGACAAGGCGCGCATGACAGTTGCCGGCATAGAAAATCAGACCATTGACGCCCGGCGGGCCGTGATTGAAAATCTGAACCAGGCATGGAATATATATGATGCGCAAACGTCGGCAATATCGGCGGCCACATCGGGCGTTGCCGCAAATCAGATGGCATTGGATGGAATCCGCGAAGAACAGCGACGCGGACGTCGTACGGTATTGGATGTATTAAATGCAGAACAGGAATTATTGAACTCAAAAGTATCTCTTGCCCAGGCGCGACATGCTAAAATATCCGCATTTTTTGCCGTATTGGCATCTATGGGGCGGCTGAATGCCGAAAGCATCGCCATTGCCGCGGATTAAATTCATAGTTGCTTATTTCTCGGATCAGATTTATATTGTATTTATAATATACTAAAATAATTTGGTGGCGGATATGACGGTTAGTGAAATACAAGATTTCTTGGCACGGAAATATAAAAACACTGATATAAAATTTATCGGCGCGGGCAGTGATTCATACGCGTTTAAGGTCGGGAAACTGGTCTGTCGTTTTTCAATGCGCGATAAAGATATATTTATAAAAGAATCACAGGTATGTGATTTCATCCGACCGTATATATCCGTTAATATCCCAAAAATAGAGATTCATAGTATCCCGGGGATGTTCTATGTTTCCCATGAAATGATTACAGGTAATAAATGGTCGTGGCATAAATTTTCATACCAGCCGCGTCGGCAAAATAACCTGGCCCGCGGGTGTGCTGAATTCTTGGCGCAGCTGCACGGGATTAACACCGCGGCATTATTACGTGCAATCCCGGAACTGCGTTCGGGCATACCGTATATTGATTTCAGCGTTGTGCGCGATTCTTTGTCCCGGTTTATGTCGCCCGGTCAATTAAGTTTTTTTGAAAAAAATTATCGCCGAATAATTACCGCCCCGGTAAAAGAATCAGATATGGTTTTGGTGCATCTGGGACTGAAAGGGGCAAATTCCGTTACGGATGATGATGGTAATTTATCGGGCGTATTTGATTTTTGCAACTGTGGTATTTATGAACGCGGGCGCGATCTGGTGTTAATGTCGTTGTCGCGTAATCGGCCGCTGTACCGCGCGTTTATAAAAGAATATGAAAAACGCAGCGGTGTTAGGGTTGATAAAAAACGCGTTAATGATTTAAGGGCGGTTGAGTTTTTATGGCAAAAACGCTGGTTCTATAACGGTCAGTTTTGTCCGCTGAACGACCGATTTTTAAAAAAGAATATTGCAGGCGCATTGGCGCGATTCCATAAGCTGCCCCGATTCGCTGCGGGGGTTATATACGCGCGGCTGATGTTAAACGGATGGATAAGAAAACAGACCTCTCGTGCGCGGTTGAAAAAATAGATCGGATGTGCTATTATCTAAATCAATGGCCAAGGGAGAGAGTTAAATGCCAAAAAATACATCTAATAAAAAATCATCGTCGGCACGTGGTGCGCAAAATCCAGTTAAATCCATTGTTCGGCGTATTTATGAAAAAAGCGCGCCGTTATTAATCGGCGAAGCGGTTTTGTTCGCGGTTGCTGCAATATTTTTAATTGTTAAACCGGTTGCAATTTTAACCGCACTGACCTTTGTTATTGGTATTGTTTTAATTTTATTCGGTATGTATCGCACGATATCTGGATTTGTTATATCGCAACAGCGTGGCGGCGGATGGCTGGATGTGGTATTTGGTATGATAAATGTTGTCCTGGGGATATTGTTCTGTATATATCCGGCCGGGTCACTGGTAAGCTTGGTATATGTGTTTGTTGTGCTGTTCTTGTTTAAGGCGTTATCGGCACTGGTATTCGCGATAAACATGGCACGGGCACGGTTCGGGCATTATATATTTGATTTAATTATGGCGATAATATTGGTCGGGCTGGCGGTATTTTTACTGTTCTATCCAATTGCTGGGGCGGTTGCGATGATATATTATCTGGCCGTGATATTGTTATTGTATGCCGCGTCTGATATTTATATGTATTTTGAATTGCGCCGTTTAAAGAACGAAATCGCATAATGAATTATCACAGTTTCGCAGTAATGCGATTGGGGGTGAGAAACGCACACCAACATAGGTAATATGTTGGTGTGTTTTATATATTTTAACAGTCCGCTTGAAATTAATATGTTTTTATTGTAAAGTACTATTCAGTGCGCCCTTAGCCCAGCTGGATAGAGCATCGGATTTCTAATCCGCAGGTCGCAGGTTCGAATCCTGCAGGGCGCGCCAAAATTTTAAATAAGATTTATAAAAATATATAAGTTTACTATTATGGCATCCAGCAAAGAATTTGTTGAATTCGTAGCCGATCAGTTGGCGTCCGCAGGTGCGGATATACGATATCGTAAAATGTTTGGCGAGTATATGCTATATTGTTCGGATCGGCCGGTATTTTTAATATGTGACGATACTGTTTATGTAAAGCAAATTCCCGAAACGATTGCGATATTTACAGCCCACGGCATATCGCCGGATTCCGCAATCCCGTATAAGGGTGCGCGTCCGCACTGGATTCTGGATATTGAAAACGCAGATCTGACGGTTGATATGGCGCGTCGCTTGGCCGAAGTGTTGCCGTTGCCCCGGCCAAAGTCACGCCGCCATAGCCAATAGGTGGCCACGGGCAAAAAAACGCGTTTATTAATCGCACCGTTATATTAAATATTTTCCCCGCCCGTGATATTAAAGCGAACGAATTCATACCTATGTCATAACGATTCCCGGCGTGGTATAATTTCCCCGAAAAGGATTTGATATGAAACGTTTTTTTCGTTTTTTATTTGCAATGGCCGCGTCGTTTTTGCCCGGTATTATCGGCGTTATGTTTACCCCGCATGGGCAATCAGACCCGTGGTATAATATGCTTAATAAATCTGTGCTGACCCCGGATGGATGGGTGTTTGCTGCTGTTTGGCCGATTTTATATGCACTGCTGGGAATCGCGTTATTCTTGGTAATTAATAACGATCGAACGCGGTATAGTAAAACCAAGGCGTATTTATTATTTTTATCCCAGATGACATTGAACGCGCTATGGACGTATATGTTCTTTGGTCTGCATTTGATTGGCGGTGCGTTCTTGGTATCTGTTTTATTATTATTTATCGCAATTTGGATGGCACGTGCATTTTATCCGATCAGCAAACATGCGTCATATCTGGTATGGCCCTATATCATATGGTTGGTATTCGCGCTGTATTTAAATGGAATGATATTATTTATGAACTGACGCAAAACCGCCCCGGGGGGCGGTTTTGTTTTTATATCTTTAAAATCTTGGCCGCGGGGTCACCGATATTAAGGTATTTTAGCCCGACCTCTTCAACATAATCCGAGCTGTAGCCCTGAAGAAGTTCAATATGCCGGTTAAGGGTGTTAAGCTTTTCCAGCTCGGCCGAAAGCTGTTGCTGTTCGGCGTTTAATCGCCATATGTTTACAATAAAATTCTGAACATTTACGTCGCCCCAGAATATTCGCAGGAAAATAAATACCGAAAATAGGGTTAGTAATATACCGAATTTACCACGAATACCACACGACCATGCGCGCCCAATAAATCCAAAGAAATTTTTGATTTTTGTTTTCATCGGTGGCATTATATCATAAATGTTTACTAATAATCAAATTTTTGCTGCACCGTTGGCCGGAATTACTGATCGGCCATTTCGTCGTATTATTCGCGAGTTTTCCCCCGAATCCCCGCTGGTTACCGAAATGATATCGTGTCATTCGCTGGTCGGGGCACATAAAAATTGTTTGCGGAATTTTGATAATTATGGCGACGAAGGCCGCGTCGGCGCCCAGATTTTCGGTGCAGATATAGCACTAATGGCGGATGCGGCAAAAATATTATGCGATAATGGCGCAAAATGGATTGATATTAATATGGGTTGTCCCGTGCCAAAGGTTGCAACGCGGGCCGGGGCGGGGGCATTTTTAATGCGCGATCATATACTGGCGGGTAAAATTATGGGTGCGGTTGTACGGGCGGCGTCTGTGCCGGTGTCAATAAAAACACGTCTGGGCTGGGACGCCGAGCATCAAGATTGGGCCGATTTAATCCGCATCGCCGCCGATTGTGGCGTGCGATTTGCCACGTTGCATGGGCGGACGCGTGCCCAGCTTTATATCGGGCCGGCTGTGTTGCCCGATGTTCATAACGCCCCGATTCCGATAATTGCAAACGGCGATATTGCCTGCGCAGATGACGCGGCGCGTGCCGCAGATCTGGGCTATGCCGGGGTTATGATCGGGCGCGGTATATTGGGGCGTCCGTGGGCGCTGGCCGCGATAACAGGGGGCGCGCGGCCGGAAAATATCGGGGATATTGTTCTGCGGCACTTAGAATACGCGGTTGAATACTATGGGGAAAAAACAGCGATTCCGATGTTTCGCAAACATGCCGCGTGGTATTCGGCCGGTATGCCAAATTCTGCGGATTTTCGTATAAAGGTTAATGCAATTACGTGCCTGGGCGATTTAAAATCTGAAATATCTAAATTTTGGGGTTGCGTTGATACTATATAGATTCTATGATTACGTGAAATAGGGGAAGTGTACTATGAATGAAAATAATAACGAACCAATTGTTGAGATAACCGCCGGGGAAATGCTGCGTAATGCACGTACAACCGGGCGTCGTAAACGTGAAATTCCAACGATCGCAAAACAGCTGTGTATTAGGGAAGAATTCTTGCAGGCGCTGGAGGATGGAAACTATACATTTATACCAGAGGTTGTATATATTTTAGGATTTGCACGTAATTATGCGATGGAACTGGGGCTGGATCCGGATGAAATCGTTACAAAGATTAAACGTGAAATGGGACTGGTTCAGGATTGTTCAAATGACGCGGATGGCGATGTGCCGGCCGCATGTGCCGCGCCGGATTCTGTTAAAAAGGTCGGGGCGATTAAGCGCGTGTATTTATTCGCACGTCGTAATTGGAAATGGTTCTTAGGCGGCCTGGTCGCGATTATGATTATAATTATTGCTGTTTTGGCGTTAATGCCGCGTGATAGTGATATGGCCGCCGTTGCCGATACCGGCACGCCGGTTGTCGCGGTTAGCGAACCTGCATATAAAACAGCTGTTCGTGAACGTTTCGGTACAGAAAACCGCGCCAGCGCAAATGTTATTATCCAGGCCGCCCAGGAATCATGGGTTAAAATAGAAGACGGCCGCGGTAATACAGTTTTTAGCCGTGTTTTAGTCCCGGGCGATGTTTACTATATGCCCCAGGGCGATAAATATAAGGGGACGTTCGGTAATGCCGGTGGTGTTGATATCTGGGTTGATGGGAAATTAGCACCAAAAATCGGTGAAAACCATACCCGTAAAACCGGGGTTTCAATGGCTGCGGACAGCTTAATCGCGGGCGCGGCTGATTAAAAAATATCTAAATTTATTATGTTATACCCTCAAATGTTATTTGGGGGTGTTGTTTTTATATAATTAATTATCATGTTGACAAAAATATATGATTGTGTTATATTCTGGTTGAAAAAGATATTGTATTCTAGTCTTTTGTTGTGTTTTTTAATAACGGATGGGGCGAAATAATTTTCGCCCTTTGTGTTGAATTTTTTTATAATTTATTTATATTTGAGGGTGATATGACTGGAACTATAAAAATTCGCGGCGCACGCGAAAATAATCTTAAAGGAATTGATTTAGATCTGCCGAAGCATAAGCTGGTGGTGTTTACCGGCGTATCGGGGTCTGGTAAATCGTCGTTGGCGTTTAATACTATTTATGCCGAAGGGCAGCGGCGCTATGTTGAATCTTTGTCGTCGTACGCACGACAGTTTTTAGATATGCAGAAAAAGCCCGACGTAGATTTAATAGAAGGTCTGGCGCCGGCGATATCTATTGAACAAAAAACAACATCTAAAAACCCGCGTTCGACGGTCGGAACAGTTACCGAGATTTATGATTATTTCCGACTGTTATGGGCGCGTATTGGTGTGCCGCATTCGCCTGTGACTGGTTTGCCGATTAAATCACAAACTGTCGGGGAAATGGTTGAAATGACACTGAATATCCCCGCCGGGACACGTGTATATATTATGGCCCCGCTGGTTCGCGACCGCAAGGGTGAGTATAAAAAAGAAATCGCGTTTTTAATAAAGCAGGGATATCAGCGCGCAATTATTGACGGCGAGTTATATGATTTAGCGTCCGTCCCGGCGTTGGATAAGAATAAGAAACATAATATTTTTGTTATTGTTGATCGTCTGCAGATGCCAGATAAAGGGGCGTCAGATGCAGATATTGATGATTTCAAATCACGTATGTACGCATCGTTCGAAGGGGCGCTGCGACTGGTCCCGGGGGCGGTGCTGGTTCGCAGGCTGGATACGGACGAAGATATATTATATTCTCAAAATTATGCATGCCCGGTTAGTGGCTTTGCCGTGCCAAAGATTGAACCGCGACTGTTTTCATTTAACGCCCCGATGGGTGCGTGTCAGTCGTGCGATGGCCTGGGCGTGCAATTAAATATGTCGCCGGATTTGGTTATTCCCGATCCATCTAAGTCTATATTGGACGGGGCAATTGCACCATGGTCACGCGGCGGGATGTTAAGTCAGTTTGAGCATCTGTTAAGTGCGTTGCATAAAAAATATAAAATCCCACTATCGCGGCCATGGCATACGCTGACGGATGATCAGAAAAATTTGATTTTATACGGCAGCGGCGATGAACCGATTAAGATTAACTGGAACGGTTTCGTTTATGAAAAACCATACGAAGGGGTAATTCCAAATATTGAACGGCGCTGGCGCGAATCGGATTCTGAGTCTATGCGGGCCGAGCTGGCAAAATACCAGTCTGAAAAACCATGCCCGGTATGTCATGGGAAACGATTAAATATCCAGGCGTTATGCGTAAAGATTAACGGTATGGATATTATGGATATATCAGATATGGCCGTTGATGATTCTTTGAAATGGTTTGCCGATTTACCAAATCATTTAGGGCAAAAGGACAACGATATCGCACGTATGATATTGCGCGAGATTACCAGCCGTTTAACATTTTTACAGAACGTCGGCCTGGGGTATTTAACGCTGTCGCGAATGTCGGGGACACTATCGGGCGGCGAGGCACAGCGTATTCGTTTAGCGTCACAGATCGGCAGCGGACTGTCCGGGGTTTTATATGTTTTGGACGAACCGTCAATCGGTCTGCATCAGAGTGATAATGACAAACTGCTTGATACGTTAAAAATGCTGCGCGACAAAGACAATACGGTTATTGTCGTTGAACATGACGAAGATGCGATGCGGGCGGCGGACTATTTGGTGGATATCGGTCGCGGCGCGGGCGTTAATGGTGGGCGTGTTGTTGCCGCCGGGACGCCTGAACAGGTTATAAAAAACAAAGATTCTTTGACCGGGCAGTATTTATCGGGAAAGCGTAAAATTGATGTCCCGAAAAAGCGTCGTTCGGGTAATGGTAAATCTATTACAATATCCGGGGCGCGTGAAAATAATCTAAAGAACGTAGATGTTGAATTCCCGCTGGGTAAATTTATTGCGTTAACCGGTGTATCGGGGTCGGGAAAATCTACGCTGTTATTAGATACATTATACCCGGCACTGATGCGGGCGCTGTATAATTCCAAGGTAGAAACGGGTGCGCACGATATAATCCGCGGGATGGAAAACGTAGATAAGGTTGTTGATATTGATCAATCACCAATCGGTCGGACACCGCGCAGTAACCCTGCGACGTATACGGGTGTGTTTACAGATATTCGTGATTTCTTTGCGGCACTGCCAGAGGCGAAAACCCGCGGTTATACATCCGGACGGTTTTCATTTAACGTCAAAGGTGGACGCTGCGAGGCGTGCCAGGGGGACGGTCAGATAAAGATTGAAATGAATTTCCTGGCGGATGTTTATGTTGAATGTGATAAGTGTCACGGGGCACGTTATAACGACGAAACATTGGCGGTAAAGTACAAAGGGAAATCAATCGCAGATGTTTTAGATATGACGGTCGAGGAAGCGTATAGATACTTTGTAAACGTTCCAAAAATCGCGCGAAAGCTGGAGCTGTTAAAACGGGTCGGGTTGGATTATATTAAACTGGGCCAGAGTTCGCTGGATTTATCCGGCGGCGAAGCGCAGCGAATAAAACTGTCCAAGGAACTGGCCGCACGCAGCACGGGTCAGACAATCTATATCCTGGACGAACCTACGACCGGTTTGCATTTTGAGGATATAAAGATGCTGCTGTCGGTATTGCATGAGCTGGTCGAGCAGGGCAATACGGTTATTGTTATTGAACATAACCTGGAGGTTATAAAAACCGCCGACTGGATAATTGACCTTGGGCCAAATGGGGGCGCGGGCGGTGGCCAGGTAGTCGCCGTCGGTACACCGGAACAAATTGCCGCGTCGCCTGAATCATTGACTGGAAAATATTTGCAAAAGTATCTAGACAAGAAGCCCAATAATAAATAAAATCGTAAAAGAAAAAAGGAGTATTTAATGTTCGGTTTTGGAAAAAAGAAAACTGCGAAGTTAAACGATGCCGCCGCGGCAACAACGTCCGGGCCGGTGGATGCTGAAATCATGGATGCAAAAATCCCCAGCGGGATGAAAGAAACGGCACAGCGTATGATGGCGGGGCAGTTTGACCTGAATGATATGTTGGCGCAGCTAAAGCAAATTAAAAAAATGAGCAATTTTAGCGGCCTGCTAAAAATGGTCCCTGGGATGTCGGGCGCAGTTTCCGCGATGAAGGAAAAAATAAAAGATGGCAGCGTAGACAGCCAGATTAAAATACTGGAAGCCATGACCGCCGCAGAACGGGCCGAACCGGAAAAGATTTTTGCAAACGCAAAAATCCGTATCGCGGAAACCGCCGGGTGCACTGTTCGTGACGTAGAACATATTATTAAACAATATACAAAAATGAAACAACAGATGGCAATGATTCAGCGTATGGGCGGAATGGAAGCTGTTATGGAAAAAATGAAGAAAGCGGGCGCGCAATAATATTTGGGGTTATATAAATGAGTGCAAGAAAAATTAATTGGCTTAGAATTTTTGACTGGCGTATTAAAGATGTATCGCCCGTTACGGCAATATATAAAACAAGACCCATTGGACAGGTGATCGCCGGGTATAAGGTTACCGTAACATATATGTTCCACGGCCAGGTAATCCGAGTATTTAAAAAAGGATACAAGGATGACGCAAAAAAATTTATGCAACATGCGCGTGATATAATGCGTCTGCGCCAGCAACGGGCGGCGGCATTGTTTGGTATGGGCTGCAAATAATAAAACGGTTTATATGAAAATACTGAATAAAAAGATTGCTGCTAAAAAATCTTCGGTCGCGTGGCTGCAACGTCAGGCGCACGATCCATACGTTGCGCGTGCCGCACGTGATGGGTATCGTGCCCGTGCCGCGTATAAGTTAATTGAAATGGATGAAAAATTCCATTTCCTTAAAAACGGGCAGGTTGTTGTTGATCTTGGGGCGGCGCCGGGATCATGGTCGCAGTATATCGCGCGAACATACCCGAAATCTAAAATCTTTGCGATGGATTTGCTAGAGATCAAGCCTATTGTCGGGGTTGATTTTTATCAAGGGGATTTTACAACCGACGAAGCATTAGAGTGGCTGGTTGAAAAACTGAATCTGCCGCGGGACGGTGATGCGGGGGAACGAACGGTGGATGTTGTCGTATCTGATATGGCGCCGAATACCGTTGGCCATAAAAAAACCGATCACCTGCGTCAGATGGTTTTGTTGGAATATGCGCTGGATTTTGCGTTGCGCGCATTAAAACCCGGCGGAACGTTTGTTGCAAAATCTTTTACCGGCGGAACAACAAACGAATTATTAAAACAGATCAAGGATAATTTCGAATCGGTTCATCATATCAAACCGCCATCATCGCGCAAGGATAGCGTTGAGATGTTCATAGTTGCACTTGGATTCCGCGGTTAACTGTGATATAATTCCCCCATATAATCAATGGGGGTATTTTTATGGTAAATAAAAAACAGGCAACAAAACACGCAAAAAAACAGGATCAGAAAATGATCGGGTTTGTCGCGGCCGTTAAAAACTTTTTCGCCGGATATTTGGATTTTCGCGGGACAGCGACCCGCGCTGAATACTGGTGGACGTTTTTGGCAATTATAATCGGATTCGTTTTATATATGGCGTTTATGGCCATTGCGGGGGTGGTGATTTCAACCGCACTGCTTGCGCCGCTTGTAATATTAATGTGGTTAATAGTGCTGGGGTTGATATTGCCGGCAGTTGCGTTAATGTGTCGTCGTATTCATGATGCCGGTTTTTCTGCATGGATTTACTATGGCCCGGCATTGGCCTGCATAGCATTAGAGCTAATTGGCGCAGCTGTTATTGAGGTGGCCGGTGGAAATATATTGTCCAGCGTTATGATATGGTGTGGTGTAATTGGCGACTGGGTTATGGGTATTTTCGCGTTTGTTTTAACGTTACTGCCAAGTAAAATAAAAGATAATAAATACAGAATATAAAAACACCGCCATTGGCGGTGTTTTTTTAACGTAACGCTTCGGCTGCGGTTCGTGCCAGGGTATCAACGCGTTCGTTGAATTCTTCGCCCGCGTGGCCCTTTACCCATACCCAATGAATGTCTGTATTGGATGATATTTCATCCAGTGCCATCCATAGATCTTGGTTCTTTACCGGTTTTTTATCCGCGGTACGCCAATTATTTCGTTTCCAGTTTTTCATCCATGACATCATACCGTTTTTTACGTATTGGCTGTCGGTATGAATCTCAACCGCGCTGTGACGTCGTGCCGCCGTTAATGCGCGCAGGACTGCCATAAGTTCCATACGGTTATTGGTCGTGTTTTTTTCGCCGCCCGAACGTTCGGCGATATTTTTCCCATCCGTCGCCAAAAACGCCCAGCCGCCCGGGCCGGGGTTTCCTAAACAACTGCCATCTGTCCAAATTTTTAGCATTTATTATCCATCCGTTTTGTGATATAATAACATAAAATGAAATACGAATCCAAAGATTTAAAAGAAATGTCAAACGTAGTCCAGGCACACGCACTGCGGGCGATATTATCTGCGAACAGCGGGCATGTCGGGATCGTACTGGGGGCGGCCGATGTTATTACGACGCTGTTTGTTAATTTTTTACGCCGTGGCCTGGACAGATTCGTTTTATCCGCCGGCCACGGCAGTGCGCTGTTGTATTCG
>CALDAH010000014.1 GCA_937903135.1 uncultured Alphaproteobacteria bacterium | reverse complement strand
CATTGCCGTTTCAATTACATACGGGATAAAGTTTTCACCCGTCTGGGGATCGCTATACGCCAGCTTTACCGTACTGTCGCGGTTTTCCATAACGTTCGCGGCGATTTTAAATTCAGACTGCGCCTTTGTATGCGACCCAAGGTCAAAATCCTGGCGGTTATGGATTCCCTCGACCTCGTCAAATCCGTCGGGGAATGCGTATTCAATATCAACCGCAGCCTTGGCGTAATGGGCCAATTTTTCATGCGGCAAAAAGCGTAATTTATCCGCCGGGATGCCCAATACGTTTATCCACCATGCCATGCGAATTTCTTTCCACATTTCAAAATATTTTGCGTCGGTATCCGGGTGAACAAAGTACTGCATTTCCGCCTGTTCAAATTCACGCATACGGAAAACAAAGCCGCGTGGTGATATCTCGTTACGAAACGCTTTTCCTATCTGGGCGATACCAAATGGCAGTTTATGGGGTTTAGCATCCAAAACATTTTTAAAATTAGTATACGTGGTCGTCGCCGTTTCCGGACGCAGGTAAGCGTTTATCGCCCCGTCCGCCGTCGCCCCGATGGAGAGCCCCATCATTAGCTGATACGCACGTGGTTCGCTGATGTCGCTGCTGCCGCAGTTATCGCATTTTGTTGGATCTTTCATTTTATCCTGACGCATGCGAGTGCCGCATTTCTTGCATTCAACCAATGGGTCGGAAAAACCGCCCTCGTGCCCGGAGTATTTCCATAACAGCCGGTTTGAGATTAATGCCGCATCCAGCCCTTCTATGTCGTCACGGGAATATATCATGGCGTTCCACCATGCGTTACGAATATTTTTCATTAATTCCACGCCATACGGACCATAGTCATATGCCCCGCCGAGCCCCCCGTAAATCTCGGACCCGGTAAATATAAATCCACGGCGTTTGCATAGCGCTACGATATCATTAATTGTTGTTGCTGGCATTTTTTTACCCCTAAATCTTAACCCCATACATATTATAACGATTTTAATATTTTGCAATAACAAAAGATTATAAAAAAATTGAACTTTACAACGGGTTTTAAAAATATATTATAAAAAAACAAACGGGGCAAATGCCCCGTTTTTTTATTGCCATGCGATTTATTTATCACCAGGGGTTGCCGGTGTCGGTGCAACGTCCGGTGCAATTGCCGCGACCGGGCATATTGCAGCACATGTACCGCATGATATGCACTTGGCCGGGTCAATAACACATTTACCGTCCGCGCCGACTGATATCGCCATTACCGGGCATGCCCCCATGCATGTATGACATGCAATGCATTTATTTGGATCTATCTTATAAACCATATTTTTACTCCGCCGTTTGAATTAATTTCTGTTTAACAAGCTTAACACATATTGGAACATGGCAATAAAGGATATATACAGGTGTAATGCCCCTAATACCGCCAATTGATTTTTTTGGGTATCATCGCCAATGTATTGATATGCCCGCTTTAACGTTTGCATATCATACGCTGTAAATAATGCGAATACCAGCACACCGATAAAGCAGACTATTGTCCCGAATGTGCCCCCAAAAATAGCCGGCCAGATAAATGAAACCAAGCCAACTAATAACAATCCAATCATTCCCATAAACAAGAAAATTCTTAGGAACGACAGGTCTTTGACCGTTTTATACCCGAACAGTGCCATGCATGCGAACATCGCAGATGCAATTGCAAATGCCCCGATAATAGATGACGGGTTTACCACTAACGCGACCGCAATTAACGGCGTTAGGCCAATTCCCATTAAAACAGCATACAGTGCTAAAACAAATGCACCTGTTTTCGGGCTAAGCCGGAATGCACGAACCTGTGCCCATAATGACAGCCCCAGTGCCCCGAATATAATTACATAATACAGGCCGGTAAAACCACCGGTTTGCCAATTAAAAATATAATTCAGTCCCCCGCCCCAGATCGTCATATACGCGGCCAGCGCAGTTAATGCCACCGCCCCGAACATCAGGGCAAATATACGTTTTAAGTATAATTCAATACCACCCGATTTTGGCTGTGATAAAGATTTTTCAGCGTTTTTAACCCCACGTTTAGGTTTAATTGCTGTTTGACGTGAAACCATAATTTTCTCCTTGGTTATTTGTAAAATATATAATACAATCATTTTAAGATTTCAAGCCAAATGGTAAATTATATCGTATAAATCAAAAGGAAAATACATGATAAGAGGTAAAAGACCATACGAAACATTATTTAACGGCGGTGGCCCAATTGTACGTGATGGCCTGCGTAATTTAGCAAATCTGTTGGAATTAAAGAAACAGCAACTGGCAGAAGAATACAGCAAGGCGTATCCTGACCAGACAAAAATTGAAATGTTAAAAAATATAATTTTGTCTTTATCCCGTACTCTGGACCAGTCACGGTCTGTTCACGGTAATTTTATGCGCGCCATAGAAAAAAGTAACAACGGACGCTAAGAATAAATTATGGCGATCATAATTAACCCAATTTCACCGGTTGCATTTTCTGTAATAGGTGTTGATATCCGATGGTATGCGCTGGCCTATATCGCGGCGTTTATTATCGGGTATTTTTTATTTAAACGTTTAACAAATACCCCCGGGGCGGAAATTACACTGTCAAAAAAAAGACTGGATGATTTATTAACCGCTGTAATCGCAGGGGTAATAATCGGCGGACGACTGGGGTATGTTTTATTCTATAACCTGCCGTTCTTTATCGCCCACCCGCTGGAAATTTTTGCCATATGGCATGGCGGGATGAGCTTTCATGGCGGACTGGCGGGGGTAATTATCGCAACATTTTTATTTGCCAAAAATACTCGCCGCGCATGGAGTATTTTAGATGTAATGGCCGTCGTTGCCCCAATCGGTTTATTTTTCGGCCGCATTGCAAACTTTATTAATATGGAGGTTATGGGCCGTCCAACAACCGTCCCGTGGGGCGTCGTATTCCGCGGCGATACACCAATTCCACGTCACCCCAGCCCTTTGTACGAGGCCGCGACCGAAGGAATCGCACTGTTTATATTAACATACTGTCTGTATCGCTATACAAATCTGCGGCGATATCCGGGGGCATTGGCCGGAATTATGGGGGCAGGATATGCCGTGTGTCGTATTTTCTGTGAACAGTTCCGCGCCCCGGATGCCCAGATTGGTTTTTTAACATCATGGGGACTTACCATGGGACAACTGCTATCGGGCGTTATGTTTATCGCAGGGACTGCGATATTTATCACGGCATTGCGTCGTAAAAAATAATCAGGTGCACAGGATATGAAAAAATATTACAAAGCAGCTATTGGTTTTTTATTAATCAGCCTGGCGATTATATGGTATCGCGATCAGCATCTATCGGATATGGCGGGCCAGATGATACTGGTAGGTTTTCGCGGCACATCCCCTGATGACGCGACCGTGCGGGATATTGCCCGTGATATTCACGCCGGACGCATCGGTGGCGTAATATTGTTTAGCATAGATGTTGAACAGGGAAACCAGGCCGGGTATAGCCCCAGGGAACTGCGAACAAAAACCAAATCCCGAAATATTCAAAGCATAGATCAGGTCCGCGAACTAAATCAATACCTCACCGCGGCCGCACGACGCGGTGGTAAACCGGTTCTATTTACCGCCATTGACCAAGAAGGTGGCGCGGTTATCCGCATCGGGCCAGAGCATGGTTTTAAAACGCCACTGCCGCCGGCACGGGATATGGCCGCAATGAATATGGACACAGTTGCCGATTTATACTATAAACAGGGGCAAAAATTATCCGATCTGGGTTTTAATCTGAACTTTGCCCCGTGCACAGATGTTGATATAAACCCGCAATCGCCCGCAATTGGTGTACGCGGACGCGCATATTCATCTGATCCGGAACGCATATACGAATACGGTCATACAGCCGCAAATGCCATGGCACGCGCAGGTGTTTTATCGTCATTTAAACATTTTCCCGGTCACGGCAGTGCCACGGGCGATACCCACGCGGGACTGGTGGATATAACAAACACATGGAAACGCGATGAACTGCGTCCGTATGCGACCGTCCCGGCGACATCAA
The DNA here is from genome assembly GCA_937903135.1 of uncultured Alphaproteobacteria bacterium. Taxonomy (GTDB): domain Bacteria; phylum Pseudomonadota; class Alphaproteobacteria; order Rs-D84; family Rs-D84; genus Enterousia. The sequence continues at coordinate 50,919 of CALDAH010000014.1, read as the reverse complement.
TGGTAATGGTCGCGCATGTAATAAACGGCAATATAGACCCGGAAAACCCGGCCAGCCTGTCGCCCGATACAATTAATAAACTGCTGCGTGGCCAAATGGGATATAACGGCGTTGTAATAACCGACGACCTGCAGATGGGGCAATATATAATAACTATGGTTTACGCGAAACACTGCGGCGTGCAATTTTGGCCGGTAATGATATTATGCTGCTTGGGAATAATCTGCAGTATACCGAAAATCTGGGGCGGATTGCCCACCGCGAGATAATAGATATGGTATCCCGCGGCGAGATTCCACGTCGCCGCATCCGCGAGTCGTATAAGCGCATTTTAAAATTAAAAAAACAACTGGAAAAAACTAACACCCGATAATAAAAAAATGCCCCGTAAATCGGGGCGTTTTTTATTCATCTGTTGCATGGGGGATTATTACCATATCGTTATAGAACGACAGGAAACGTTTACCCGTTTGGCAATAAACCTTTTGCAGGGAATCGTTATATTCGCGAACGGCCGTAACCCAGCGGTCATCAATATCCTTTTGCGCCCCCTGATATCCGGACAGCGCACCGATCGCCCCGCCGGCCCCGGCCCCGATTACGGTCGCCTTTAATCGCGCTTTGTTATCCAGGTCAATTATACCCCCGTCTTCGGCGTTAATTGTCATGGGACTAAAATCATTTAAATCGTAGTTATTTCCCTCGCTTAAATCAAACGCTTCGCCGCGGCCGGTGCGACCGTAAATATCGTTGTTGGTATGGCGCTTCTTTTCATCGCGCCAGTCACTGCGTTTCATACCAAACGTTTTATCATGTACGTTTGCAACCATCGCGGGCGTTGTCTTTTCCGGACGACCGGCCGATAAAATCGGTGTATATATCGCTTCGCTGCCCGGCCCTTTTGCCATAACGAGATTTCCGTTTTCTTTGGTTAAATGATATGCGAATTCGGAATCACCAATTGTTATTTTTTCAAAATCCTGGTCTTTGATTACCTCTATATCCTTATCCGGATATGCGATAAGTTTTATTGATACCAGGTTATCCTCGCGACAGTTTTTTGCATCCTGGTCACAGATCATAACAGTTGACCCGTCCGATACGTTAAAGAACGCGGTCTTTACATCACCCGGGATTTCCTGACCAGTGGCCGGATTTATTTGCCCGGCCGTTAATTTAATCGGGTTGCTGGTAACAATTACCCCCCAGAGGCACGATGTCGTAACGCCATTTGGCAGCTTGCATTCCTCTATGCGCATTACGGAATTGCCCGTTGCAACAATATTCCCCATAATACCGCCCGCGGCTGCATTTACGCTGGTTGATAATATAACGTCACCGCCAACCTTGCCGCCATATGCATTGCCCGCGCCAACGGCCGCACCGACCAATGCACCAACGGCTGAATTTTTCATCTTTTTCTTGCCCGTGCCCATCAGGCTTTCTTCGCCGATTTCATTTTTACCAAGCATATTCCCACCCAGGCCACCGACGATTGCACTGGCCGCGATTTTAAATCCCGCACCTTTTTTCTGTTCGGAATTTAACACGCGAACCACATCATCAACGGTCGGCGCAGCGTCCGCCGGAAATGTTATATTCATCGCGTCTGGGGTATATCCACTTTCGGGGAATTCAGAAATATTGCATTTTACCGCATCACCGGCGGCAACATTTGCACGCGCCAAAACAACATCCGTCCCGCCCGGCCCCATCTGCAACCCGCGCATTTCAACCACGGCAACGCACGTCTGGGCCCCGCCCGTGCCCATGCCCGCCGTTGGCACGTCCCATGCAAATTCACCGTTCGGGTAAATACGCGCACATGATTCCAAATCACCGATACCCGCACGCGCTGTATTATCACCGCGCGCGATTTGTTTTGCCAAATCAGCATCGGCAACACGGACCGGTAAATCGGCCTGATCGTTTTGAATATTCTGGGATTGCTGATTTTGATATTCAACCTGGGCGCGTTGATTGTTTATCTGATTATATGCTTCGGCATATGAACGTGATTTATTCCCGACGCGAACAACCGCATCAGCCCGGGGCATTGCAAATGCACAAATTAATCCTGCAAATAGTGAATAATGTAAAATAAATGATTTATTGTGTTTCATTCTCTCTGCCTAATGTTATTTATAATAAATACAATGCACGCGCCCCCGTGCGCGCATTGTATTAAATATTAAAACTGTAACCGCACACGAACGCCAACATCAACCATCCCCAGGCGACCGCTTTCATACCAATTGGTATAATGAAATACACTATCATACGGGGCTTGATATTCCTGGCCTGCGCCGTCCCCTAACCATTCGGTTTGCGATACAATAATACTACCGGATGTTTTTACCTTGCCCAGATTGGCATAACGGACAAAGAAATCCATTTTTATCCCGCCATCTAATTCAGTGGTAAGCCCACCTTCGAGCATAAATGCAAATTGTTCAGATGTCCCGCCGTTATGATATGCATAAATATCGGATACAGCGGTTAAATCCCCCGCCCCGGCCACCGCCGGATCCATAACGGAATAGAATGTATTATCATATACAACATAATCAGATATAGTATTTAGCGAGATACCAACCCCTGCCCCGATATACGGACGCAGCATTCCACCGGCCAGATAGCCCGTATAAGAATCAATGTTATAATAAACATTTAACATCGTTGCATTAGATGTAATTGCACCACCGTCAACGGTTGCCTCAACAAACCCGCCCGCACCGTCGGGTGTTTGAACTGTGCTGGGGTAGCTGGCCCCTTTATAGCGCAGATATGAAAAATCAATACGAATATCGTTATTAATCGCCGCCCCAACCGATAGCTGCAGCGGGATTATGGAATCTGAGTTAAAATCTGCACTCTCGAACGCGCCCGGAACGACATATGAATCAGTTTCGCCCGTATAATCGGCGGCGATATGCCCCATCAGGCTGGCCGTGTATCCGACCGACGCCCCGATATAAAGTCCGCTGTCGGCCAAGCGATCATAATCGGCCGGCTGGTAATATTGACGTCCGGCGATCTGGTTCGCCGACCCGACGCGTGGCAGTGCCCCCGTAACGCGCGTCGGTTGCGCCGCGGTTACGTTATTGGGCTGAACCATCGTGCCGTTGGTCGCAACAATGCGGCTGTTCGCCGACGGCAGATATACCATTTGCCCCTGTGCGTTTGTGGCCTGATACGTCTGACGCGATGGGTACGCCGGATATGCGGCATCGGCGTGCGTTACGCCAATTAACGAGATGGCCGCAAAAACGGCAGAAATGCTGAACTTTTTCATTCCTTATCCATTCTTCTTTTTCTTTATTATATCATAAATTGTTTTTGACGCAAAGGATTTCATACGTGTAAAAATCCCGCCGGATGGGCGGGATTTGTGTCCAATATATGTTTGTTTTGTGTTTTAGAATGTAAAGTTTACACGAACACCAACTTCGGCCTTTACATCTGTACCGTTCTGTGATTTTTCATGTGCGGTATCAAATGTATATTCGCCATATAACGCAACCTGTGCGTGTTCAGTCATTTGACGTGCAACAGACAAACCGATGATATATTCATCAAATCCGTCTTTCATATTGCTTAGCTGTTGTTCCAACGCAGTCTTTAACACCGCCAACTGCGGGTTAACATTGGTTGTAATCTTTTCAACACCCTGATCTGTGTGATGATTATATCTAAACCATGCGCCAGTTGACCATTTATCAGACCACTGATAGAAAACATTCGCACCGGCATTTAATTCGGTCGTAGATTTTAATTCGGCCGAAACCTGACTTGGCGCGCCCAGCATTGCCAACTGGGTTGCAGTTGAGTTTATGCCATTTATACCACCTGGCAACGGAATAACGCCGAACGGTGTGTTGTCGCCAACAACGCGAATTGTGTTATTGTCGTCACCGAATGTACGCAGAACCTCAACAAACGCGGATGTTGTTAAACGATTCCATACGCGACCGAATTTAGTCCCGACATGAAACCCCCACATGCCGTTGGAATAGTTATCATAGTCAAATACTCCGGATACCTGACCTGCTAATACATTACCTTTTACATTATATGCACCGCGCATTTCACCGATGCCGCCAAGGTGTAAATCACCGTAAATGTCCCAGACAAAGCCGTTATACATATTCAGCAAACGGTATGTTGTCCCAACGCGCCCCGCGGACAGACCTGTGCGACCAATATCATCGTCGTGGGTGTACTGAACCGAACCATGAACCGCCCAGCGATCGGTAATACCGTATCCCATTTCTTCCTGGATACGGATAATCGGGAATTCAATTTCGCCATCATGATTCTTCATCTTATGAGCCTTGGAATCATCCGCAACCTTTAACATAACGCCGTTGGACAGTTTTGAATAAAACATGTTCTTGGCCGGTAAATACAGCGGATTTTCCATATTATTTAACGGCAAGCTGTTTGCCATTGGAATATTCGCAGCCATCGCAGGCGCGGTTAATACTGATGCCGCAACTGCTAACTTTACAGATTTTTTCATCATTTAACTCCTTGTTCTTGATGAAATTCCACAGCCCCCATTATTGGCAAGACCGGGGTTCATATCCGTACCGCCCATTATTGGCAACAGCACGCTTTGGTGACATGAACGCGTATATAATGCCCCTTATTAGGAATAAAGTCAAAAAAACTTTTATCTTGACATTCGGGGCTTGAAAAACTATAGGGGGCAACCTATATATTTATCGTGAGGAATTGGCCGCACAGAACTCATGGAGTTCCGAAATGAATCAAGCGTTGCAAACATTTATGAAAACCCCCGATGCCCAGAAAAAGCTAACGATCCTTGCCGGGCAGGATTTAACAAAACCATTGTCCGCCGCAACCAAAGAAAAATTATCCCGCGCATATTTTAAGTTATACTTTGGCCTCTCGTGCGTTAATTGGTCGTATAAAAAATCACTTGGCGCGGCATGGCAAAGCGCACTTGGGCAAATAGATGCATATATATCCGCGAAAAAACAGGATAACCCTGCGGTGATATACCTGCGCCAGGTAAATGCGGCCCATAAAAGCGCATGGCCGAAAAATATAATGACCCACCCGCAACGAGATACTAAATTAAACAGCCCCGACCCGGAATTACAACAATGGCGTAGATACGGATCGCAGAATATTCAATCCGCGATGGGCGAAATCGCAATACTATTGGCCCAGCACGAGATTGAAATTAATAACGCATCATCAATCGCCATGGCCGCGCCCGAAAAAAACACCATGGCGCAATCGCATGCCGCGATTAATCGTACGCAAAATATCCGCGCCGCGGCGACACATTACGCACGCGGCCCTGCCCCGGCGAATGCCGAATCTGTAAAAACCGCTGTGAAAAAACCGGTGGCTGCGACAGCGCCGATAAAACCGATACCGCGGCCGAATGTAATAAATCCGATAAAACGAACCGATGCGATAAACGGGCCGAAAAAAATAGAGGTTATAAAAAAATCACCAGAGTTATTTGTTCGTGCATCGGCGCGCCTGATAACACTCAGCACGCAGTATAACGCGGCCACGGCCCGGATATCTGGGATACGGATATGGCAAATTCAGCAACATAAAACCGCGGGTCGTGCCGCATAAATGTGCCCCATTCGGGGCATTTTTAAAAATATGAAAAAAACCACTTGCATTTATTAAATCAACAGTATATTATACATAACGCTTTGGGGTTGTAGCTCAGCTGGTTAGAGCGTCTGCCTGTCACGCAGAAGGTCGAGGGTTCGAGCCCCTTCAATCCCGCCAGAGATTACCTGCTTTTAATAAAGCAGGTTTTTTCATACCTAAAAAAATATATTTTGGGTTATTTGGGAATATACATATGCTTGCTATTATTAAAAATTAGTTTTATTATTTCAGTATCCATTTAAACAGGGAGGATATATATGACCATTAAATCATTTGCAGTAATCGCAAGCGTTTTAGCATTAACCGCATGCGGGGACAATACACCGAACCCGGCCGCATTAAAGGGCGCGAACTTTATAACATCTGGGAACGGGACGGATATAACATTATCATTTGACGCGAATGAAATGCGTGTTTACGGCCAGGTTGTAAACCTTTATAACGGGACGTATTCTGTTGACGGGAACAAAATCAGCTTCAGCCCGTTTGCATCAACTATGATGATGGGGCCTGCGGCGGCGATGGAAACCGAACAGGATTATTTCCAGTTTATGGCAACGGTTGAAACATACGATTTACGCAAAGATCGTTTAACACTTAAAAACGCAGCGGGCAAAGAAATTGTTTTCCAGCGCGCAGATGTAACCGTTAGCGAAACCGAAACAGTTGAAGTCGTAGGCGAAGCACCGGCGGCACAATAAGAAAAAAAAATATACCGGCATTACATTTACCTTGACAATGGGAAAAATGCCGGCTATAATTTGCCAGCATTTTTGGTTATGAATTAAAAATGTATGGCAGTTTCGGCCCCATCGTCTAGAGGCCTAGGACACCGCCCTTTCAAGGCGAGAACACCAGTTCGAATCTGGTTGGGGCTGCCAAATCAAATAATCCGTCCGTTTGGGCGGATTTTTCATTGAAAATCCGGGGTGTTGCGACCGTTCGAAATCCATTTTCCGCATCCCATTTCGGTTTTTCCAGAAACAGCATGCGGACAAGCCGCTTTTTCTGGTGCAGTGTTCCAATTTTCCAAAGAATTCCTGGGTTCTTAAAGAATTCGCGACCACGCGTCATTGCCGTTCGAAATGTTTCTGTGGCAGATAGCGGCGTATAACCAGCGACACGTGATTCCAGTTCTTTTTTCTGCTGCGTCATGGACAGTATTTGCCCTTGGTATAATTCCACCAGCGCACCATTCCCTGTCGCCCCAGCATCCGCCAGCAAACCGCCCAGCGACGCAATACGAGTATTCAGCCGTTCAATGTCCGCACGTGCTTTTCGCATTTGTTCGGTTATATCTCGTTCTTTTTCTCGACAAACCCTGTTCAAAACATCGGAGAACAGGTCTAATACCCTATCGTCTGTCTGTATAGCGTTCAGGCGTTCCTGCAATGCGTTTTCAATCATTGTCCGTTGTATGGATTTTTTGTTGAATGAACACGCCTTGTTATAACAGCGATAGTATGGGTGCAGTTTACCTTTATGCCCACGGGCAAAATAGCCGGTCATTGGATGCCCACATTGCGGACAGCATACCAGTCCCGCCAGTGGAAACGCATCCGCATTATTTGTGCGGCGTGGGGCGCGTCCGTTTCGTTGCAAACGACTCTGCACCGCCTGAAACAAATCCACAGGTATCAGTTTGTCCATTATCCATTCCTGGCGCGGTATATCCCACGGCTCATAAGCAAAAACACCTGTATAAACCTCGTTCTTTAACATGGCAGCAACCTTAGTGTCATTTAGTTTAACGCCATTAAACGCCCCAGACTGTTGCAGGAATAACATGACCTCGTGCTTGGTTGCAAAACGCCCAGTGGCATAGCCAACAAACGCCTCATATATAACACTGGCGCGTGGTTCATCACGGACAAGGATTGTGCGTTTTTCTTCATTTTCTACACGCTTTAAGCCCAATGGCGGATTAAACTGGTAGTATCCTAATGTGGACAAAGCCTTCATTTTATCAACTGTTTTTTCTGACAATTCATCACTGAACAGTTGCGCGCGCAGAACGTCAAAGCCACGTGCAAAACGCCCCAGCGCATTATTTTCAGATTTTCCACCAACCACGGTCAAAAGTTCAATATCATGTTTGATAATAACCTTTTCAAAGTCTGTATAAACGCCCATATTGCGTGCCAAACGCGACATGTCATAAAACATAACGCGGATGCGCTTGTTTTTGTGTTCTCGTTCTATATATTCTTTTATTTGAGACAGTCCTGGGCGGTCTTCGCCACGTCCGGACACACCATCTTCATAAAAGAACTTGTCTATAACAAATCCGTTGTGTTTTGCATATAACAGACATGACTGTTTTTGCGACGTTATGTTTTCGTTCTTTGCCTGTTTGTCGGATGAAACACGACACAGACATAATGTTTCAATTGGTTTGTTTTTCATTTGCTTGCTCCTTTTTATTCTGTTTCCCCAGGTCTAGGACACGACCTGGGTTTGTTTATTAATTGTTCAACAGCATCCACGCGAACTCTTCCATAATGGTTATCATTTCCGCCAACTGGTCGTCCGCAAAGTCTGCCGCTTTTATATATTTTCTTGCTTGGGCAACTGATAAGACCGCCATAGCAACACCTTTTCGGTTGCGTTTTGGCTCTGGCTTATCCAGTCACGAAAACAAGTTTTATGAATCGCACCAAGGGTGGCTCCGACGTATTCGGTCACCACCCAAGGCAGGTTAAAGTTTTTATGTCTATTCATTCAGTGTCTCCGTTGTGGTCACGGTATCGGACACAGCGCGACCGTTTGCGTATTTTATGATGCGTTCCCCAAATTGTGGGTCGGCTCCGCCATTTGAAACAGTTGTGATACGACGACGTTCGCGGTCAATGCTGACCCTTTTCAACGCGCCGTCAAACAGTCGTTGTGCGATTTGCGCTGACAGTTCTGAAAATTCCGCCATGTGTGACAGTTGTATCTTGTGGATAAAACTGCATTCCTGTAAAATCCGCCCCATATTCAGCACCAGGTGCGAATAAGTGGGAATTTCGGGGGCTGGCAGTAATAACGCCATATCCGCCGCACGGCACAGGGTTATCCTGTTTTCGCCATCAATCACCAAATATGGTGCATTGTGCGATGGTTCGCCGCGGTGGTATTCTTGGCGACATAACAGCACGGCAAAGCCCAGCACCGACATATATTCATACATGGGCTGGTTTAATCCGTCCCCTATTTGCCGTAGGGCATTCATGGAAAGCCCCCGCTTTTTAAGAACGGTTAAAACGGTTGCCATGGCAATATCCAGCGCAGACCAAACTTGCCCAGGTCGCGCATTCAACAGCCCCCTGTCCGCCCACTGGTTTAATATGCGCTGGCACCTTTCGTCCATCCCCAGGTTTAATTCCTGGGTTGGCGTGTTCAGTTCGCGCATTGTGTTGGTCATAACGCCATTTGCAAATGCGTCAAACTGTGCGTGTGTTTCCGCACTGATGCGGCTTATATTTGTATAACAGTTTTCGTTCATGGAATCCTCCTTTGTTTTTGAAAACCCAGCAACACTTGCCCAACCGACGTTATTGTTGGTCAGGATTGTTGATCGACTATGAATCGTGAGTCAAGTCATCATTGACATTCGTCATGACAACAAGTCACGAAAAATAGTCAATATATTCCCTGCGTGGGGATTGTTCATAAAGGGGAAATCAAGGGAGATGAATCGTAAAAACAGCACAAAAAAACACCGCCATAGCGGCAGTCATAAATCTGAATCGTTAAACCCGAATCATAAACTTAAAACAAACAGGATAGAATGCACCTTATAAAACGTATTATACGAATCATAAAAGGTCAGTCTGTATGTTTGTCATAATTTACTCCGTTTTGCTTCAATCGTTTCATACGAATCATAAATAAAAACCCTATAAAACGACAAAAGCCAAGAAGCGATTCGCTTTTTGGTTAAGAAAAATATAAACCAATCGTCCCAATTTGTCAATCAAAAAATTTGCGTATTTATGAAACATGCTGAAAAAGTGAATTACAAACCCCTTGCAGCGGACTTTTGTCCGTGGTAAAGTATTATGTGAATCCAATGGGAATTGGGTTCGGGGCTGTCGAAAAGCCTTTACTTTCCGGTGCATAATAATTAGGTCATCGCAATCCGATATTCCTGAGATTTATGCGTCGTTATTTATCCCTGACCTGTTATGGGTCGGGGGGCTGTTAGTTATAAAATACAGGTTTGCCTGAAAGGCTGACAGAGTCATTGAAAGTATGATTTTTCGAACTCCCCGACCGTCAATTCTATTGGCGGTTGTGTTTTTATAACAGGGAGTTCACATAATGAAAAAATCAGTTTTAATGTTGGCAACAGTTGCCGCGCTTAGTGCATGCGGTGGTGGCATGGGCGACAAAGTTGTATCGCGCAGCGATGACCGTGGCTCGCGTCCGTCATGGGCAAAAGAAGAAAAGCCATTGACCCGCAAAGGTTCCGACCTGTATTTCTTGGGTCAGGCGCGTATTCCTGCTGAAAAAGCCAATATTTCCATGGGATACAGAATTGCGGAAAATAATGCAAAAAACTCTATTGCAGGTGCAATAAACCAAAACCTGACCTATATGTTCCAAAATGCCGAAGAAGGCACCACATATGATGCCACCCAGGTGCAGTTTGTTAGCACAGAATCCGCAAAAGCCTTGATGTCCAAAGCAGTCCCCAGCGACCGTTATTGGGAAAAGGTAATCAGCACGGTCAGCGCGGATGGCGATAAGGAAATGTTCTATTCAGTATTTGCACGCGTAAAGATAAGCGAGGCAGACATGAAAAAGGCAATTGACCGCACATTAAACGGACACAAGGGTATATCCGAAGACCTGAAAAAGAAAGCCGCCCAGCATTGGGATTTAATGGTTGCAGAGCAGTATGAAATAACCGAATAAGGAACGTTATAGTATGAAAAGTTTTGCCGTGTTTTGTCTGGGCGTTTTGACGTCATATGGGGCATTTGCCGCCGGATGCGATTGGGCAACCGAAACACCACCCGACGACGCTAAATACAAGTATTTTGTGGCTAAGTCTTATTCAGACACCAGTGCAGCGGATGCCGCCAATAAAGCGGAACGTGATATAGACGCCCAATTGGGACGCATGTTTGGCGTTTCCTTGGATGTTCAATCGGCATTTTATGCCGATGAAAGTACCAGCGCAGGTACAACACGCTCTTATGAGCGTTCCATTGGCACAATAGCACTGAAAGGTCTGGAACGTCAAAGAAGCAATGCGGCAAAGGAATCGGGTGGCTGGGTTGGTTGTGTGCAATATCGGTATTCACAAAAAGAATTTCAACGCGAAAAAGAACGTTTGGCAAAACTGCCAGCCACCACAACAGGGAGCGCCAGCCCATTTACAGAGGTTGCAGGTGATACAACATGCAAAGGCGCGCCTGTGGAAATAAGAACAGTCCCAGAAAACGCATTTGTGACGCTGGACAATGGCAAATACCAAGGCATGACCCCGATAAAATTCGGCAATGTCTGCAATGGTAAGCACAGCATTGAAATAACCAAGGACAATTATAAGCCTGTTCAAGAACAACTGATAGTCCCTGCAACAGGTACAATAAATAAAACCCTGAAACGCGACAGCAAGCAAATAACGGTTCGCACCAGCCTAGGGAATTCCAAAATAACTATTAACGGAGTTGATAGGGGGAAAGAACCAGTTAAGTTTAATGCACCGCTAGGCATTGAACAAACTATCACTGCCACAAATGCAGAGGCCGTCAAAATCAGCCGCACGCGTACATTTTCCAAGGATTCTGACAGTGAATATATAATAGGCATGGAAAAGTTGCCAGGACGCTTGGACTTTTCTGCATTCAAGGTTCGCAACCCAAATGTTCGCATAACCGTTGACGGAAAAGAAATAAAAGGCAATACAACGGGGGAATTATCACCAGACAAGTCTCATCGGTTGAATTTTTCAAAAAAGGGTTTTTATGAAATAAATAAAAGCCTCAGTATTAGTGGTGGCGAAACAACCTATTATCCCAGCAACGAACTGCGTTTTTCAAAAGAACCCAATGCAACAATAGGGATATTTGGCGGAATTGGTGCAAGTGCAGACATCAACAACGCTGGATTCAATCTGGACATAGGTTTAGATTATAAAACAAAATATTTATATGGTTCATTGGCTGGACAGTTGAATTATATATTTTTACCACAGTCTACTGTTTCAACCGATTTTTACAAAGCACATTATTCTATTGATATCGACATAACTTATTTTGAATTTTTATATTCTCAGTTAGGTGTAAATATCTCGCCACGATGGACTCTATTTGGAATCGGAAGTGTTGGTCAATTGCAATTAAGCATGTCGGACCCGAAGTATGTAAATGGATTTAACGTATTGAAGAACTCGAAAACAATGGTTCGGTTTGGCGGTGGAATTCAATATTCTATCAGTAAAAAGGATTATGCATATGGGCTCAGAATATCCTATTTAACAGGAAAAACCAACCTATCTACAGATGATATCAAGTTTAATGTTGACGACAGTCATCTTAAGAATAAAACATTTGAGAAAGACTATCCTGAACAAATAAACAGTTTTAATATCACATTCTTTGTACGTGGATTTTCTGCAACGGGAGGCAAACATGCCGACAATTGAACTGTTAAAAGCCCTGTTGTTTGAATCTGTGGCAAAGTTATATGCCAACGATTATTACTTGATTGCGCGTGGTGGTATGGAAACAGCGTGTCAGACCAGGGGCATGTATTACATGCAGGATATGTTATACAATGATCCCAGGTTCAATATTTGGCGACATTATAATCTGGATTGCGAATATAACAAAAACATGCATGGTGTAAAAGAGTTGCCGTGCGCAGAAAGGTATGCCCAGCCAGACCTGCTATTGCATATCCGTAATACAAACGACCATAACTTATTAGTGGCAGAGTTCAAGTTGGAGGGCAACGATGCTACTTATGACTTGGAAAAACTAAAATGTTTAACGAACAGTCAGCATGAGTATCGTTATATGTTGGGTGTCGCCGTGAAACTCTCAAAACGCGGGGCAACCTATACATTTGTTCACAAAGGCAAAGTAAAAGAAACCGTAGAACATAATAACACATGGAGGGATTAGTAATGAAAACACCACAAAACACTGAACAAAAATCATTGGCGGATGCGCTGGCTAGGACAAACTGGCTATTAACCGCAATCATTGTATTGTTAGCACTCGGTCTAATTTTCAACGTATTAACTTATTTCAGCGTCATGAATTTGCCAGATTATACATATCATGGATTCAACGCCATATATGAGCGAATGGCGCGGATGCGTGTATATTAAACGCGCCCAAAACAACATAGTATCTAACCTTCCGCACTCCCTATGACGGTTGTTTTTATAAAAAGGAAATTTTATGACCAAAAGTAGAAGTATAACAATTGAAAGAAAAAGTGCCTGGAATAGCGCGCTGTTGTCTATGCCCGTTGTTATTGATGACGTAATAAGTTTGAGTCTTCAAAACGGTGAGTCTACAACAATCGAATTACCAAATAATAAATCAGAGTTTGACATTCAAGTCAAAGACCACACTTTTCATATAAAAAATATGAACAGCGTGAAAAAAATTGTATTAAAGTTTCGGACAGTTGGTGTTTCTTGTACAATAACATATCAAGACGGTCACGAATTTAATGCTCTTAATAAAAACCCTGGGGCATCCGTTAACAACACAATCTGGTTAATAATATTATTATTATTTGTGTTATTGCCAATTATAATCAATCTGTTAAATTTGGGTGGAATTTTGTTATTTGGTAGGTTGTAAAAAAGAAATAAAAATACAAGAACACAGAATCAATTCTGCAAATCTGCTTATATTAAGTGGACATCTGATAAAATGCGACAAATGCACGACGTCACGCGTTGGTGGTTTTGGGGTATGACTATAGCTGCGAATGCCTTTCTATGCGATGTCGGGCGCGACAATCGATTTGTCGGCCCGTTGGGCGGATTGGGTATGTACCCTATGCACTAATCCTCCCGACCCACCTATATATAACATAGCCATTATATAAAATCACCACTGTATCTACTATCCCCCCCTCCCCATAGGTGAGGCATTGAAATGAGGGCACAAAAGGAAAAGAATGCTTTTTCAATGTTTTGCAGATAGGCATTGAAACAACCACGCCATGCACTATTATACCAGCGCAAAGGTTAAGCGTTCATGTTCCCCCATATAATACAGTTATAATCCCATCAGGGATATGTTATACAGGGAATATGGGGCTCTTTGTCGATTTGGCGTTTGCGCTGGTATAAAGGGCAATATCCGCATCGGTCAAGGTTTCAGCGATGTTTATAATTTCGGCTATTATTTCATTCGCATTTAATTTGACGTGGGCTGCCAAAATTAAGGAACACCGCTTTTGCGGTGTTTTTTGTTTGTTTTTCAATACTTTCATAAGTTCGTAATTTAGGTGTGAAAAACATACCATGTTTCGCCAATTTACTAACTTGTTAAAAGAAAAGGTTAGAAACCTAACCTTTTACTTTTTTCTGTTTTTAATAATGATTTCCCGTATTTTTTTATAATTATCCACAGATTCTATGTCTAATTCGTTTGCTGAATGTATAGTGCCACTGCCTTCTGAAACAGAACCAACGACATTTCCACTGGCCGTACCAACACCAATAGAACCTGCACCAAAAAGGCTTTGTATAGGGCCTTTATGGATGCTTACATCTGTAATTTGGTTATAGGCAACAAATTTGACACTTTTGAAAATCAGCCCACGAATGTCGTAGATCCCATGATTAGTTAAAATATATCTTGCTGAACGTTGACTATTATAAATCAGCCAAACAAGCAACGGGTATCCACAAACGAAGGCAAAAGAAGCCAAAACTAATATAATAGTAAAATTAGGCTCACCAGTAATGCTAGTAAATCCACTAATAAATATACTAAATATCGTTATAAAAAAGGTTATAAACAAAGCGTAAAAGAATGCCGATATTACACTTGACCACACACAAATTTTACCGTTTTTACGCACATCAACAACTACTTTTTCTTTTTTATCTATGTAATCAGACAAATCATTATTAAACCAATCTGCCATTTATTATCCTTTTTTATAACCGTTTGATTTTATTCTTATTGCTCAATAAAAATATTCACTTATATATTTTATACATATTTGAATTTTTCTATTTTCATGTGTAATTTATTATACCAGATGAACTAATCCACAGATTTAAAAAAATTCCCCATACGGGGAATTTTTTTTAGCAACCGCCTGTTGCGTTACCAATAATTTTAGAAATAGAAATATCTTTGTGTAACAAGAAATCATATTCACAGTTACCTGATTTATAAGAACCTGTGCAGGCAGCCAATGTTAAAACAGCAAATAATGCCAACATTACTTTTTTCATATATTTCTCCTTTTTCTTTTCAAAAAGTACGGATAAATTATATAGGATTTTATGCCGATGTGCAACAATTTATATTGAATTTTTTATCCAATGAATACGATGCCCGCATATAATTATTATATCAAAGCGTGCATCGCCCGGCCAGCGCACGCGCGATAGGTATGTTTCCGCACTGCGACGCAGCCGATCCGCCTGGGCTGGGGATATTGCCCCGAATCCATCCGATACGGTCGGGCGTGATTTAACCTCTACGAATACAATCAAATTACGTTTTTGGGCGATGATATCAATTTCTGCGCGATTTGTATTCCGGCCCGTTATATATCGGGATTGCACAATACGAAAACCGTGCAGCCGCAGATACATACGCGCAATAAATTCCGCCCGCAGTCCCGAACGATAAGAATTATAATTAAAAAGCATATGGTTTAGATTGAAAATTCTCACGCGCCTGTTGGATATTTTTTGCCTCGTCCGATGCACGCCGGCCCATATCTGTTAAATCCAATGCACCATAGTATGCCGTCATCATCGGATCATATGAATTATTAGACGACATCCATTTATCCGTCCCCGAATTTGGTGCACCGTATTTATCCAACACACTCTGCCAGAACGATAGAATCTTTTTTTCACGCTGATGTTCAAATTTTTCCGCGTCACCTTCCAGTTCGTTTACATCGTTATTATAAACCACGCGCCATACCAGATTATCGGTTGCATTACTGGTAAAAAATATATCTACGGTTTCGCCGGTATTTTCACGAACCAGATGCAATTCCGATGCATACAACAGACCGCGATTACGCGCCAGGCTGTTTATGCAGTTTTCCAGATCAGCCGGGGCAAATATATTCTGCTGACGGCATTCATAGTCAAGGTTATATTTCCAATCCTTTTGAATGGTATAAATAATACTATTATTTTTTCGCGGCGAATATAATCCCTTGGTTTTAAAGAACAACGTCTGAACATCTTCGAACGGCATCCCCAGCATTACGCCCGCGATATCAAATCCGCCAACACCTGCGATTCCGGCCCCGTCGTTAATTGACGATGCGGTTGTGGTAACATCTGCATCGGGGCTGTCAACGATTGCAAAATTATCAAAATCAAATGCATCGTTTACCGCGGCGTATAAATCGGTCGCCGGATACGCAAACATACATATAAACAAAATCATTATTTTTTTCATTATTTGCGCCTTATTCTATTATAACCTCTAATACGCGGAATTTAAATATTGCCGCCGCATCCCCGTTATTTTCCAGGTATTCCCCTACCCCTGCGTCTTCTATGATTCCGGGTTGATATATAATCAACAGCAATGCCCGACCACGTGTAATTAACGGCGTTTCGTTCATATCATTCGGTGTGGTCCACGTCCTTAGCTCGTATTCAACTACCCAATAGTCACTGCCGGCGGGTTTATAAATCTCGTTTTGAACGTATACGGTTCGCAGTGATTTATCCTCGGCCAGTTGCTGAATTACCGCAGCTTCGTTAGCTTTCCACTGTTTAAACACATCTGAATTGGCCATTTTAGCAACACCGATTTTCCCGTGTACACGCTGAGCAATGTTTTCTAAATCCGGCGTCGCATAAAAATATTCTGTTATAAATTTCTTTAATAACATATCACGAACATAGCCATTGCCAAGCTCGGCCGGGGAACGCGGCATTCCTGGACGCATCGTGGATAAATCATTTGGCTGAAAGAAAAATGTATCAATCGTCTGTTTTTTCCCGGCGTCATATATTGCACTGGTTACGAATAACCCTGCGAACATTAGCAGTATTATAAATATCGCGATAAAAAACGTTATAAGCTTCTTCATTAGTTTATTCTGTATGAATTAAAATCCGCTATGTAATAACCCATTGTTCGTGGATACAGGTCGGTGTTTTTTGCAACCTTGGCATATGCGATTATATCAATCGGGCCAGATTTATTTGACGTAATCCGCGCCGATATACGCCATGTCCCGCCCGCGTCACGAACATCACCGGCCGGCATAATCCGCACAGAACGCATATCCGGCGTCCAGCGCACCCCAGATTCGGCATATACCCGGTATTCCGGGATTACGTTATATGCAAACCTGCGGTATAAATCGTCCCCGGATTGACAGTATATTGCACACTTTTTATCCCCGTAAAACCCTGTGGCGGAATTACAATCATTCATCCGATCGCACGATCCCCAGATTATATTGTTCTGGGACATATCGGGCGATATTGTAAACCAGTCCTTTGCAAAATTTATAACGACAGATTCCTGCAGTACATAATTTGCCGATAACGCTGTGCGCGTTCCGTGATCATGCGCAATAACCTGCCACTGGCCGTTTGAGTTGTTTATGGTAACTAAAAACGGATGAACCTTGCGTGATTGCCCGACCCATAGTAAAATTGCACATACAAATAATATTAATAGAAAAACCACCATTATTCCAATAGACATCATCCGGGAAACAGCGATGGGTTTACCCGCAGGGAATGCCGGTGTTTCAAAATTATCTGGGTAATTCAATGATTTCCCTTATATATATGGTCGGATGTATTGGAAACAGTTATGCCTGGAAAACCATAATGCATGCACACGGACTTAATTTCAATTCATTGGTGTCATATCCAACACCGACCGGTTCACGATCGTAAACCTGTCCGCATCCTGCCAGTGCTAATGCAACAAATAACCCTAAAAATAGTTTTTTCATCCTTTCCCCCTTATCGGTTATGGCATATATTGCTTATATAGAATTATAGGGGAAATCCCGCGATCAGGTCAAGCCGAAAACAGATATAAAACATATAAAAAAACAAATTAGTTGACAGCGGCATTGTAAATGTTATTATAGCTTCACAATTAACACATAAAACAAATATGTCAACCATGTCTAAAACTACTGAGGATAATATTTCGTTATCATATTATGATAACTTTTGGCAAATTGAACGTCGCGGGACGCCTTTGACTAATATTTATTGGTCCAGGGCTAAAAATGTTGAACAGTCATATGGAACGGTCTATCTAATTCATGGCTATGGCGGCAGCCCGATTGAACCGTGTATGAAAATCCCGATGCAGGCCGCACTGGATGCAGGTTTTGACGTCGCCGCCATAGAAGGTGTTGCAATGTCTGCAACATACGGGACTAAACGAATTGAAAAAATGAACCTGGCCCGTCAAAAGGCTGCGATTATGCAGGGACTGGAGTTCTGTGAAACACTGCCGAATATCAACCATAGCTATAATATTGCATGGGCGCATTCTATTTCATGTCGTGCCCTGTCGGATTTATTGGTTGCATATCCCGAGACCCGCAATTATTTCCGCGAGCTGGTTCTAAATAACCCGTATTTTATTACCCCGTCGCGCGTTTCTGCAACATATAACCGCATAATGGCCAAAGACCCAAGTGGTATAACATGGCAAACTATCTTAAAACGTCCGGCATTACTGTTTCGTGAAATTGAAAATATACGATACCAGATACCGTCGTGCCTGTTTAACCTGAATGTACCATTACCGAAAAGCTGGGCGATTGAACCGGATCAATTGCCTGAATTATCAAAACGCATATCATCGTATATAGATGAAATTAATGTACTATTTGTTTTAGGGACAAGCGATAATATGGCAGAATATTCCCAGAACGTACAAATATTTAACGGCATAGAAGTTCCGAACCGCGAACTAATATCTATCCGTGACGCCAATCATTCGTTTGAAAATAAATTACCCGAATATACGAACGTGGTTTCAAATATTCTGGAACGAATAAAGGTAAATCAAAAATTTGCACGCTAATAAAAAAACGTCGGAAAAGCCGACGTTTTTTTATTTATCAGAACTGCGTTTCAAACGATAGCAGGAATCGCTGCTCGCGGTCGTATTTGTTCATCTTTAACGGCCAACCCCATGAAAAATTCATCGGCCCCATTGGTGTATTCCAATAAATTCCAACACCGACAGATGTTCGCAGATCCTCGTCAATATGATTACGACGACCGGCGAAATAG
This sequence comes from uncultured Alphaproteobacteria bacterium, assembly GCA_937903135.1. Taxonomy (GTDB): domain Bacteria; phylum Pseudomonadota; class Alphaproteobacteria; order Rs-D84; family Rs-D84; genus Enterousia. The sequence continues at coordinate 31,796 of CALDAH010000014.1, read as the reverse complement.
TCTTCCTCGTGCGGGGGTTTACCCAAAATACCATAGTCTGCGAAAACAAAGCCTTTTATCTGATATTCATCGGGGATAAATATTGGGAAATTCAACTGCGTTGACCCGTTTAGCTTCCATAGTCCCCCCAGTGAATACGACGTATATGCCCAATTTCGTGACCCAACGCCCGCGATATCAAAACCACGCAGTGATTCACCGCCCAGGAAATAACGATAAACACGTGATATATAATCCCCGCCGATTGACTGCAGCAGTCCGAAATCCAGTGATGAACGCAGCTGCCAGCGGTCATCAAAGAACTTAACCATTCCGATAATATCCGCGGTATATCGCACAAATGTTTCCGTCCCGCCAAATCCCGTATACGATACGCCAACGTTGCCGACAACACCCGTATGCGTGTTTTGCTGGAAATTAGAATCCAGGTTATGATAACGGAAATTTGTCCCGAGTGTAAACAAATTAGCATTACGCCAGCCGGAATTCTGAATATCATAGTTCTGGTCAAATGATGCGGATAAACGCAATGTCTGCGACCAGTGATCGGTCAGTTTCCAACCCATACGCCCGGATATGCTAAACGAATCACGGTCATATCCGAAACTGCCCAGGGACGAATAATCATACATTGTATACGACACATCAAACCCGGCCGATAGCGGACGCCCAAACAAATACGGTTCGGTAAAGCTAAATAATGCCTGTTTCTGATACTGGGCAATTGATCCGCGTAATTGAACAATCTGGCCGCGTCCCATAAAGTTATTTTCAGTAATCCCGGCATCAACCATAAAACCGTTAATATTAGACCAGCCAAAACCACCGGATAGTTCCCCGGTCGGTTGTTCTTCTACCTTAATATCCAGGTTCATCATATTCGCATCCGCGATCCGCGACGGGACGATTTGAACCTCTTTGAAATAACGTGTCCGCAGCAGGTTTTGACGCCCCTCTTCTATTGTCTGTAATGAAAACGGATCGCCCGGACGCATTGGCAATAATTGCTCAATAACACTGTCAAACGTACGAACGTTGCCTAAAATATTAATAGAATTTATATAAATACGGTTGGTTTTCTGAATCTTAAAATTCAAATCAATCGTGTGGTTTTCCGAATCCTTTTTTGGGATCGGTTCAACGCTGATAAACGCATAACCGTAATCGGCAACCGCCCCGCGCAGCGCGGTCATTGTTTCCTCTACCTCGTCTATGTTATAAACATCGCCGCGGCGCATAACGATTACATCGCGCAGTACGCTATCGGGGACATCCGGGAACGGGTTATCAATTGTTAATTCCCCGAATTTATATTTTTCCCCCTCGTCTACGGTAAATACAACCGAATAATATTCCCGATCGGGGGTAAATGTCCCGGTCGCATTTTTTACATAAAAATCCACATATCCATTACGCAGGTAAAACTGCCGCAGCATCTGCTGATCATATTGAATTCTGTCGTCGTCAAATGTATCAAACTGGGTCATAAACCGCCACCATGTATGCTGACGTGATAATAGTTCACCACGCAGAACACGATCGCTGAATTTTTTATTACCATCAAATTTAATACTGCGGATATATGTCGGATGACCTTCGCTGATTTCATATACAACATTTACGCGGTTATCCGATTGCTTGATTTTTTTAGGTTCAATTTTAGTCCCGAAATATCCACGACGCTGGTATATAGTAAGCATTCGCTGCAAATCCGCCCCGATAACAGATTCATCGTATGATGAACGTTCCTTCAGCCGGATTTCTTTCTTTAAATCGTCGGTTGAAACCTCGTCGTTGCCCTCGACCGTTACCATGCCAACGATTGGTGCTTCGGCGATATCAATCTTTAAAACATTTCCCGACATTCGAACACTTATTTTTGAAAAGTATCCGCTTTCCTGCAGCTTCTTGGCGATTTCATTTGCACGCAGGTCGCCGACATTATCACCGATTTTGACATCAGATAAAATACGAATAGATTCTGCATCCATACGCTGATTGCCCGTTACATCAATCCGCGAAACCGTTGCTGCATTTGCCCCGGCGGCAACTAATGCGCCCGCGAAACCACATATAAAAGTATTCTTATTTTTCATATTTTATAACCCAAATACTCGTGCTAAATCATTCCACATGGTCAGGATAAACAATGCACCGATTAGCAGCCATCCAAACATTATTGCAAATTCCATACCGCGCCCGCCAAGCTTGCGATGAATTACAGCTTCTATTATTAAAATCATTAAATATCCCCCGTCTAATACCGGCAGCGGCAGCAGATTAATAACAGCCAGGTTTACCGATAACAGTGCAATAATTGATAACAGCGCAAAGAATCCCATTGCCATGGCCTTGCCCGATACTTCGGCGATCGTAATAAATGACCCGAGCTGTTTAGATGACCGTTCCCCGGTAACAATCTGTTTTAATACCACCAAAAGTGTTTTTGACTGGTGATATGTTTCACGTGCCCCGGAATATAATGCCCCCCAGAAACCCTTTTTACGGAATTCGGTTTTACTGCCGTCGGCGACCAGTCCCCAGCGTTCGGCCGGTGCCAATTTTATATTTACCAATTTTTCACCGCGAACAATTAAAACATTCGCTTCACGTGCCGACGCCAGCTCTTTTGCGATAATCAGTTCGCCCCAGTTTGTAATCTTTTCTTCGTCAATGCGAACGATTACATCCCCGGGCTTTACGCCGGCATTAAACGCAATAGATTCCTGGATTACCTGCCCGATTACCGGCAGCTGAACATTTTTCGGCTGAAACATAAACAGCGCAGAATATATTACCCACGCCAGCAGAAAATTCATCGCCACCCCGGCCGCGATAAAAATAAACTGCTTCCATGCCGGGACGGATAAATAATGCCCCTTTTTCTTTGCGGCGGGCAAATCATTATATTTTTTACGCTGGAACGTATCCTCTTGGCCGTAAATTGAAACGTATCCCCCCAATGGCAATGCTGCGATTTTCCACATAGTCCCGTGACGATCATGCCACTTTATCAACGCCGGCCCGAATCCGATGGAAAATGTATCAACACGCACACCTGCCCAGCGGGCCGCCAAAAAGTGCCCGAGTTCATGAATAAACACAACCACCCCAAGTACAATTAATAACGCAATAATTGTTAAGATAATATGCATGTTTCCCTTTCCTTCTTGTTCAATCTTTATAAATCACCCGTCAGACGATGCGCGATATGATTTTCAATTAATTTCCGCGTCGGCGGATATATGTTTTTTTGCCGGTGCGATTAAATCAAAGCATTCCCTTTATAGCATTACCAACCATATAACCGGCAGAACATAAATCCATCCGTCAAAGCGATCCAATATTCCCCCGTGCCCGGGCAGAATATTTCCGAAATCTTTAATCCCGATTTTGCGTTTAATCCAGCTGGCCGTTAAATCACCGTATTGGGATAATAACGATACACTGATTCCAATCCACATTAACTGCGGCATAAACACATCCGTCCCCAGCAGACCATATAAAACCGCCATAGATGTTCCGCATATAATTCCGGCAATCTGGCCCGACCATGTTTTACCCGACGATAAACGTTCCCACATTTTATCGCCGCCGATTAATCGCCCGAACAGCCATGCGCCGATATCCGCCCCGACAATAATTAACACCAACAGCAACATTACCCACGGGCGTACGCCAACCGTATTTACGGCCGCCAGCATTAAAAACAACAGTCCAAAGAAATATCCGAACGCGAATAGATTTGATCTGTTTTTCAACGCTTCACGCGGCGCACGATGTATGGCGAAAATCGCCTCGCATATCATCGCAAGGACGATTAATATCCCCAGATAGCGAACGGCGGGAAATCCAAAATATTCGGCCACGGCGGCTAATACTAAAATGCCACCGATAACCGCACCGCCGATAATTCTTTGTTCTGTGTTTGACATATTGTGCCCTTTTTATTTTTTACCGGAATAATTTGCCTTTTTCCCGCCCCCAAAGCGACGATTACGTTTTGCAAATTCATCCAACGTATGCTGCCATAGCTGTTCGCTTTTTACAAACTCGGGCCAGTGCTGCGGGACAAACAGTAATTCAGCATATGCCAATTTCCATAACATGAAATTTGATATGCGAAATTCATTACTGGTCCGCACCATTAAATCAATTGGCAACAGATCACCCGAATTCATATATGTTTCAAATGTATCACGGTCAACCGGTTCGCCGGCGGCGATGGCCTGATTTACGGCGTTAATAATTTCATCCCGGCCGCCATAGTTTAGCGCGAATACAACCGTCCCGCCGGTATTTTCAGACGAGCTTTCTTCCAGTTTATCGCATAAATCCGCCAATTTTTTTGGCAAACGATCCCGTGATCCGATAACCCTATATCTCAGATTTTTTTCAACCGCATGCTTCATATTCTTTTTCAGCTCGCTATAAAACAGATCCATTAGGAAGTCTACCTCTTCTTTGGATCGTGTCCAGTTTTCGGTTGAAAAAATCCAGAATGTAACGGTTGACACGCCCCGGGCGATAAACCAATCAACCATGTTTTCAAAATTAGCGATCCCGGCCTTGTGCCCCATTAACGGCGGCAGACCGCGCATTTCCGCCCAGCGCCGATTTCCATCACATATAAACGCGATATGCTGCGGGATAACATTCGGGGCGGTATATTTTTCTTCTTTTTTCTTAAAGAATTTAAACATATTTTATTCCAGTATCTGAATGTTAAACGGACATAATATCGGTTTCTTTTTGACGGGCCAACGCATCAACTTCGCCGGCACGCATATCAAATACTTTCTGAATATCATCTTCGTATTTACGCTGATCGTCTTCGGATATTTCTTTGTCTGCGACGGCACGTTTGATTTTACCCATCGCATCTTGGCGAATATTACGCATGGAAATTTTAGCTTCTTCGGCGTATTTTCCCGATACCTTGGTTAATTCACGACGACGTTCCTCGGTCAGTGGCGGCAGGTTTAATCGGATTACACCACCGGCCGTCATCGGGTTCAGTCCCAGTCCCGAATCACGGATTGCCTTTTCAACGGCCGGGGCATTTGTAATATCCCATACGGTTACACTTAGCGTTTGATTATCAGGTGCAGATACGGTCGCGACCTGGTTAATTGGCATTTCTGAACCGTAAACGGGGACACGTACGCCATCTAGTAAATGCACGGATGCACGCCCCGTGCGCAGCCCTGCGAATTCGCTTTTTAAAACTTCTATGGTCTGCAGTGTTTTCTGTTCAACTTCTGCCTTTAACGCTTGATAATCCATATTTAAATCTCCTTATATTAAAAAAGATTAGCAAATTGATTTGACATTTGGCAAGAAGAAATATAGAATAATCATCCGCATGGGGTTGTAGCTCAGTTGGTAGAGCACTTGCATGGCATGCAAGGGGTCGTCGGTTCGAGTCCGATCAGCTCCACCATGACTAATAAAACGCGCAAATGCGCGTTTATTTTTTTAAATATTACATAAATTCTGACATATATATAAAAATATTAAAAGAAAGACTTGAAATCCCAGATTTTTTATATATTATTAGTTAAGCATATGGCGGATGTAGCTCAGTTGGTTAGAGCACCGGTTTGTGGTACCGGTTGTCGCCGGTTCGAATCCGGTCATCCGCCCCATCTGTTTTCCCTATGGTATTTTTAAAAATTATTTATTGAAATTGCATTTTTATTTAGTATATTTTAACCGAAAAAACAAAGGCTAATAATAATGAATGACCCATTATATGAAAATTATAAAAATTCAAACAAACCAACAAATCCAGTCTTTATTAATATTATGATTATCATAGGTTCACTGATAGCTGCCGCAACAGTTGGACATATAATCACAAAAGATAAAATACACAACAAATACAGAATCGCGCTTTTAGCAGATATTAATAATAAAATAGATGGCCAGGAAAAATTTAACGCCGGTCTGAGATATGCCATTAACCATTCCGCAGAAATCACCCCGGACACGACATTCCGCAGAGATCTTGAACGCATGGCGTTAAAATATAAAAAAGAACTAGATAGCTTATATGCAGAAAAGAAAAAGCAGGAACGTTTCATAGATTCATTGCAGGGGAATCAAAGATAATACCAAACAAAAACGTGCCACGCGCACGTTTTTTTATTATCTGATCGCCGGATTATTTCATAAATAAAACAAATAATTGGGAATTTTGGTGGGCATACAGAGACTTGAACTCTGATGGGTTTCCCCACTGGAACCTAAATCCAGCGCGTCTACCAATTTCGCCATATGCCCATGTTTTTGCATTCTAGTATAAAAAAAACTTGATTTCCAGTAAAATTTAACCTAAAATTCACCGCAGAATAATAAAAGGCAGAATAAAATGGCATCAAAGAAAGGTAACAAAGAAGTTGTAAAGCTGGAAAATAAAGAAACTGGCTACTTCTATACAACAACAAAAAATACTAAATCGGAAAATACCGCCGGTAAAATGAAGTTTCGTAAATACGATCCGAAACTGCGTAAACACACAACGTTTACAGAAGCTAAAATGCCTCACTAATCATTTTGGTATGGCAATGTTATACCCGGGGAATTTCCCCGGTTTTTTTATGCAGCAAAAATTGTTCGGGATTTATACCAATACTTTTATTATTGAATAATACATATATTTTTATTAAATTTTATTATATATGAAAAAAGAATTATTTGATTTTCTAAATACCGACCTGCAGTTTATAAAAGGTGTCGGCCCCATACTGGCCGGGCGCTTCGCAGACGTTATCGGCGGGCAGCGTATTTTGGATTTTATGCTGCACCGACCATCATACATCCGCGCCCGTGATATTATTGATAACATCCAGGATGCGACACCGGGGGACGTTATAACGATCCCGTTGCTGATAAAATCCCATCGCCCGGGGGCACGTTTTAATCGCGGACGACACCGGCCCAGTCAGATTACCTGCGCCGATAAAATGGGAAATACTGTTATTATTCAATTCTTTAATTCTAATTTTTTGGAATATTGGCTGAAAAAATTGCCCATCGGGCAATGGCGGATTATTAGCGGTAAATTGGAAAAGACCGGCCGGCCAACAATAAACCATCCCGAATTCATAGAAGAGTTGCAAAACGCGGATAAAATACCCGCAATTCAGGCCGTATACCCTGCGGGCGAGGGTTTAACGCAAAAACAATTTTCAAATATTCGCGACCAGATATTCGCAGGCCTGCCCCAGCGATTGGCCGGGGCGGACGAACGAACGGTGGAATTTTTTGACGCAATCCGTCATATTCATTTCCCCACGTCCGCCGATGATTTAAACCCAAATGCGATATATATGGCAAAGCTGGCGTATTGCGAGCTTTTCGCCCAGCAATCGGCAATCGCAATCAGTCGCCGAAAACGGACCGATGAACGAAACCAGCGTGATATTCGCCCGGTAAAATATTCATTAATGGATAAATTCTGGGACGCGTTGCCGTTCAAACTTACCGGCGCGCAGCAGCGAACGCTGGACGAAATATTTGACGACCTGGCCCGACCCGTTCCGATGATGCGCCTGGTCCAGGGGGACGTCGGCAGCGGTAAAACCATCGTCGCATTGGCCGCCGCGATTAAGATGGCCGAAACCGGGGCTCAGACGGCGCTGCTGGCGCCGACGGATACTTTGGCCGGGCAGCATTATGCAAAGCTAAAACCGATGTGCGATAAAATCGGCGTTGTATGCGAAATGCTGACCGGGCGCGACAAGGGTGCAACGCGCCGCGAAAAATTAATATCATTACGATCCGGCCGAACACGCGTTATTGTTGGAACGCACGCACTGTTTTCAGACGATGTTGTGTATAAAGATCTTGGGCTGGTTATTATTGACGAACAGCACCGATTTGGCGTATCCCAGCGCGAGGCATTGCGAAACAAGGGCAAAGACACAGACCTGTTGGCGTTATCTGCGACGCCTATTCCGCGAACACTGTCTATGACAATATACGGGGATATGGATGTATCGGTTATAAATGAAAAACCGGCCGGACGACTGCCGATAACAACGACCAAGCTGCCGCTGGCCCGGATCGGCGATTTAATACCACGTATATCCGCCCAGATTAATAACGGCGCAAAGGTTTTCTGGATATGCCCGCTGGTCGCCGAATCCGAAGAACTGGATTTAACCGCCGTTCAATCGCGATACGATGATCTGAAGAAATATTTTCCCGGCGCGGGACTGGTTCACGGGCAAATGGATAAACGCCAGCGCGACGATGTTATGGAAAAATTCGCGGCAACAAATTCTGATATGCCATTACTTGTCGCCACGACCGTGGTAGAGGTTGGAATTGACGTCCCGGCGGCAACTATAATCGTAATTGAAAACGCCGAACGATTTGGACTGGCCGCCCTGCACCAGCTGCGCGGACGCGTCGGACGCGGGAATCAGCAGTCGTATTGCATATTAATTTACGGAAAAAATATCAGCGAAGATGGCCTGAAACGCCTTGGCGCGCTGTGCGAAACCGACGACGGATTTGTTATCGCCGAACAGGATTTAATTATGCGCGGGACGGGGGAACTGCTCGGGACGCGGCAAAGCGGCTGGATTAGATATTACTTCGTTGACTACCGCGAGCATCGTGATTTATTCAAACTGGCCGCACGTGCCGCGCGCGACGCGGACACGCCCGACCAATGGACACGTGATTTAATGTATATTTTTGATCGCGGGGAGGTTATTGGTGCATAAAATCATTACGATATTTTTATCGCTGTTATTAATTATGCCATCGCACGGCGCAACGCTGATTAATGATACCGAGACTGAAAATCTGCTATCGGATTTAATTGCACCATTGGCAACCGCGGCGGGAATTCCGGATGGACGGCTGAATATACATATCGTGTCTGATAATGATTTTAACGCGTTCGTTATGGGCGGCGACGATGTTTATATTTATACCGGACTGTTAACCGAGATAAAAAGCCCGAACGCACTGCAGGCGGTTGTCGCGCACGAGCTGGGGCATACACTCGGCGGGCATATGTCTCAGATGTCATCGCGAATGGCGGCCGAAATGAAACGCGCGATGTTAATCCAGGCACTCGGGATCGGGCTGATGGCGGCGGGTGGCAATCCGTCACTCGGCGCGGGGGTATTGGCCGGCGCGGGCGGCGTTGCGACCCAGTCTATGCTGGCATTTTCCCGGGACGAGGAACGAATTGCCGATAACATGGGACTGGATTTAATGATCCGGGCCGGGCAAAACCCCGATGGTTTTATTGATGTATTCGAACAAATGCGTGATATTTCCGGCGCGGCTGAATCCAAAATTAATCCCGATCGCGTTAATCACCCGCTGACCAGCGAACGGTTAAAAAATGTACGGGAATATATTGCCGCACATCCCGGGGCGAAAAAAAACCGCGCTGCGGAATCGCGTAATAACGAACGCTTTGATCTGGCCCGGGCAAAGCTTATCGGGTATTTATCGCCATTGAGTTTAATTAAGACGCGATATCCCGCGACCGATAGCGGGAATCCCGCAATATACGCACGCGCGATTGCCAATATGCGCGCCGGGAATTTAACAGATGCCAAAACCGGGACACAGACGCTGATATCCCGCGCGCCGGGGAATCCATATTTCTATGAACTGCTTGGCGACATAGAATATCAATTCGGGCACTATGACGACAGCGTTTTGGCGTATGAAAAATCATTATCCATCGCCGGGGACGCCCCCCAGATTCAAACCGCCCTGGCCCTGGTATTGACCGAACGAAATAAACCCGGGGACGCCCCGCGCGCCATAGAACTGTGCAAGCGGGCGATTTTATCCGCACCTGCGCCACTGTCGTATTGGGTATTAGCGCGCGCATACGGCGATGACGCGAACAGCGACTGGGCAATGGCGGAATACTATAATATGACAGGCAACACCGACGCGGCACATAAATACGCCAAACGCGCCCGGAAACGGTTAAAGAAAGATTCCCCGGAATATATAAAATCAGGTGATATATTAAACCAACGAAACAAATAAAATCCCCCCGGCCGGGGGGATTTTTTATAATAGTTATATTCGTAGAGTTATTTCATAACTGCGCTTTTGATCAATGTAACGTCTTCTTTTATGCCGTCAATTTTTAATTGCAATTGACCGATTCCGCTTTCTAAAATAGTCGTACGATTTTCAAGTGATGTTATTCGCTGGTCGGCGCGTTCTAAATCGGCCAGGGATGAATCTTGGCGTGCGACCCAGTATATCATCCCGGCAATAAATGCGATTAAAAACCAACCCTGACGCAGAACATCAATAATACCCATAAAGTTCTGTTCATTTGACATAATTATTATCAGCAAAAATTATTTGCCCCTTTCTATCATCGTTTCTATCTGATGAACCAGGGCACGCTGCGCCTCGAGACTGCGTAGCTCTGCGTCACTGACGCCCGGCCCTAGGACACGTTCAATCGTAATCTTTCGCAGATGTCCCAACACCGCCGCGCCGGCAGATGTTGAAAACGTGCGAGTATAATTTTGTTCTATGTCTTTCATTATTCCCCCCGGTGTTTAGATTATATTTTCCGCTGCCGCCATCTGGGCAATCGGTGCAATATATTTTAATTCCGCATCGCTGTTTAGGGATATTTTTTCAATAACCCCGCGACGTGATAAAATCTGCAGGCCGCGATCAACCAACGGACGGATAAATTCATGCAATAACCGGCCGTATGTCGCACCAAGTATACGCATCATATCGGTATTGCGCGCTAATATCTCGGTCGCGGTCATTTCTTTGTCCGATAGCAGCCCCAGACGATCGGCCAGCAGCGCATGACGAATCCGTTCGCGCAGGTCCTTTAATATAATCTGGGATACATCAAAATCCGCACCGGACGATAGCGGCGTTAAACCCGATGACCCGACGGCTTTTGGAATTATTGCCCCCGGCGTTAGGTTTATATTTGACAGGTTTATTACCCCGTCATCGTCGGCCTGCCATATGCCACTGACCGCGATCGTTGCGTTTTTTAATACCAGCTCTACGACCTTGTTCGCGGTTTTAATATCAGGCAATGCCCGCAGGACAGGGCTGCGACCGTATTGTTCACCGCTTAGCAGTGACCAGCGGAAAATTATATACGGGCATGTTTCAAATGTCCCACGTGCGACAACATTATTTTCAATATCACCACCTACGTCCAGCCAGGCAACAAAATCTTTCCCGACCAGTGACTGAACAAGTGTCAGCGGCATATCAGGATTTTGTTTTATAGAATCACGCATATTCGCCGGCGGCGTCCACGAAGGGTAGCGTTCCATAATATCACGCGCAGGCATAGTTGTTTTATGAAATACCGCCCCGGGCAGAATCGCAATATCTGAAATCGGTATCGCCGTAAATGTAAATGCCGATGCCGATCCAACCGGCGTTTCAGCCATAAACAGGCATGCCGTCCCCAGGACAACTAAATCCATATAACATTGATGAATGGTTGTATAAAAATTTGAATCATTTAAATTCGCCCGCAGTGCGGCAACCGCCGGCGTGGCATCAGGAGATGCATCACTTTCGCGGACCAGGTTTAACCATAACGATTCCGGCGGCGTTAACAGCGAATACATTGACGCCGCCAGGTTATCTGCCGCATCTGCGGCCGTGGCATCAAATAACGTCGCTGCATCATCATCGGCCGATGGCATGGTATATCGTCGGGCATTATCCCAGCGATTAATCCACGGCGCACGCGCATCCAGCGCACGCTGATACATCCGTTGCAATGTTTGTAAATTGTTTTGCATATGCACTCCTTTTCTGTTTATTGCAAACAAAACTTGTTTATGTTTTTAATCAGACACTAAAACTGGTATTGGCGGAAAACGTTCGAATACGCCCCCCGGTGGCACGCACGGGAACGGGCATCGTCTGTAACGCCCCGGCAACCGCATCCAACCCGTCGTCGTGACCGCCGCCAATCGGCGACCATGTCATCATTTCTGCGAACAGCGGGCTGGCCCCAATACGATTGTGAACATAGATGCGCCCCGACGATAACATCGGTTCAATGGCATCCAGGATTCGAATTTCTTTGTTTTTATTATTTGTAATTTTTTGCACGATAACCTTTGTCCCGCGTCGGGCCGAAACGTCCCTGATAATCTCGGGCAGTGCGTTACCGATTCCATTTGTTTCTATGGCGATTCGGTGAATGTTATATTTCCATATGAAATCTATGACGCTATCGCATTGACTGGTCAGCGGGTGCGTATCATTATCAGACACGCTAAGATACAAGATATCGTGAATGAACACCCGGTGGTTTTTATCATCGCGATAAACAATAACACAAACACTGCCGTCACGACCGCGTCGCCCGGTTGACGGATCCCAGTATGCACAAACACCGGTTATGTTATTGTCCCCTATTCTGGCGATATGGGGATCAAATTCATCCGAATAGATATTAAATGCATTCGGATCAAGTCGGACGCGATCCGGTGCAATAAATTCCAACATCATCTGAGCCGAGAAATGACGCAACCCGACGTTTTTACGCATTTCGTTTATCTTTTCAATTGGGAACAGCTCGGGCCAAGCGGGTTTTCCGTCATGGCTGATTATTGGAATCTTTAATACCTTAAATCCGGATAAAAAAGGCGTTGAAAAAGTAAATTTTTTATATACTATATCTGACATGGACTTTACTCCCAAAACTTTACCTACGAATCTTGAGGCAGAACAGGCCGTCTTAGCCGCGGTATTAATGAATAACCGGGCACTCGAACGGGTTTCTGAATTTTTACAGGCGGAACACTTTTCGCACCCGGCCCACCAAGAGATTTATAAACTGGCCGAACGTCAGTTCGCGGCCGGTATTCCATTTGATATTATTACGGCCAAGAACTATCTGGATCAGCAGGGTGTTTTGGAATCTGTTGGTGGCGTTGATTACCTAACCGAACTATCCGGGGCCGGGGCAACCGTTGTAAACGTTGAACAGTACGGACGAATTGTTTATGAAAACGCCCTGCGCCGTGATTTAATCAACCTCGGGCGCGAGATTACCGACGCCGCATTTGTTGAGGATTTAGATAACCCCGTTAATCGCCAGATAGAGGTTGCCGAACAAAAATTGTTCGAGATGGCAACCGCCGGCGCATCCGAACGCGAGGTTGCATCAATCGCCACCGCGCTGCAGGGCGCACTGGCCGAAGCCGAAATCGCATATAAGGCCGACGGGCAGCTATCGGGGCTAACCACGGGGCTTGTGGCGTTGGATAAATCCATAAGTGGCCTGCACCATTCCGATTTAATTATTATCGCGGGCCGTCCGGCGATGGGAAAAACAACACTCGCGATGAATATCGCATTTAATGCCGCGAACGCTATACTCTATGGCCGCGCGAATGAAAAATACAAAGGTGCGGTCGCGTTTTTCAGCCTTGAAATGTCATCGTCCCAGCTGGCTGCGCGTGTTTTATCGTCCCAGTCAAAAGTTCCCGCATCCGCAATGCGCGAAGGGACACTTACCGACGAAGATTTTATGAAAATGTCCCAGTATTCGGCCGCAATCAGCAAAGTACCGTTATATATTGACGATACGCCCGGGATGTCTGTACCGATGATGCGTACGCGCGCACGGCGATTGGCCCGAAAATGCGGCGGCATTGCGCTGATCGTTATTGACTATCTGCAGCTAATGACGTCCCCGGGCGGGAAACGAAACGATAACCGTGTTCAAGAGATTTCAGAAATCACCCGTGGTCTGAAAATGCTGGCCAAGGAATTAGATGTCCCCGTTATTGCCCTATCGCAGCTATCGCGCAGCGTTGAATCACGTGACGATAAACGCCCGCAGCTGGCCGATTTGCGCGAATCGGGTTCTATTGAACAGGACGCGGACATTGTTATGTTTACATACCGCGAAGAATACTATCTGGAAAACCGCGATCCGTCACAACGTATGTCAATGCTGCCGAACGAAAAGGCCGCAGATACATGGCAAAAACGTTTAGAACGTGCCCGCGGCAAGGCCGATATTATTATCGGTAAAAACCGTCACGGGCGACCGGAAACTGTTCGTACGGCATTCTTTGGCGATTATAGCTTATTTGATAACCTCGACGAATTTGAAAGCCGCGGTGATAATTCATTTAACAACCCAGGGTCAGCATCGCCCCAGAATAATGAATTGGATACGAACGCCGAATATACAACAGAATTTCTTGACGCCGACGTTATTCCGGATATGTAATTATTTTTCTTGCTAAACTTTTAAAAATTCACTAAAATTTTGTCAAGATTAGTAAGGAGTTTTGCAATGGCCCAAGAAGAAATCATTTTTCCGAATAATATTCGCAATATTCGTTTAGCAAACGGCATGAAAATGACGGAACTGGCCCGTCGGGCAAACCTGTCGCTATCGGCGGTTTCAAAGATTGAAAAGGGCGTACGCAGATTAAATCAAAAACAGCTGCTAAATATATGCAATATTCTAGGCTGCAAGCTATCTGATATCTTTATCAAAGAATCCGATGACGTGGCATCACAATGGCAGGATGAAATCAAACGCCGATTAAATGATAACGAGAACAGCGGTCTAAAAATATTCGGCAGTGGCCTGCGTAAAATTCGCCAACAGACCGGAAAAACCATTGCCCAGGCGGCCAAAGATGCCGGAATGACCCTATCTGTTTATCATAAAATAGAAGTCGGTCAGCGCGAGGTTTATCAAAATGAAATTGAACCATTGGCAAAATCTTTTGCGTTAAATGTTGAAACTATGTTCGACAAAATCGCCGCATTATATAAATCGGGCGAACTGAACAAACAGATTAGCAAGGTAAAAGAACGCGTAAAATCTGTTCTTGTCCCGGGAAATCCGTTATCAGGGATTGATATGCACGGCAGCCTCTATGGTGCAAAATTATATGACAACGCCCGAAAAAAGCTGGTCCCTGTATTCGGAACGCCCGCCGGGAAAGCAATCGCATTTAAAAAATCCGATAAAACGATGATCGTTGCCCCCGTATCACTCGAGGGACATAAAAGCATATATGCCGTCGTTCCGAACTCTAAGCGTTTAGGCGGATTTATCCCTGAAAAATCATATATATTCGCAGATATTGATGCCGCCGTTGCCCCGGGCGATATGGCGGTATGCATTGATGCTGATTTCAATACCATAACCGAAGATGATACCGCAACCGCACAAATCGTCAGCGTTCGCCAGGACGCAAAAGGTAAAATTTACGGCCAGGTTTCATCCCCGGATGAAAAAATTATTGGCAAATCAATGCACAAGGTTGTCATGATTATTATGGAATAACATATCCGCGGGAGGGGGCACAGCCATGAAAGCACGAGCCAGTATTACGGCGCAGAAACTATTAAACCTATATCGCCAGGAACACGTTATCTTTGGCGGCTGGGTGGCCGTTAATAAAATATTTGTATCTGATGCCGCACCGGATGTAATCGCCGAACTGCGCGAGTTACCGACCGGCCGGATGCTGATACAGCATATTGAAAACCTGCGTTCTGGGAAAACCCCGATGGATTCAATTGAACGTGATTTATTGCCATACGGGGGGATGATGAATCAAACCGTCGCAACAGTTCCATTAACGCCCGGTGAATGGTCGGAACTGGAATCGGGAATAAACAACTTTACCCCGGATCAGTCGGGACTGAACCGAATCCAGGAATTACCTGTGATTCAAAAATTCGGCGATCAATGGCTGGTTGCGATCCGTGCCGCGCTGACCGATAAACCGGAACTGCTGGATAAATGGTCTGTGATTGCAAAAACATATCGTGCATATTACCTGTGGAAGGTCGCAAGTGATATGATTAACCAGCCACTTACCGAACGCGCCCGGGCACAGCTGCAGGCGGATATGCCGGAATACGAAACATACCTGCCGATGTTTGGCGACGCCGGGACGGAGCTGTTGATTAAACTGCGTACGTTTATTAGCAGTATTCGCCACACCGATCCATCCGATGGGGAAACCGGCCCTAATCCATCCTGATTATTCTTCGTCATCTGTGACGCGATAAATCGTATCTATTGTATGGGGCGTACCGATATAAATCATTGTTCCCCCGGGTGATAAAATAAAGTCCAGCTCGCGCAGCCTTTCGCGCAGGTTTTCACGTTTTTGCACGGTGTTACTGGTATTGGGGACTTCTACGTCATCACATATAATCAGATCTGCCCGCATACCGGTGATATTTCCGTATATCCCTTGGCATATCACAGATGGTTCACGAATACCGATCGGCCGGTTTACGGTTATACGATCCGATGACCATTCTTTCTTTGCGGTCGGAACTAAATCACGACACCATGGATGGTTTTCCAAAATATGACGAATATGTGCAACCATTCGCCCGGCCAATGTTGACTGTGCGGATAAAATTAGTATTCGCATCTCGGGGTGCATATATAAAACGCACGCGGCGAATATACCAACAACAGTTGATTTCCCCGAATGACGAAACGCCATTAGCAGTCCACGGCGCGGCGATTGATTAAATACGTCTACTAAAAACTCCATAATCTGGCGATGATGTCGCGGCGTTTTAAGCCCCAGGATCGCATTCCATTCATCCAAGAATTTATAAAATTCCGTAGTCATCGCCATTCCCCGACGACGCATCTTCGTCAATGCTGCCATAATCATTTATCATATTAGGCATTGCCGTCGCCAATACCGATACCAGGTTATTATAAATCCCCAGAACCGCGCCCCCTGACATTTTATCTTGGATTAATTGATTTGTATAAACCAATAAATCTGCTAGTTTCTCGTGCGTATTTTGCCATTCTGCGATGTCTATGTTTACTTTATTAATATCCTGAAACGCGGCCAGCAGAAAATTAAAATCCGAATTCAGATGCTCGGGATCTATCTTTGCTGTTGGCTGATAGTCAATAACGCGCGACAGTGATACCTGGCGAAAAATATCAACAGCGTCACCTTTTTCAGGGGTCGTGACGAAGTGTACAATTCCCCCGGTAAAGTCTTCGTTCGGCGTAACGGAATATAATGCATCTTTGATTATTTTGTTATTAACTGCGACGCGAATATCGGCCGGTTGAAAAAACGGGAACGCGAACAGAAATTCTGAAATTACGCCGTCCGCGGTATATGAGATTCTATACATAACATCCCCCTGTTAGAGTAATTGATCAAATCGCGAAACAATAGATTTTAATAAATTTGGTTTATTAACTTTTATTTTCTTTAGCTTTTCCATACTTGCCAAGCGTTGTTTTTCAAACGGCTCTTCGGTTTCCGCCTTTAGACGATTTAAAACCGCACCTTCGGTCATGCCTTTGTTGGACATACCGGCCGCACCGTATTTTGCACGCTGGGCAGCAATGTTCTTTTTTACCAGGTTTATTTTCTGTTTCTCGTTTTCGGCCATCTGTTCCAGAATTTCTTTGCGGGCAGATTTAGCCTCTTTCTTTTCTTTTTTATAATCCAAAATTTGTGTTACATCGTTAACAATTTGTCCCATTGTATTTATCTCCTTTTGAAATTAAACTGTATATCGGCCGTACATCGTTATTGACAATACGGTTACCGGGAATGCTTCGTCCCCGTGAATCGTCCACGGTGCCGCAATACAATCATATTTTGTCCCGAGCAGATTAATCGCCACATCCCCTGAAAAGCCCGGGGAATTAATATCATAAATATCATTCGGCAGCTCAACCCGCATGTTATTAATAAACAAAGATTTTGTTTTTAATACACGTGCCCCGATTTTTCGCAATCGCAACCGTGATGGGTTATGTCCCGACGCATGCAGTGGCAGTGCGGCGGCCGTAAATGAAAATTGATATTTTTCAGCGTCAATTATCGCGTCGTCGGAAAATGTTTCTATAAAGAAACCTGTTTCTCGTTCAACAACGACAAATGTTTTTCCATTTACGACGGCGACCGATTTAAACTTTCCGTCCGTTTTATATCGTCCCCAGGCAGATATCCCAAGCGATGATTTCTGATTTAACACCGCCATATCGCCGTTCTCCATTACTATAAACAGCTGATTTGTTTCCTCGTTATATGCAACGTCAACGGGTTCGGACATTAAATGTTTAGCGAACGCACATAAATCTGTTGCGTTATAGTTTTCCCCCAACTGATCCAGGCTAAGCTCGCGGATATCTTTTTTGCTGCCCGATATAAATACCGTTGCGCCTTCTATTTTCTGGGGCGGCAGGTATCGTCCGGCGACGCTGCCGACGGATGTATGTTGTTTGATATTTACCACCGACGGCGTTAGCGGTTTACTGGATATTGCCCATTCCCCTTCGGACGTTAATATCTGCAGGTTATCACTACTTACAACCGTACAGATCTGTTGCCGTTTTTGCGACAACAGCGTCAGAAATATTGCCTCGTCATCCAGTCCGGTCCCGACATTAAAGTTAGTATGTCGGCCGACCTGGGACATCCAAACGCCACTTGGCCATGACCTGGATCCGCCGAATACCAATCTATCCTGGTGAAATGATATACTGCACGGCCAACCGCGTCGCTTTCCGAACGCGCATTCTGACCAATCGCTAACCGGTCCCGATGGCAGGCTATACGGCCCGTTTAGATATACGACGATTTCTGTTGGGCTAACATACGTATGAATATTCCATTGCCGTCCCATTACTAATAATCGGCCGGTTACATTTTCCGGTGTCCAGAAATCTTTGTTGGTTGTAAACGTTGCAAAGTTATTTCCCAGCGGATGTGTTGATACAGTTATTCTTACGCCTTCGGCGTCGTCAAATTTCATAAACGGCATATTTAACGATAAATCTTCGTTTGCCGCGAAAAAGAATTCAGCCAATCTGAATATAGTCGGATCACGCGATAGTGTCATCGGCTTAAAATCCGGATGAACAAAAATCATAGTTCCAAATCGCTGTGCGTATTGCAGCTTAACCGAATCTTTATATTCCCACGGCGCCAGAATATCCTGAGCTAAATCACCGTTATCTTTATAAACTAATATTCGTTTATGACATACCGCCAGCAGGTAGTTTTCATCCTCGCTTACGGAAAATGGAATTAATCGGGCAACGCCATTTAGGTTAACTAATTTTTTTAACCCGCGTCGTCGGGTAATTCCACCGCCGGGTAAAACATCCATATTTTCCAGTCGGGATAAACCGTTTATATCGTCACGTGCGTAAAATTCGGGTGCGACTTCGCCGTATGCAAATGAATTTTGTGTTTTAATAAAATCAGGCATTATGTGATTTCCCCCTATGTATTAAAATCGCGCGTTAATTAATGAAAAATCATCTATGTCATTACTAATAGACGTTGTACTATCCACGAACTTAGCCGACTGAAACTCTGATTCATATAACGCGACCAGCATGCGAAATACTGTCTGATCCCCGATTAGCGGTATACAGAACTCCATCGCCAGCTTAGTTGCGGCCAATCCCGCGAAATAGCTTGGGAATGCTTCAACCGGGACGCGTGTGGTTGCCACGATAGATATTGTACTGCTCGGGGCGACGATTTTATTTCCTATGACCTGCCCTTTGCATTTTAATATTCGCAGTATTTCTGCGGGGATTATAAAATCACCGTCTGAATTTTTATTTAACTGAAACGACTTGGTGGCAAAACGCCATGGATGCGCGGCTATTAACGCATCAATTACCGGGTCAAATAACGTTCGGGCCAGCTGGGATGAAACACTATCATCGTTTAGCGACTGAACGGGTTTTTCACCAAGTTTTAATAACGCCATTGAACATAAATCAATTTTAGTAAGCATTTTTTGCCCCTATGTATAAAAATAGATATGGGTCGGAAAAACCGACCCGATTAATAAATATATTTTTTATGCCAATGCTGCCGTGGTTATATTTGTATCTGCTACGACAACTTTCTTTATCGTCGTATTATCTGATGCATTAATCATAATAATATCGCCGGTATTCATTAATGTTTTAACATTATTAAAATATCCGTCTGCGGTAATATTTTCAACTGTATCCGATGCCGCGGCATAGTGCCACAATGTAAATCCGTTTGCATATGCAATTACAGATAAATTTTTATTTTGAAACGCCATAATGTTTTCCTTTATCTAAACTATGATTGTTTACTATTTTGTTGATGCAACGGGTGTAATATCACTGCACTTAACGCGAACGATACCGTCGTTATCAATTAATACCGCCCCTTGGGACATGCTGTTGCTAATGAAGTGCGCCGCACGTTCCCCATGCCACGAGATATCTGTTTTAACCTCTTGGCCGCATGCATGACCAATACTTGACGCGTGATAGATAAAGCAATCACGGCTATTTGACGCCAATGGCAATGCGTTATATAAAACCCAGTTAATCCCCAACCATTTACGGATTTCAAAACCGCCAACTAATGGTTTAGCATCGCCAACATAATCTGCGGATACAAATTCATCCATGGTCAGTAAAACGTTCCACTGATGTACGCCTACGACCGCAAATCGGCGACCGTCATCTGGGACATCGTTTGCATTTAGCTTTTCAACCGCGGATAAGATAATATCGCGCGATAATTCTTTGGAATAGTCACCGACTGAATTTGTTGCGTTTTTCATTGCATCAACGATTAATTCATCGGTTTTGCGGCCCAATGCATATGCACCGGCACTGGCGACGACGCGACGTTCATCAACATTGGTTTTTAATTCATCCAATGCATCAACCCAGTCGCCGGCATAGTAATCCTGTAAAATGCATTCCACCGGTTCGTGGTTTAAATTCATAACCGGTACGATTCCATGACGGGATTTTGTGCTGGCCGTTCCTTTTCCTACCTTTTGAAATGTTGTTGATGCACCCACAACACCTGTTTTACTGCGGATTGTGGAACGTAGTTTTGTGCCCATTTGCTGATACGCTAAATGAACATCTGCCTCGAACTGTTTTACGAATACATTATCTATTGAAACAGACATATAAATTCCTTTTGATTAAATTAAAAAAAACAGACGCGAAAAAATCGCGCCGACAAAATTTTGCTATCAGGTTATGCAATATTGCGCCATTTAACAAAACATGTCCGGGTCCGGAATTGGATTACCCGGTCGTAATTTAAGTCTGACTGTTAAATCATCAGACTAAAACTACGATAAAAAAAATAGCCCTTATGGGCATAAAAAATAAAAACCCCGCAATATGCGGGGGAAATATTATTTTTTCTTAGCGGCCGGTTTTTTTGCCGGTGCTTTTTTTGCAACAGGCTTTTTAACAGCCGGTTTTTTTGCAATAACTTTCTTTGCAACTGGTTTCTTTGCAGCGACTGTTTTTTTTGCAACAGGTTTTTTCGCGGCAACTGTTTTCTTTGCTACTGGCTTTTTTGCAGCAACCGGCTTTTTCGCAGCAACTGCTTTTTTCGCAACAGGTTTTTTAACAGCAGGTTTCTTTGCAGCAACTGTTTTTTTCGCAACAGGTTTTGCAGCAACTTTTTTCGCAGCCGGCTTTTTCGCGGCAACCGCTTTTTTTGCAACCGGTTTCGCAGCAGGTTTTTTTGCTGCTACTTTTTTCGCGGCTGGTTTTAAGAATGTGAATGCCATTCTCCTCTCCCTTCTTTATATTTTTTGGATAGAACAAATTGTTTTGTTCACATTTATATTTTAACCGAAACATAAAAGATAGTAAAGGAGAAAGTATATTTTTTTTCTATGAATATAATTTTTTAAATCCGTTTTCAATTTTACGAACGTATTCAGGATCAGCATCACGCCAATATTTTGGATCGCGCATCATACGTCGCAGCTGTTCATCGGATAAATTTTCTGATACAGATTTTTGCGTTTCAACATTCGGTTCAATTGATTGCATCATCTTATATATGCCTTGGATTCCCTGGGGTGTGGCGCATAATGCGTTAAATGCATCGGCGGGTAAAAACTTTTCACCGAATGTGTTGATTGCGCGTAATGCTTCGTTCATTTTTTCATCTGTTCCGAAAAAGTTTCGCAGCTCGGATGTTGCACTGGCCTCGCTTTGCATTGCGAATAATTCGGATAAAACAGGTGATAAATATTCTTCTGCGATTGAATAAATTTTTTCAACCTGTGTGCTTGTTAATCCGATTTCAAAAAATTTTTTACGAATATCTTCGTCATCAAATAATTCGTTTACCGGATAATCAGTTGGATTTTCAGGTACACCGATTGCCCGATTAAAACGTGCACGCGTATCATCGTCTGCATCGTTGCCGGGAACAGATATCATCGTTCCGATTTTCTTTTCAAGTTCTAAGTATGATTTCATTAATGCGTCTGCATTAAGTGTTCCGTCTTTGTTTAAAAATTTTTCCGGAATTTTATCCATTTTGTTTTCCTTTGTTTTGGTTTGATTTACTTAAAAAATATATTCCTGCGAATGCACATACGGCTTCTAAAAAAACAAATATGTTGCTATCACCGACTAAATATGCGGCGAACGCTGATAACAGTCCGACGCCCCCCATTACATATTTTCGTTTACCTGCGCACCAGCCACCATTTAAAAGTTTTCCCATTACCGTCCCCCGGTTTATAAATAAAACAGTAATCCATCAATGTCTGCGATATATCCGCGCGATATTGCCCAATTCGGCATTAAATCTGCGCGATGAAATTTTGTTGCCCCACAGCACATATCCTCAAGATTTCCATGCAGCATTCGTTCGACCACGCGCAGACACATCTTAAATCCGCGATTTTGCGCATCTATTGTTAAATATTCATGTCGCGCTGATGTGCGGTTAATAGATTCAAAAATATTTTCATCGGATATAATATCTAAAAAATCGCGTCCTGATATACGGGCATAGTTTTCAATCATTGCGGTCAATGCTTCAACCACGCGCAGTGACGCGGCGCATGTTTCGGCGTATACCACACGTGCGATTTTATATAGCAGTATATTTGATTCATTCGGGTTCTTGATTAATTTCAGTTGCGCCTGCATAACGTTGCCTTTTGTTAAAAAACAAAACCCGCACGATATGGGCGGGTAAAATATAAACAAAAAAAATCCGCAACTTATGTGCGGATAAAATTTGTGCTGTTTATGTTTTATATAATATCATAAATTCATTGCGAAGTCAAGTTATTATTTCGCACCCCGCAGAAATCCAAGGCTTCTACATTGTTATCTCGTCGCCATATACTAATAAATAATTTGACTCGCGCCGTAATATCAGTGCGCCGTTTTCATTAATTCCGACCAGTTCTGCATCCATTCCTTGGTATTTCACCCGATGCTGCAGTCCGGCCGCTAAATCCATCCATCGGCTGCGAACAATTGGGAAATCTGTGTTAATCCATTTATCCATATTTTTCATTAAACGATTTAGTAAATCATTTTTTGAAACACTGGCATAGTTATCAAGTTTTGTCGTTTCGTATTTTTCAACCGTTGGATTTGTTTTTATATTTATTCCGATTCCGATAACGACAAACTGTCCTGAATATTCAATTAACGTCCCGGATACTTTTTTCCCGTCAATTAAAATATCATTTGGCCATTTAATAACGGGCATAATACCAAAAGAAATCAATGTTTCTGCGATTGCAACGGCGACGGCATATGCTAATCGTGGATCGCGTTCGGGTGATTGTAGAATAAAACTAACATAGAGGTTTCCATGATGCGACACCCAGCGCCGCCGATATCGTCCGCGGCCGGCTGACTGTGCCTCGGCAACGATTATTGTATGATCAGATGCACGATTATCAGAAATCAGATCATGTGCATATGTCTGGGTACTGGGTATTTTATCAAATGAAATAACTTTATATCCGGCCAATTTTATACACCCCGTTTTTGTTTTGAATAAAATCACGCCCGTATTGCCGCCGCAGCTGATATATTGCCGTATCCACGGCATGCGTTGTGGCATCCGGGGCATACCCCAGGGCCACCTTTAAATCGGCGGCCGACATCCCCCCGCTTTTATACAAAAACGTTATAATCGCGGCCTGCATTCGTGACAGTGTAACGTTCTTGCCGCAAACCTTGCTAATAATATCTGCGTTATCAATCGCGTTTAAAATAACAGCCTTAAGCTCTAATGCGCTAATTGGTGTGATAATATCTAATGTATCAAAATTTAAATCAACGGTTGGCGGGCGATCTAAAACCTCGGCGTTTAAATCGGATAAAATTTTTCGCCATACGGGGTCAGATGAATATAATCTAATTCCATTTAACATATATTATATGTTAATGTTGCGATGGACAAATGTCCATAAAAAAGACCACAATGGGGAAGACATTGTGGTCATAGGGTGTATCAGCCCTAAACAACGGAACTTATTCCATTTCTTGTTCAGCGGGTTCAATAAATTTAGTAAAATCCTGAATTTTTGCCCCCGTTGATGACAGTATTTTTGAAATACTGTTCGTAGAAGGCCATCTTGGTTGACCTTCTTTGGACCACCGCTTGCTTTTATTAAAAGTAGTAGGGTCCAATCCACTGCATTTTGCCAACCCCGAGCAAGACATTCCGTGTTCATTGGCAAATCGTTCAATTGCGCGCCACACATCTGCATGTGTCATTTTTTTTCCTCCTATTTCCTTTAAATCGTTTGGTACTTTTACCTATATGACTTGATTTTATTCCAGCAGGGGAATTTTTACAATAAGTACTATTTCCTAGCAAACGGCCGGAAATCTAAGGTTTTTACTCCCAATCGGGTCCAAAAACAAATACACCAAAAATTTTTTTGACAAAAGTATTGACAAATGAAATAAAATGTATTACATTTCGATTCGTCAAAGGGACAAACCCAATGACCGGCGCGAAAGCACCGCGGGATTTAGAGATTCAGACTCCCTCCTACATTCTCTCTCCTCTGAACTCTAAATCCCGAAAGTTGAAGTTTAGAATGCCCATTTCTTTTTCTCCTTTCCTTCCTTTCGGGGCATTCGGAAACACCGCCGGGAAACCGGTGGCGTTTTTTTATATTGCAATGCAAAACTATTTTTGAAATACGGAAAATATTTCCCAATGACCACTGCCCGCGAATTGATCCACGGGAACGATCTGAACCATTTTATAGCCGCCGTCCGTTAGTATTTTGGCATCCCGGCGAAATGTCTGGGGATTACATGATACGTATATTATTTTTTTAACATCTGATTTCGCCAACACGCGACACTGTGCCATTGCCCCGGCACGCGGCGGATCCATTACAACACAGTCATATTGCCGCAGCATCCCCAGTGTCAGCGGCCGGGTAAATAAATCGCGACAAATGCCCGTGCCAAATACATCAAAACCATCCGCGTCCAGCGCATACGTAAAATTCCCCAGGCCGCAGAACAGATCCGCAACCTTTTTCGCACCTGCGGCCGCGGCAACAACCATATCACGCAATGCATCCGCGCCGGCAACACTCGGCTGCAGAAATGCATACGGGGGATATTCAACAGTTTTTCCATCAAAGTTTATAACCGGGACGACATTTTGAAATACCACACGCCCGTTCCATGTCGCGCGAATCGCACCGGTTTTTTCCACGGCATCTTTAAACGCGGATGTAAAATGCCCAACATTTGATGTTATCGCGATATCAATCCCGTTATCACATGCGGTAACCATACACGATCCGGCACCGGCCCATGGCAATTGCGCTAATCGCGGTAAAATATCATTTATCGCGTCCACCATATTTTCACATCGCGCCACGGGGACGATATCCTTTGTTCCGCGGGCAAATAATCCGAATTTACCGGCGGCAAAGCAAAAATCACCGCGCCGACGGCCCCCGGGGGCAATCCATACCGCGTTATCCGCCGGACAGATTTGTTTCAGCTCGTCCGACTTTTTCGCACGATAATCAGCATCCGAAAAATCGTATTTACATCCACCGCAACGACCAAAGAACGCACACTGTTTCATATCTGTTAAAAATTTAAACGCGCGCCGGCACGGAACTGATGCGCGGCCGGTGCAAAATCTGGCATTGTGTCAAATCCGGGTTTGAACATATAAAAATAACGATACCCCAGGTCCAGTGTAACCCGATCGCCCATTTCAATACCGATCCCGGCCAACGCCGCCATAACAGGCGTGGTTTTATTATCAATATCTGCGTTATCGGCACGATTAAACGATGCCCCTGCCCCGATACCGACATACGGAATCATTGTCTGTTTGCGGAACATGCGATATATATTATCAATTCGCGCATCAAATAACGCATTTAGCATTACGGTATCGCCGGTTAGTTTAAATGCATCCCATTTAGCATTTGTGCGGATATAATTTGCCTCTACGCGGAATGTATCAAATATTCTAACGCCGGCCGCGGCTTCGTACGACGAAGTATTTTTACCGTCCGCGTGGACATCCTGGTCTGTTCCCGATTGCCATAATGAAAAATTATATGCACCGCCGATATAAAAACGGCGAACGCGTGCAAACGCTTCGTTATCATACCCGGCGGGGGTATCATTGCGTACGCCGCGCTGTTCAACGCGATAAGGGATCGCCGCATTTGCCGCGATTGGCATTAAACATAATACAGTAAATAATAATCTTGCCTTCATTTTATATTCCCCCATCAGAAATTAACGCGCAGTGACGCCATAATATTGCTAATATTTGCAACACCGCTGCTAACGTCCCAGCCGAAACCGTTTCCAATCATCATCTGATACTGATACATAACATCAATACCGACCAATTCGTTAAACATTACATTAAACCCAAGTGTTGCACGTGGTGCAGCGATTGCAATCCCGTCTGCGCCGCCCGTCCCTTCAAAACGATATTGCCCAACGGCCGCACCAACGCCGATAAACGGAACGAATACGCGACGACGTGTAATATCCCCGGTCTGAACATAACGCCGCGCCAGGTCAAAATACAGCATCGTCCCGATCGTCTGATATGTTGCCGCCGCATCATGCAGATGCGAGAATTCAAAACTAGACTCCTGGAAATCAATTTCCGTCCGAACGTATGACGATAAATTCCACCCCAGGCCAATCTGGGTAGTATAACTATCCGACGTTTTATATTTATTCCCGAAATATTCCGCCTTGTCTGTGGCAAAGTTTAAATTAATCCCGCCGCCGGCACGAATATACATTGTTGTTGGTATAAACATACGAATATTTGGATCGGGCGCGGGTAATGTCTGATACACCTCGCGTCCCATTTCACCGGGTGCAGTGTCCGCGACAACATCAACTGTTTCACGCGCACTAACGATATCCAGTCCCGTTAACACCTCGCGCTGAAAGTCTTTGTTACTATATCGGGCATCGGCTGTTCCGGTTATTGCCACCGCGGCCAGTATACCCAAACAAGATATTTTTTTCATATTCATAACCTGTATTTTATTTACAAAAAAATTCTATCACAAATTGCGACTTGATTCCAGCCCGATTTATGCGTACCATTATTATCATGAAAACAATAAAATCAGATAAAAAAATTGCACTGGTAGCGGGCGCTTTGGATTTACCGTTTTATACGCGTGATGCGCTGCGTTCGGCCGGCTGGGATGTTTATACGGTCGGGCTTAAAAACTTTTACGACCCGCGCTTAAAACCGGATATGGTTGTTCGCCTCGGCGGGGGTGGTCGTGCGATCCGGGAATTTCGGCGTCGTGGGATTCGCAAATTAACATTTGTCGGGGCAATCGGTCATCCGAATTTATCTGATATTCGGCCGGATCTGTGGTCGCTGTTCGCACTAATAAGTATTATGAAACATCAACGGGGGTATGATTCAATGGCTGTTGCATTAAATAAAGTATTGGAAAAACGTGGGTTTGAAATTCTTGCCGCCCAGGATATTGCACCGGAATTGACGTTTGAAACGGCCGGGGTAAAAACGCGCGTTAAACCCGCCGCCCGCGACAGGGCCGATATCGCCCGCGCGATTGAGGTTTCCCATACAATCGGGGCGGCCGATATTGGCGCATCGGTTGTTGTTGATAAACAGGTAATCGCCATAGAGGCAGCCGAGGGCACAGCAAATATGCTAAAACGCGTTGTCGCAATGCGCAAAGATCATAAACGTGCCACTGGCGTTTTCGCCAAGATGACAAAACCCGGCCAGGATTTACGAATTGATATCCCGGCGATCGGCACAGATACCGTACGTGCCGTCGCGGCGGCGCATTTGCGCGGAATTGTTGTAAACGCCAAAACATGTTTTGTCGTAAATAAACCGGCCGTAATCGCCGAGGCGAATAAACATAAAATCTTTATCATGGCAGTTGATGAATAAAAAAACGCCCCGATGGGCGTTTTTTATTATACCAGCTTCGCTTCCTTTAACAACTCCTCAACATACGTCCCTTTTACTTTTTTCATCCCCTGCTTTTCCAGTATTTTCATAAACCACGGCAGCTCAATATCTTTTAGCTTCTTTTTGTCATTCAGATAATAAATACTGCGCAATAACACACGAATATCAAAGCATGAATCAAATACCTCTGGCACGCCGCGATCTATATTCAGCAGGCTATATACCGCCTCCATCGCGGTACGCACCGAATATTCGGTTGTAAATACCGTATCGCGAACCGTTTCGGCATAGTTCCCGATAAACGCCAGATTTACCGAACCTTTTGGTATAACACGTGGCCGATCCCCCAGCGCACGCGGCATGAAATATGTTGAAATAAACGGCATATGAACCGGGACAGTATTGGCCGAGTTATTTGCGATATCCATAATCTCGGATTCCGGGACGCCCATATGATACAGCCATTCCGCGCAAAGTTCTGCGCCGGTGCATTCGGTTATTTTTTTCTTTATATAATTACCCTCTGTATCTGAAAACAGCCCGTATGTCCATACGATAATCTCGTTCGGTTTCTGTTTTCGGAAATGCGGCTGACGCGATATACTAAACCCATAGAGCCAGTTTGAATCCTTAATAGTAACAGGGCCGCTGCTGACGATTGAACCGCTGTGTGGATTTTTTTTACAAACCTTTTCAATATACGGCACGACCCGATCGTCGGTTAATGTTATTGTGGCCGACATAACCCAATTAGCCGCGGGGATATTTTCACAGAACTTTTCCGGCCGCCCGAATTCAGAGCTTTGTTCGGCGATGGCCTTCCACAGATTCCAGCTGCCGCCGATACCATCGGGCCACGGTGCGGGCGAATTATTTGTCCCGTACGTAGAGCTTTCGGTAATTGACCCATTCGTTACAAAAACCAGGTCGCTTTGCTTTAGTGATATTGTTTTCTTTTTCCCCGCCTGAACCATTTCAATTTTTTTCGCAACTTTTTTCGTTGGCGTCGCGTCAATTAAAACATTTTTTACCTGTGTGTCGTAATGAAAAATAACGCCGTGTGATTCTAAATAACGAACCAGTGGCGTAATTAGTGATTCATACTGATTATATTTTGTAAACTTTAACGCCGACATATCCGCCAGTGATCCGACGTGATGAACAAATCGCAGAATATAGCGCCGCATTTCCATCGCACTGGACCATGGTTCGAACGCGAACATAGTTGCCCAATATAGCCAAAAGTTTGAATCAAAAAATTCTTGTCCGAAAACTTCGTTAATCTGAACGTTCTGCAGTTTATTTTCCGGCGTCAGCGCCAGATCAATCAGCTCGCGGATTGCGCGCGGTGTCAGTGTCAGCTTTCCGTCTGATTTTTCCCGCCGGCCACGCTTTTCAATTATACGCGTATGAGAAAAACTCGGGTCTGCCTTATTCAGCCAATAAAATTCATCCAGCACGGAAACATTTTTATCCTCCAGCGACGGGATTGAACGAAATAAATCCCACAGCGTTTCAAAATGCGCCTCCATCTCGCGGCCACCACGAATAATATAACCGCGTTCAGGGTTATATATTCCATCCATACTACCACCCGGCAGCGGCAGTTCTTCAAATATATGAATCTTATCGCCTGCCATCTGCCCGTCGCGAATTAAAAATACGGCCGCCGCCAACCCCGCCAGCCCACTGCCGATAATATATGCACTTTTCTTATCAACATCCTCGGGCTTTTTAGGGTTCGCAAAAGCCTCGTAATTACCATTGCTGTAATACATACAAATTCTCCTTTTGATTGATATACAATCAATAGGGTAATGTATGATCATTCAATATATAACAGGATCGTATTCCGTAAATTTATTCCACGCTTGCGTATTTGCGATTAATTTAATTATAAATGCATACCATATTACCAAAAATCCTATCGCCGGGGGTTGACAGTAAATCTAAAATATAGCTATAATAAGAATATGCAGAAAATATTTATTGGAATTTTATTAATCACAACACTTGCCACGGCGGCATGCGGGGTAAAATCAGATCTGAAACACCCTGATCCGTCATACCCACGAAATTATCCGATATATTAAACCTGATTATTTGCGTTTGTATGCCACCACATACGGCACGAATTTATCCATATGGGCGCCTGGAATCCAATCGCGCGGGATAATAATGCTGTTATGCTGCCCGGCGGCCAGTTTCGGAACATCGGCCCGCGTCGCGGCATTAATTATTCGCGGCAATACCAGCGATACTTTATCCATTGTCCCGGGCAGAACAAACGTAATCTCATCCCCGGCGCGAATTTCATTTCGCAGCTCGAATACAATCTCGTCCGCCGCAACGGATGTAATAACGCCCGCGGCATGATACGGGGACACAGACCGGGTCGTATCATAATCATGCGCATCAGGTCCTGGCCGCCCGTCAAAGAACGCAGTAGTATAGCCGCGCGTTTCTAGAATATTTAACGCATCCATAAACGGCGCAGGGTCAAAATTATCGGGCGCGGCGGCATATGCATCAATCGCGGCCCGGTATGCGTGAACGACACTTGCGACATAATACTCACTTCTATTTCGCCCTTCTATCTTTAATGAATCCGGGGCGGCGGCAATAACCTCGGCCAGGCGCGGCATTAAGCATAAATCTTTTGAATTCATAATATACGCGCCGCGTTCATCTTCCTCTATCGGCATTTCAATTCCGGATTCGCGTTCACGCAATATAACATCATACTTCCACCGGCACAGCTGGGCACACGCCCCGCGATTGGCCGGCCGCCCGGTTATAAAATTAGACAACAAACACCGCCCCGAATACGACATACACATCGCACCATGCACAAAAATCTCCAGTCCCATATCGGGGCATGCGGCGCGAATAGATTTAAATTCATTATGTGAAACCTCGCGCGCTAAAACGCACAGCTTTGCACCGGCATTTTGCCAAAAACGCACGGTATGCGCGGAACATATATTCGCCTGGGTTGAAATATGAACGGGGATATCCGGATGATGATCACGCACCCACATAACAATCCCGGGATCAGATACGATTAGCGCATCAGGCCGCAAATAACGGATAGTTTCACTAACACGCGGCATGTTTGCGTATTCAAAATCATGCGCGAACAGATTAAAGGCCAGATAAACCTTCTTCCCGGCGCGATGTGCCAGTTCTATGCCCTCTTTAACCTCGTCGGTGGTAATTTTTGCGCGTGCCCGCATTGAAAATCCGGGCAGTCCTGCGTAAATTGCATCTGCGCCGTATAGTATTGCTGTTTTAAACGCGTCCAATGTCCCGGCGGGAGCTAAAAGTTCAGGTAATTTAATCATGATATATATTCTTAATTGTTATTTTATAAATGCAAGCATTTTTATAATTTTTAGACTTGATATTTTTCTTTTAACAATGTATAGTTCTGATCGTTGCCGGTTTAGCTCAGCTGGTAGAGCATCTGATTTGTAATCAGAGGGTCGTTGGTTCAAGTCCGACAACCGGCACCAG
>CALDAH010000013.1 GCA_937903135.1 uncultured Alphaproteobacteria bacterium | reverse complement strand
AGGTATGCTATGGCAGCCTGGCCGAGGGGGCGGCCGCCGGCGCGATTAATGTAAATCACGATGGAAAAACGTTCCATACTAAAAAATAAATATATCCGGTGAAGTGATTTTTAATCGCCTGCGGTATTTCCGGTCGTGAAAACAGGAGTGTGTTGCAAAAGGCTTATCAGGTGGTGCTGATAAGCCTTTGCGGTTTATTAAAATTATTATTTTCGTTCACCCTGGTGTCGGGCGGCGGTTAGTGCATGACGCAGTGATTCCTGGGCGATTTGACGAATCTTTGGGGCGAATGTTCGCATATTCATTGCGTCGGCAACACTGTCCCCGAATATCTGGGCAATATATTCCAGCTGGGTCGGTGCAATAATAAAAATATCACTGGTTATATCAGATGGCTGTAATTTTTGAATCGGTGTTCGCATTATCTCCCCCATTTGCATAATTTATTAATTAATCTGCGAATGTTTTCCCATTGAAAAATTCACATAAAACTGTAACTTTTGCGATAACAAATCTGTTTTTTAACATTTTTGTTATGCATAGCACTTGTTTGTTACTGTGATTGCATTATATCATAAAGTAACTTGACCGCAAGATGCAAAATTGCTATATTTTCGGGGAAAAAGATAAGGAAATGGTATGTTAAAAAGTGTAATTGGAAAATTAATGGGTTCTGCCAATGACAGAATTGTAAAATCTTATGATAAAACAGTGTCGTTGATTAATGATCTCGAACCTAAATATCACGCGATGTCCGACGACGATTTGCGCGCAAAGACCAAAGAACTGCGCGAAAAACTGCAGGCCGGCGAAAAAGAAAAAAATATACTGCCCGATGCATTCGCACTGGTCCGCGAGGCGGCAATCCGTTCAATCGGTCTGCGGCACTTTAACGTTCAGATGATCGGCGGTATGGTATTAACCAACGGACAGATCGCCGAAATGAAAACCGGCGAAGGGAAAACATTGGTTGCAACCTTGGCAATGTTCTTAAAGGCGTTGCACGGACGTGGCGCACATTTGATTACTGTAAATGACTATCTGGCGGCACGTGACGCGCAATGGATGGGAAATGTATATCGCTTTTTGGGATTAACCGTTGGAATTATTCAGCATGATATGAACGACGACGAACGACGCGCCGCATATGCATGTGATATTACATACGTTACAAATTCAGAACTGGGGTTTGATTATCTGCGCGATAATATGAAATTTTCAAAACAGCAGCAGGTTCTGCGACCGTTGTTCTTTGCGATCGTAGACGAGGTTGATAGTATTTTAATTGACGAAGCGCGCACCCCGCTGATTATATCTGGCCCGGCCGAAGATACCAGCGAGCTGTATGCAAAGATTGACGACGTCGTCGTAAAATTATCGCCCGATGATTATAAAAAAGATGAAAAAGATCGTCACGTTACATTAACCGAGGCCGGCGTTGACACCGCAACGC
The DNA here is from genome assembly GCA_937903135.1 of uncultured Alphaproteobacteria bacterium. GTDB lineage: Bacteria > Pseudomonadota > Alphaproteobacteria > Rs-D84 > Rs-D84 > Enterousia. The sequence goes on along the minus strand of CALDAH010000013.1, from coordinate 8,735 downwards.
GTTTATTAAAAGATGCCGGATTATTAATCGGCGATAACCTATATGCGTCTGAGAATGCCGCATTGGTTATGCATATTCAGCAGTCGTTATTAGCGCATCATTTATATCAGAAAAATGTTAACTATGTCGTCCGCGGCGGCGAGATTTTAATCGTTGATGAATTTACCGGACGCGTTATGACCGGCCGGCGATTCGGCAAGGGGCTGCACCAGGCGATTGAGGCCAAAGAACACGTTCAGGTTCAACCCGAAAACCAGACCGTATCAAGCATTTCATATCAAAACCTGTTCCGTTTATATCCGACATTATCCGGTATGACCGGGACTGCGATGACCGAAGCGGCCGAGTTTGAAGAAATCTATAACCTGCGCGTTGTATCAATTCCAACAAACCGTCCGGTTGCGCGTAATGATCATCATGACGAAATATATCGCAACAAAGACGAAAAATACGACGCGATTGTAAAGCAGATATCGGAATGCATTGCACGCCGGCAACCGGTTCTGGTCGGGACGGTATCTATTGAAAAATCCGAAGAATTGGCCGCCGTCGTTCGCAAGAAGCTGGGGATTGAACCGGCCGTTTTGAATGCAAAACACCACGAATCCGAAGCGCGCATCGTATCCCAGGCCGGCGCACCCGGGGCTGTTACAATCGCCACAAATATGGCCGGACGCGGTACGGATATTAAGCTGGGCGGAAATGCCGAGGATTTAATCGCAGAGCTGGATGCGGATGCCCCTGATTACGAAGAAAAAAAGAAAGAAATCTATGACCGGATAGAACAGAATAAAAAGCTGGTTCTGGAGGTTGGTGGTTTATATGTTATCGGGACGGAACGTCACGAATCACGCCGAATTGATAATCAGCTGCGTGGTCGTGCCGGACGTCAGGGTGACCCTGGGGATTCTAAGTTCTTTTTGGCACTGGATGACGATTTAATGCGTATATTCGGAGCGGCGCGTTTAAACGGTATGCTGACCACGCTGGGGCTGAAAACGGGCGAGGCAATTACGCACCCGTGGATAACAAAAGCATTGGAGAAAGCGCAAAAACGTGTAGAGGCCCGATATTTTGAATCCCGTAAAGAGTTATTAAAATACGACGACGTTATGAACGAACAGCGCGGTGTTATTTATAAACAACGTGACGATTTAATGACGTCCGAGGATTTATCGGGACTGGCCCATGAAATGATCGGGGATGTCGTAGAGCTGATCTGTGAAAATAATATTCCGGAAAAGTCACATCCAATGGATTGGAATATCACAGGAATTCACGACGCGATGCTGCGTATATTCGCGTTGGATATAACAGATATTGAAAAATGGAAAACCGACCCAGAGATTAACGAACGACGTGCGTACGAGATACTGCAAAATCTGGCACAGCGTCGCTATGCGCAGCAGGCGGAAAAATACGGACCAGAGCTTATGCAGATGGCATCGCGTCAGATGATGCTTGGGGCACTGGATTTGGTATGGAAGCGTCACCTGCAGCAGATGGATTATCTGCAGAGTGCAATTGGACTGCGCGGGTATGCCCAGAAAAATCCGTTATACGAATACAAGCGCGAGGCATTAGAGTTATTTAAAAATACAATTAATAATTTTAAAATAATGTCTATGTCGTATATTAGCCGTATGGAACTGACCCGGGCGGATGTTGATGCGACCGAAAAGGAACGTGCCGCACACGATGCTGGGTTAAACCACGGGGCAATAACCGCAGATGCCCGCCGTAATTCACCCTGCCCGTGCGGATCAGGATTGAAGTATAAGCATTGCTGTGGAAAGCTGAAATAGCAAAAATCCCCCGGTCGGGGGATTTTTTATAGCGTAAAACTTTGAATTTGAGATTTTAATTAAATGACCGTATCTTGGCAATAAAAAAATCGTAATTTTAGGAAATATATGGTTGCCGAGATATCATTTTTTTTGCTATTGTATTCGCATGGAAAATCAATTCGTTCATCTTCGCACTCATTCACGTTTTTCGGTCGGCGCAAGTACCCTGCGGGTTAAGGATATACCGGCCCTGTGCGCCGATATGGCAATGACCGCATGTGCGCTGACCGATACAAATCTAATGTCGGGATGTGCTGAATTTTCTGATGTTATGCCTAAAAATAAAATTCAGCCTATTATCGGTTTAGAGCTGTCGTTGAACCACCATAGTGCCGACCCTAAGATTTTACGGGCCGGGTCGCTGTCAAAGATTGTGTTGTTGGCGCAAAATCACGCCGGGTATTTAAATCTGTGCGAGCTGAACCGAATTATGTATATGCGCGAGATCAACCATCACCTTGGGCCGTATATTGCCATGGACGAGCTGCGGGCCCATAGTGACGGGTTAATCTGTCTGTCCGGGGCGCATACGGGGCCGGTTGGAATGTCATTATTAAACAACCAAGACGCCCAGGCCGAGGAATATGCAAAATCATTACAAGATATTTTCGGCGATCGCTTTTATATTGAAATTCAGCGGCACGGGTTGGCGGACGAGATAAAAACCGAACCTGGGTTTCTGAAAATTGCCGAGGCTTTGAATATCCCGATCGTTGCAACGAACGACGTTTGCTTTGCCGCGGATAGAAACTATGAATCTGCGGATGCATTAAGCTGTGTTTTGGGCCAGACCAAGGTTATTGACCCCGACCGCGCCCGAAAATCATCAGAGCAGTATTTTAAATCCGCCGCAGAAATGACCGAGTTATTTTCTGACCTGCCCGAGGCAATAGAAAATACCGTTTTTATCGCCCAGCGTTGCGGTTTTATGGTAAACGTTCATGAAAAACCGTTGCTGCCGCGTTTCGGTGATAACCTGGAAAACGAATGTCAGATGCTGCGTGATAATACCATGAAGGGGTTAGCCGAACGGTTGCGCCAGCATAATATTACCGATGCCGATCCGTATTATGAACAGGCTGAATTTGAGCTGGGGGTTATTATCGGGATGGGTTTCCCGGGATATTTCTTGATCGTTGCAGACTATATTGAATGGTGTCGTAAAAACGACGTTTTAACCGGGCCGGGTCGTGGTTCGGGGGCCGGATCAATTGTGGCGTGGGCATTGGGAATTACGCATGTAAACCCGCTGCAGTATGGGTTGCTGTTCGAACGATTTTTAAATCCGGATCGTATTTCTATGCCCGATTTTGACGTTGATTTTGAACCGACCGGGATTGAACGCGTACTGGCGTATATATGTGATAAATACGGTCACGATTCTGTGTGCCGAATTATTACATTTGGTGGCCTGCAGGCACGTGGGGCAATTCGTGATATTGCACGTGTTTATAGTATGCCGTATTCTAAATCCGATCGTTTTTCTAAATTAATTCCCCAGGATGCAAAAACACTAAAAGATGCCGTAGATGCATCGGATGAAATCAAAGATATTTTAAGCAACGACGACGAGATGAACAAGGTCGTAACGATTGCCGAAGAACTGGAAGGGTCGCTGCGTAACCTGGGCCAGCATGCATGTGGCGTGGTTATCGGCGATCGCCCGACGACAAAGATTGCGCCCGTTTATCGTGATCCCGCCAACCCGTTGCCATCGTGTCAATTTGACGGTCACTATTTGGAATCGGCCGGGCTGATTAAGTTTGACTTTTTGGGACTTGAAACACTGGTTGTATTAAAATACGCAACGCGATTAATTCAGCAGACACGTGGGATTAACATTAATCTGGACAGTATCCCGACCGACGATGAAAAAACTATGCAGCTGTGGCAGTCCGGATTAACAGAAGGTATATTCCAATTTGATGCCCAGTTCGTTCAGCAGACCCTGCGAAAGATGCACCCGACCAGCTTTTTGGAAATATCTGCGTTAAATGCGTTGAACCGTCCCGGGCCAATTGCGTTTATTCCACAGTTTATTGCACGTATGCACGGTGATGAACCGGTTGAATTTGTTCACCCAAAGGCCGAACCGATATTAAAAGAAACATATGGAATTATCGTTTATCAGGAACAGGTTATGCAATTAACACGTGCATTGGCCGGATTTACACGCGGACAATCGGATAACGTGCGAAAAGCGATGGGTAAAAAAATCGTTAAGATGATGGACGAGCTGGAGGTTAAGTTCATTGACGGTTGCGCCGAACAGAAAACGTTGGATAAGGATACGGCAAAAGATCTGTGGGAAAAGTTCAAAGAATTTGCAAAATACGCGTTTAATAAATCCCACGCGATTGCGTATTCTATTGTCGCGAACCAGTGCGCATATCTAAAGGCGAATTATACGCCGGAATTTTTGGCCGCGTCTATGTCCAGTAACCTTAATGATACCGATCAGCTGGCGATATTTGTTGATGATGCTAAATCAAACTTTAATATAACAATTGTCCCGCCGGATATTAATCAGAGTGAATCGCTGTTTACCGTTCGCGACGGAAAAATTATCTATGGTTTGGCCGCGATCAAAGGTGTCGGTGTCGCCGCGACAGATGCAATCGTCGCCGAAAGACGCACAAACGGGAAATTTAAGAACTTAACCGATTTTGCAAAACGCTGTGCGCCGATTATGAACAAGCGTGTTTTGGAGGCATTCGCAAAGGTCGGGGTTTTAGATTCGCTGGAAAAAAATCGCGCCGCGGTGTATATGAACGCAGATATGATTTTGTCGTATGCGTCCAAATCTAAAGACGGTGCGAATATGTTGTCGTTGTTCGCAAATACCGTAGAAGATGACGTAAGCGAGGATCGCCTGCATAAAAATTTACCAAAAACCGAGCCGTGGTCGTTTTCACAGCGACTGGATAACGAATTGTCCGCACTGGGATTCTATATATCTGCACATCCGTTGGATCAGTATAAGCATTTAATTGCCCGGGCAAATCTGGCGACCAGCGCAACATTGGAAACCATGCCCGACAGAAAACCGGTTCAGATCGCGGCAAACGTCGGGGCGTTTTCACGGCGGCGTACTAAAACCGGCAAGGATATGTTAACCATATCCGCATCAGATAGCTTTGGTAATATTGATGCGGTGGCATTCGGTGCGGCGACTGCGGATCTGGCCCAGGTTTTATCAAATGAAAATATTGTGGTGATTTCCGGAAAAACATCAAATCGGGATGATCGGGTCTCTGTTTTCGTGGATTCTATTATCCCGTTGGCACAATGGGTCGCAAAGGTCGCCCGAAAGATTACACTGGACGTATACGATCAATCTGTTTTACCCGATGTTAAAAAAGCGTTGGTTGTATTGCCCCGCGGCATGACCAAGGTGGTTTTAAATCTGCATACCGCAGGGACGGTTGCGACACTGGCCCTGCCCGGCGGCGTAGAGCTGGGGGCGACGACCGCAAATGATTTTGTCGGCCTGGGGATTAAGGTGGGGATTGAATAAATGAAGCATATCCCGGTATTATTAAATTCTGTTATGGCGGCGTTGGGCGATATCCAGGGCCGGCATATTGTTGACTGTACATTCGGCGCAGGCGGATATACCCGTGCATTTTTAAATGCCGGGGCGACCGTTACCGCATTTGACCGTGACCCGAATGTTTTAAGTGACGTTAAAAAAATCCAAGATGAATTCGGTAACCGTTTTAGATTTATTAATCAGCCGTTTTCAGAAATATCTGTGTTGGAAAAAAATAAATACGACGCTATTGTTTTTGATCTCGGGATTTCATCAATGCAGATAGATATTCCCGCCCGGGGATTTTCATTTCGTGCGGACGCGCCGTTGGATATGCGCATGTCGGCAGATGGCGTATCGGCCGCCGATCTGATCCGCCGTGCCGGGGTTTCGGAACTGGCGCAGATATTACGTGATTATGGGGATGTGAAAAAGTCTGTGCCGATTGCGCGTGCAATACATAATGCGATGCCGGAAACGACATTCCAATTGCGCGATTTAATACATAATCCAAAGGATATTGCACCGGTATTTCAGGCACTGCGTATTGCCGTAAACGATGAAATGGGCCAGCTGAAATCGGCGCTGGGGACTGTTCCGGAATTGCTGAAAACGGGCGGCAAGTGTATATGTGTAACATTTCATTCATTAGAGGATAGGATTGTAAAAAATGTTTTCCGTGAATGGACAACTGTGGCGGGCGATCCACATATGCCATCGGTTGCCGATGCCGCGTTTGAATTAATTCGCACCGCCCTGCCATCGGATGACGAGATTGCGAATAATCCGCGCGCCCGCAGTGCCCATATGCGTGGTGTCATAAAATCATATTGACCGATATTGCAAAATTTGTGTACGATATTTAAAAAGATCAAAGAGGAAAGGTGTAAAATACAATGAAAACGGCATTAAAGTCTGCATTATTCGCAGTAACAACGTTTATCGCCGCGCATGCCGCCCATGCGGTATGTCCGGTATGTACGGTCGCCGTCGGGGCCGGACTGGGCGGGGCACGAATACTTGGCATTGATGATGTAATTACCGGGATCTGGGCCGGGGGACTGACGCTGTCGTTATTCTTTTGGACCGTCGGCTGGTTAAAAAAGCGCGGCGTTACAAGCGTCCTGTGGCAGATTGTCGTGCCGTTTATCGTATTTTATTCAATGCTGGGGCTGGTATATCTAATGCCGGGGGTAACGTTCGGTGCAAATACCTTATGGGGAATTGATAAATTCTTATTGGGGGTTATTGTTGGGACTGTTGCGTTCTATGTCGGGGCACGCTGGTATATAAAGATTAAGCGTAAAAACGGCGGTCATGCTAAATTCGCATTTCAGAAAGTTGTTGTGCCAATATCTGTTTTGTTAATCGCAACATTAATCTTCTGGCTGATTACTAAATAATAAAAAGGATATCTAAATGAAACGTTCAAATAAAATGACAATGGAAGAAATGGTTCAGAAGATGGACGCCGCTAAAAAGGTAAATCCATTAGACCTCTCGTCCGATCAGGACCTGTCAATCGCATTAATGAATTTAATTTCATTAGAAGAACACTTCTTTTTCAGTGGCGCAAAGACCCAAAAAACGGGATTCTATGACATGATTAATACCGTTCGTGATATGCGCAAAGAGCTGATGGAACGTATCGTAAAAAAATCTACGGCCGAAAATGGAGAAGTATGGTGCATATCTAAGCATTTATTGGCCGCATCAATGCGATTAATGGAGGTCGGAACAAAAGCACTGGCCGCGGGGAATACTGACGACGCATATAACCTGTTTAATAAATCATATGATTTATATTCTCTGTTCTGGGGAATTAATATGAACTTAATTGATCTGGCCGGTGTTAAGCAAATCGCGCCGGATTTATATAATACCGCGACGGCGGAATGCCCGCTTAAAACTGCCGGGAATGCCACGCGGGCCGTTAAAAAGTCATCCGATGATAATCAAAATAAATCAGATGAATCTAAATCAACCGTAAAACGTTTAGGGAATTGGGTAAAAAACGCAGTCAATTGTTGCATTGAATAAAATTTAAGTATTGATTCACAGTGCGATAAAATGATAAAATAATACCAAGAGAGATGTAAGCTTGCACAATCGGATCTTGAATCTTTTCGGGTGTTTATTATTAATAATGCCGACGTTTTTGTCGCCGGCATCGGGTGCGCAGTTGGCAAATCCGCGCGCCGCGACCCCCACGTCGGCCACGTCCCAGCGCGCCGATGGACGCGATGTTCGGCAATTGCCCGATGCCGGGGCGGAATACAATTCGGCGGCCGCTGCCCGCAGTGCAACCGGACGGCGCACGACCACAACACCTGCGCGCGCAACATCGGTGGTAAAGACCGCGCCCGCGGCGACCAATCGCGCCGCAACGCGTCAGGTTGTGGTGTCCCCTGCGCGAACAAATTCAAATACATCACGTGCGGCCACAACAACCGTTTCGCGTGCGGCGGTAACCGGTGGCATGTCGGCAGTGTCGTCGGCCCGCAGTGCAACAAGTACTTCGCGCGCCGGTGTTGCCCGGGCCGGTACAGCACGCGCAACGGCTGTGTTTAATGATTATAGCAAAATTGGTGGCGGATATGCCGCCTGTCGCGAGGCGTATGCAACATGCATGGATCAGCTGTGTGCAAATGCAAATGATAAATACCGTCGCTGTTTTTGCAGTGCAAAGTTTACCGAATTTCGCAAGACCGAGGCCGCATTAGACGAAGCAAAATCACTATTGATCCGGTTTGAAGATAATAACCTGAATGCGGTTGATAAAACCGTGGACGAGGTTAATGCGATGTATAGCGCAACCGCCGGCGAAGAGGCAATTAAAAGTGATACCAGCGGTGCGGCCGCGATGCTGGCCGAGATCGGGGATCTGCTATCGGGCAAGAAAACACCTGCCGTGCAGCAAAGTTCATCAAATAGTTTAGGAGTACTGGATCTGGATTTTACAAGCGATGTTGATGATATTTGGGGCGATAGCGGCGGTTCGGTATTCGCGACAAATGCGGGTCAGGATCTATCCGCGCTGGAGGGTCAGGAGCTGTTTAATTCTGCGAATTCACAGTGTCTGCAGCTGGTTAAGGATTCATGTGAAAACACGGCGGTGCTAAATATGGCCAAAAGTGCGTATAACATATTAATAACGCAGGATTGTAATGCATATGAAAAGACCGTAGATTCACAGCGCAAGGCCGTAATGGATACAGTACGGACTGCTGAAAAATATCTGCGCGAGGCACGACTGGAAGAATATCGCGCGCATAATTCAGATGACGTAAACGAATGTATTGCCAAGGTTCGGGTCGCAATTACTGCCGATACAGCATGCGGGGTAAACTATAAGC
>CALDAH010000012.1 GCA_937903135.1 uncultured Alphaproteobacteria bacterium | reverse complement strand
CGGCGGGAACGTATAAAGGCACGGCCGGTAACGGCGCATGCACCGCATGTGCGGGGCGGACGGTGTACAGTGGCGAAGGCGCAACAGCGTGTTCGCCGGTCAGCACGGGTTATTATGCCACCGGCTGCGGCAGCAATAATAACAATTGCACCGGACAGGCTGCCTGTGGCGGGAACGCATACTACTGCAGGTTCGGTGTTCGCATGAATGTATCTGCGGGATATTATACCACCGGCGGGACAGAAACGACACGCACGGATCAAGCGCAGTGTACGGCGGGTACGTATTGTTCCGGTGGTGTTAAAAATAATTGCCCGGCCGGTTATACATCCGGGCCGGCGGGCGCGACGGAAATTGCCCAGTGTGCGATTGCATGCGCGGCCGGGACACGCGTTGTATCTGCGGGTGCGCAATGTACAACCCCGGCGGGCGGTTGGTTTGTCGGTGCACATAGTGTTAATTATGAAAACGTATCAACGATAAACTATTGTATGAACGGGTTTACATCATCCGGGACCGCGGCGTCGGCCCACGATAGCAGTACAGACTGTACGATTTCAGTCCCGGGCGGTAAATATATACCCGCGAATAAGATTAATGCACGGTATATCAAAGTAACATCAAACGGCAGTACAGCAAATGCGGCGACCCATATCGTTGAGATAGAGGCATACGAGTCAGCGAATGCCACGGGTACTAATCTGTTAAAGGGCAAAAGCGGTCCGTTGGGGGATACTTTAACCGCTGGGACGGATGGATCATGGTCGCGGTGGCCATATGCCCAGGGCGCGCCGATGGTATGGGACATGGGTACGGTTTATGCATTGGGATCAATTAAATTTGCGACGTATACCGATGGGCGTATCTATCATAACCTAACTATTTCTGTATCTACGGATAATTCTAATTGGCAAACGGTTTTAGCACCAACAGAGATAGCCACGTCAAAGACCGCGGTCGCGGTTGGGGATGTTGTTGTGTTGTCTGCGCCGCCTGCGAATTGTTCGGCCGGTACATACAAAGCCGCGGCGACGGTTGCACTGGGCAGCACCAGCAGCTGCGCGGCATGCACGGGGAGGACAAAGTTCAGCGGCACGGGGGCCGCCGCGTGTTCAACGGTTAGCGCCGGATATTACACGACCGGATGCAATACCAGCAATAATAACTGCACGGGCCAGTCCCAGTGTACGGGCGGCACGTATTGTTCGGCCGGGGTTCAGAATAATTGCCCCGACCCGACGGTGAATCGGCGAACAACGTACCCGGCGGAATACTATAATCCCGTATTTAGCCACGCAGAGCTGGTGTCGCGAACAGGGGCAGATTCCATCGGTAAATGTCAATCGCTGGCGTGGTATGAATCGGGGGATCGTGCCGGGTTGTATGAATATGTGCTGTATAACCCAGATACGGGTAAATACGATGGCGGATCAGCATTTCGCTATTATACTGCGATGAAAGGGTACTATTTAACCGACAAAGACCTCTGTGGTGATTATGCGTATTATAAAACGGTTAAGGAATGCCCGGCCGGTTCATATTGCCCGGGGAAAGACAAGGTTTTATGCAGCACCAGCAACCAGGCAACGGTTCATACGACAAACTTTGGCCTGGAAACATGCCCGTCTTTGTATCCGAACTCTGCGGCGAAGTCAACTGCGATAAATGCATGTTATTTAACAACCGAGAAAGGCAAATACGTTGCCACGGCAAATGCCGGCCAGGTTACATGCGCTGCAAATGGATATTGCACGGGGGAAACCCGGGTAAATTACGGCAGTACCGGTGGGCGAACGGCGTGTACCACGAATGGATATACCCTATCGGCGGAGGGAAGTAATGCATATCTGGATTGCTATTTAATCCTTAGCCCTGGGAAATACGTAAAGACAGTTGGTGCGGGGGCAATTGATTGTCCGGCCGGCGCGTATTGCCCTGGCGGCAGTCCGGTTATCTATATCGGTGAATGGTCAACGCGAAAGGTTACCGGTGGGAACGAGGCGTGTCCGTCGGGATACCCGAATTCCGCGGCCCGGTCTAAGGCAAAGACCGAATGCTATAGCAATACCAAATCCCGCGCGTGGACGGGGACTCAGACGGCGTGTGGCAAGCCTGCGAACTGTGCGACGGTCACTTGTAATGCCTGTTCTGTCGCGGCGTGCAACTATGTTGCGTATGCCAACAGCGCCGGGACGGGGGACGGGACGATCAAAAGCGGGTGCAGCACAAATAACGCCGCGTGTCAGCAGACGGTAAAATCCGTAACGGCGAACACCGGGTATTATACGAATGGCACGGCGTGCAGCGCGTGCACTAATAAACCTGCGAATTCCGCTTATACCGGCGCGGCCACGTCAAACGCATGCCCGTGGTCATGCAATGCGGGATATTATGGGTCATCTGCGAATGGGAATACGTCATGTGCGGACTGTGGCGACACGAATTATTGTACGGGTGGCACGCATCGCGCCGCGTGTTCTACGACCGTAAAGGCCGGTTCGCCAACGCCGGATTATATTACATCCTTATCCAACGGCAGCTGGGCGGATAGGCTGCATGCGGTAAAAAGCACGGATTGTGTATGCACATGGTATTTTGAAGACGAGACGCGAACTCACTATGAAAATCAGGGGTCGTGCGAATACGGTCCGCATGGGAATAATTATACAGCATATTACTGGTGTCGGACCGGGTATTATGCCGCATCGCCGCTGAATTTTAATGGATGGTATACAGAATGCCGGCCGTGTACAAAAAAACCTGCGAATGCGCATTATACCAGCTATAGTACGCCATCGGTTGATTATGCGGTTGAGGATAATTGCCCGTGGGCGTGCGATGATGGATACGGTCAGACGTCGGAAAACATCTGTGCCGAAATGTGCACGGCCGGCATAACAGAGATTAAAACAGCATCCGGGGTCAGCGTGCCGCTGTATAAACAAAAACAGACGACGCCCGCGATAAACATCGGGCACGCAGGACAGGTATGCTATGGCAGCCTGGCCGAGGGGGCGGCCGCCGGCGCGATTAATGTAAACTATAACGGGAAAACATATCACACAAAGAGATAGGCGGGGGGGGGATAGCTGCGTCGCTATTGGGTATTGTGGCGATCGGCCGATCCGGCAATATGCGTTATCGGCATTGGGGCGTGTGGTGATGGGGGAATGGTTGACTGTTTTTTATACAACAAAAAGCGCACAATACGTGCGCAATTTGTTTTTTGTGCCGAATGGCACAATTATGCCATCTTAGCAACTTTTTTCGTTAAACGTGATATTTTACGTGCAGCACGTTTTTTCGGCATAATTTTACCAGCAGATTTCATAATCTTGCTTTCTGCGTTGCGTGCCGCTGTTGTTGCAGCCGCTTTGTCACCGGATTCAACGGCAACCAATGCTTTCTTGGTCGCTGTTTTAACCGCGCTGCGACGTGCTGTGTTAATAGCGTTCTTTTTTGCTGTTACTAAAATTCTTTTTTCTGATGACTTGTGATTTGCCACTTTATTTTCCTTTTATTTTAGTCATGTTTTTGATATTTTATAGAAAACAAACAGAAAATCAAGGAAAAATAAAATGATATACATATTTGGAATAATTATTTCATATTTACTCGGATCTATCCCGATGGGACTGCTGTTAACGCGCATCGCAGGCAAGGGCGATCTGCGCCGCGTCGGCAGCGGAAATATCGGCGCAACAAACGTTATGCGCGTCGGCGGTTTTCGTATGGCCGCAATTACATGGCTGCTGGATATGGCCAAGGCAATCGCCGCCGTATTTATCGGAAATGCAATCGCAGGGGACGCGTTCGGCGCATGGTGTGGATTTGCCGCAATTATCGGACATTGCTACCCGGTATGGCTGCGTTTCCACGGCGGTAAGGGAATATCATCGCTGTTCGGGGTTTTATTGGCAATTAACCCGATCGCGTTCGCTGTATGCGGAATTGAATGGATAATTGTCGCGTTGTTTAGTGGTTATTCATCACTCGGCGCGGTTGTTGCATTTTGCCTGATGCCAATCCTGGGCTTTGCGATTGGCACAGATATCGGTTTCGCGTTTTTATCTATTGCGTTGGTATGTCTGTGGCGGCATCGGGAAAATATCGGCCGTTTAATCACAGGACGCGAATCGAAAATTGAATGGAAATGGAAAAAATAATCCGGGCGGTTACAAAAAATTGTAACCGCATTTATTAATAACACTTTATTTTAATGTTAATTTATGATATAATATAACAGAGTTTAGGTTAGGAAGGGATTATGAAAAAACTGGTATCTATTGTTGCGATATCTATGATGATTATGCCGGCATTTGCCTTAACGTCCGCCGGACAGGGACGCCGTGCAATGTCATCCCAGATGGCGGCTGCGCCACGTAAAACTGCGTCTACTAATCAAATTTCGGCCGCGTCAATGTCGGTATCTGCGGCGAATTCTGCGCTAAATAATAAATCCAGTGTTCGGGTTGAGGCAACAGATGCCCCGGAAAAGAAAGTAGATATGCGCGAAAAAGAAAAGGCCGCATGCATTAATAATAATATAGGTATCGGAAATACATTCGTCTGGGCATCACGTTATAGTAATGTTAATAACTATGAATCAATGATAGAGGATTTAGAAAACCCGGAAAATAATACCTGTTTTGTTAAGGTTGACCTGAAATCTAATGATTCGAGAATTAGCGTTGCGGATGTACCGGCTAAATACTTTGAAATGGGACGGGATATTACATGCGGGCAATGGGCGGACGAAGGTGTTATTAAACAGCGTATTTTGGATGCTAAAAAATCCGCGCGAACATGGGCGACCGTTGGCGGCGTTGTAGGTAGCGCGGGCATCGGCGTTGGCGCGATGGAGTTATTCGGAAACAGTTTAATCGGCGGCAAGGTCGAGGGACAGTATAATAAAAAACTATCCGAAAACGAGCTGCTGCGTTCACAGTTATTGGTATTGGCCAAAGAAGATAGGGTTGAATATAATAAATTCGTTCGCTATCTATCGGATATGCAAAAGGCGTGCGAGGATAGCGTCTGGAAAGATCATAACGACCAGCGCCCCGATGAGTGCGAGGATTGGGACTTTGAATATCTATTAAGTGCCGATAAGAATTAAGTGTCCGAAATAAAAATCCGCTGTATGCGGATTTTTATTAAAACAGTTGTAATAATTTCATATACTAACACACATGTCTGATTTATTTAATAAGTTATTAATTATTCGCAGCCCCGGGGTTGGGCCGGCGCGATATAATGAATTAATTACGCGATTCGGCAGCGCGGCGGCGGTTGTTGAAATGCTAGGGCCGGCCGGGACGCTGCGCGATAGTATATGCCGCGAGATGGATCGTGCCGATAAACTGAATATACATTATATATCAGATAGTGATGATTTATATCCAAAACGGCTGCGCGCGGTGAAAAATCACCCGCCGATTATTACCGCCCGGGGAAATATTGAAACATTGAAAAAAAATGCGGTTGCAATGGTCGGAACGCGCCATGCAACAGCCGTCGGGATGCAGTTTATGGCGCGACTGGCGTGTGATTTTGCATCAAACGGTTATGCCGTGGCATCGGGTATGGCCATGGGCGCGGATACTGCGGCGCATCGCGGGGCACTGCGCGGTGCAAATAACTCTGCTACGATTGCGGTATTGGCGGGCGGGGCGGATTATATCTGGCCAATGGAAAACGAGTCTTTGTATTATGAAATTATTGAACGAGGTGTTGTCGTTAGCGAAATGCCGGTCGGATTTGTGCCGCTTGGGACAAACTTTATTCAGCGAAACCGCTGGATCGCAGGCGTTGCCGATAAAGTAATAATAGGCGAGGCCGATAAAAAATCCGGCAGTATGACCACGGCGCGATTCGCAATGGATTTCGGGCGTGAAATCTGGGCAATCCCATCACACCCGTCTGATCCGCGATCCGCCGGACCAAATTCATTAATTGCCGCCGGGGATGCAAAATTATGCACAGGGGCATCAGATTTTTTTAATTTATCTGAAAAAATGCCATTGGAAAAAAATATTTCGCAAAAAAATGAATCGGAAAATTATCTTATAGATAAACTAGGGGCGATGCCGGTGTCCGAATCTGTATTGGCACAAATTGTCAAAAAAAGTGTTTCGGAAATTAAACGTGATTTAGTCGTCTTAGAATTGCAGGGTTTGGTGCGAAAAGTTGACGGCGGATATATTCGGATGTGATTCTTTTCATGTATATACAGTGTATATACAAACCGCAGAAATCGGGCAAAAAAACGAATCGTTGTCAAAAAATAAATCTTAAAAATTTGTTTAACATTTAGTTGCAAATAGAAATTAATCTTATAACTTAACTGACGTATCAAAACGATTGTAAACAACAATCAAACAAACGCGAGAGGGTAGGAAAACATAGGCAAACATAAACACTAAATTTTTATGAAACGATTAACGGATTAGTAAAATTTAGCGTTTATGTGCAGGTGGTTTTTACACTCTCGCACGGGCAGGAAACTCTTTTAGGGAAGGAAGGAGAAACAGCATGCAGGCAGCGGCAAAAAAAACAAACTTGGAAACAATCAAGGGGGCAATTGCCGCAAAAATGGATTCCGCCAGTTTTACATCGTGGATTTCCCCACTGGAATTTGATATATCCGGCGGTGTTTTAAATCTGCGTGCGCAAAATCAGTTCTCGGCCGATTTTATTAGCAGTGTTCATTCTAATTTATTAAACGATATCGCGGCTGAATTTGGCCTGGGGTTAAAAATATCTGTTCGTGGCGTTGCAAATATTCCGGCCGCTGCACCGATTGCAAATGATAACAATGTTCAGTCATACACACCGGCGGTTACAGAAACAGTTTCAATCGCGGCCGCGTCATTTGATTCGTTTATTGCATCTGATGAAAATGCATTTGTTTTATCTGCGTGTAAAAAAATTGCGGCGGGTTGTGTTTCTTTCTCGCCGTTGTTTATTTACGGACCGGCCGGGGCGGGCAAATCTTTGTTGGCGCGTTGTATTAACGCAGCATCGGCGGGCCGAACCATTATAATGTCAGGTGGTCAGTTCGTTTCGGAATTTACACGCAGTCTGCACGATCGTACGGTTTTTGCATTCAAAGATTTCTGCCGTAACTGTGATACGTTTATTTTAGATGATGTTCAGGCGCTGGCGGGTAAACGTGCAACGTGCGAAGAATTCTTGCAGCTGGTAATTGATTTACGTGCTGCGGGTAAAAATATTGTTTTAACGGCAAACGCTGCGCCGGGAAATCTGTCCGGGTTTGATCGTCGCGCCCAGTCTTTGATGGCATCAGGATTGGTTGCAGACGTTGCAGCACCGTCGGCGAATGTTAAACGTGTTATGTTACTGCGCAGCGGGATTAAATCTGATGTTGCCGATGTAATTGCATCACGTATTGCATCCGATGGCCATTTAATTGCGGGTGTCGTTACAAAAATCAAGGCATATAGTGAACTAATGAATGCCCCGGTTGATTTAGCGGTTGCCGAACGTTTGCTGGCCGATACATTGGCACGTGCCCGTACACCGATTGCGATGGTTCGTGGTATGTGCGAAAAGCTTGGCGTTTCATACGACGCGGTTTGCGGTCGTGGTCGCAGCCGTGGCCTGGTTTTGGCACGCCAGATTATGATGGCGGTTTTAAAGGGTGCGACGAATATGTCATTGACCGAAATCGGACAGATGGTCGGTGATCGTGATCATGCGACAGTTTTATATGCGATTGCCCAGATTGAAAAATTAAAGAAAACAGATTTGGTTTTATCCGCCCAGATCGCACAGTTAATTGCCGAATGCAAATAAAATAAAAAAATCCCCCGGGCCATCCCGGGGTATTTTTAACACCAAATTAAAGATGGTTATTTTACGCCGACGTTAAATTCATCACCCCCGGCCGGCAACAACCTGGCCGCCGATCGTGCAGTTAAAGAGTCTATTGCCGATACCATCTCTGCGCTGGTGCGGTATTTTATATTGCGCAAGCTCTTGTAAAACCGCACTGCTGCAATTAAATGACTGCGAGCCGTTGGGCAGCCCTGGATTAACAGGGGGGGGCGGGTTGCCAGGCGTCGCGGGTTTAGCGGGTACTAGCGTCCCGTTTGATTTTTCCGGTGGTTAAATTTCAGCAAAATTCATGATTGGAAAACCGGAAAAAATATGATAAAATATTTATAAAATGAGGATGAAAATACGCCAAACCTAAACCACCGTTTGGATTGTATATTAGAAAGAGAGGAAAAAATGATTAAATCATTCGTTACCACGATATTAACCCTTGGATTTTTAGGACTAACATCTGCCAATGCGGCAATAATAGATATAATTGATAACGGTAACGGATTATTTGATATAACATCGGATGGAACACCGGTTGGCAATGGTATGTCGCGCAGTGCAGCTGAAAAAATGGCTTCTAAATATAGCAGCAGCGGGAATACGGTTAATTGGAAATCTCGTGTTAATCCAACAAATAGCGCTTTATCGGGCGGATCGCAGCCGAAGGCATTGCCGGCCGCAAAAACATCTGTGCCAAAGGCTGTAAATGCCGGCGGCGCGGCACTCGGTGTCGTGGGGATGGCGACCGGTGCATACGGATTATACGACAGCGTAGAGGCCAAAGATACAAAAACGACCTGGGGTGATGTTGCCCAGGGCGCGGCATCAGGTGCAACATTTACCGGATCGGCCGCTGCGTTTGTAAATGCAATCCCTGTCGGCGGTCAGATTGCATACGGCGGCGCAATCGCGGTCGGTACAATTATCGGCGCAGTCGGGGCCGGGGCAAAAATGTTTTCCCAGACGGACTGTAATATGGATCCGGTTACCGGCCAATATGCGTGCTGTAATGTATCTAAGCTAACGGATATGCCAAACGCGCGTTATTGTAATATCGGCGATGAAATGTTCGGCCAATTCCCATACGTTCATACATGCATGCAGGGGAAAAATAAATTTGAATCCAATTGGATAAAAGCACGGTTCTTAGACGATCATTGGTCAAAAACCGGCGAGGTAAAATTCTGCAGCGGATATGAAATGCCCGCGGATGGCGATTATAAAATTCAGGTATATGGCAGCAGCCAAGCCAAAGGTAAAGTATGTTGGGCATGGAAATGCGCAGACGAAGGCTATGTGCGCCAAGGGAATAAATGCGTTGAACAAAAGCCTGTCGTGCAGAAAGTTGTTGGCGAACCGTGCAGCGCATCTGATTTAAAATTAATTCATTTTGCGACTAAGGGAGTATATGTAAAGATCGGCAATGAAATAAAATGTGCGGCCACAGCGTGCCAGACGGGAACTTACCTGGTTGTAAATAACAAGAACATGTCCCAGGGATGGTGCGTTGCCCCGAGCTACTGCACCGAAAAAGGCACAACACTTAAAATAATAAACAATACGACAACTAACCTTGAATGTATTAAAAAAGATGGTTCGAATAACAACGGGGGCGGCTCGGGAAGTGCGACGCCTGCGCCCAACGGCTCGCAGCCATTTAATTGCAGCAGTTCGGTTTTACAAGAGCTTGCGCAGTATAAAATAAAATACCGCAACAGCGCAGAGATAGTATCGGCAATAGACTCTTTACTGGAATACTGCCAGCGAAGCGATCGCAACGAGGCGGGATATCAGATAAAATACGCAGAGCTAATGGCGCTAATCGCGAGCTATGACGAAGCAGCGTCAGTGGCATTAATCACGAGCAAAATAACCGAGATAACGCACCGCATAGAAACTGCATCACGTGGATTAAAAGACATTCAATCTGGTCTGGATAAATCGCGCTGGAAGAACGAGGATGGGAACTTTAATACCTCTCGTCTGGTATCGGATTCCGTTGCGGGGGTTGTACTTGGTACGGCGGGCGGTTTAATAACCAGTAAGGTTGTAAAGAAGAACCAGATATCAAATGGTTTTGAGGATATAAACTGTACGATCGGCGGCCAGGTTGTTGCCGGCTGGGGTGATGAATTCAACGTCGGCGTAAAATAACCATCTTTAATTTGGTGTTAAAAATACCCCGGGATGGCCCGGGGATTTTTGTTATTTATTGTGCTGGCGCCGTTCGGCGATTAGCATGGATTCTATGAGCCTTGATCGTTTTTGCATTTCATATTCTAAGTCCCGGCGTGATGCATGATTTAAACGCGACATGTAATTTTTACTATATTCTTTGAAAATATGACATGTGGTCGGAAATAGCATTAAAACAGGCTTATTGGTTTCTTTGTCCAGATATTCCACAATGGTACTGGCAAGCTTTTGGCCCATATAACGTTGTGTGGCGACGTATTCCCATTGCATATGACAAACATCCGTGGTCGGGAAATACTTTGTTGCTGCTACCCCGTAATCCGATTGAATATTTTTACCGTTTTTAATAATTAACGGCAGCGGTATGTTTTTGGGTATACCAACTTTATGCGATGGCATTAACATCTCGGGGATTTGTAAGATATATGTGTTTTTCTTTTTAGAACTTTTTTTAACCGGTGTATGTTGTAATGACATTTTTAATTCCCTGGGTTAATCATATCTTATATAATACAAAATATAAAAATGTCAACCGTTTGTTAAAAAATACACCGCCCAAAATGATCGGGAATAGATCAGGGCAGTGGTATTATTTTATTAAAGATTTTAAATTATACGAACAAGTCTTTTACAAATTGGGCGTGTTCGGTAATGAATTT
Organism: uncultured Alphaproteobacteria bacterium; assembly: GCA_937903135.1. GTDB lineage: Bacteria > Pseudomonadota > Alphaproteobacteria > Rs-D84 > Rs-D84 > Enterousia. The sequence goes on along the minus strand of CALDAH010000012.1, from coordinate 4,471 downwards.
AAATCTGAATTCGGGTTTTTTACCCATCAGCTCGGATACGATTGTCCGGGTTTTTTCTGTATCCTCGGCCCCTTCGTCGGTGCGCGGGGGCAGTTCAACACGGATTAAACGCCGAGTCTTTGGCGACATGGTCGTTTCTTTTAGCTGACCCGGCATCATTTCGCCAAGCCCTTTGAATCGTGATATCTCAATTTTTTTGTTTTTATATTTACCGTTTTTCAGATTCTCTAGCTCTTCGTCCGTATCAACGTATATGGATTCAGTTCCGGCCGTAAGCTTATACAGCGGTGGACACGATAGATATAAATGACCGCCGTATATTAATTGCGGCATATGCTGATAAAAGAACGCCATTAGCAGCGATGCAATATGGCTGCCGTCAACGTCCGCATCGGTCATAACGATAATTTTCTCGTATCGCAGCTTGCTTTCGTCCCAGTCTTTTGCCGTGCCGGCGCCGATAATGTCAATTAATTCATTTAATTCCTTGTTCGCGCCAAAGCGTTCATCGGAATTAGATATAACATTTAAAACCTTACCGCGCAGGGGCATAATTGCCTGGGTCGCGCGATCGCGTGCCTGTTTCGCCGTCCCGCCGGCCGATTCCCCTTCAACTATAAACAGCTCTGTCCCGTCAATGCCGTGCTTGGAACAATCGGCCAATTTCGCCGGCATACGTATACGCTTAGTCGGTGTTTTACGGGCAATATCTTTTACCTGTTTGGTTTTTATGCGCGCATTCGCCAGATTAATAACAAAATCCAGTAACGCGTTTGATGTTTTCGGATCAGACGCTAAGAATATTTCCCATGGATCGCGCAGGGCCGCCTCGGTATAGCGGGCAACCTCTGGGTTGGATAGTTTTTCTTTTGTCTGGCCTAAAAATTGGGGCGTTTTATAAAATACAGATACAATCGCCGCAACCGAGTCAAAAACGTCATCACCGATAATCCCGGCCGCAGATTTATTATTTACCTTTTCCCCGTATGCCTTTATCCCCTTGGTAATTGCGGATTTAAATCCGGTTTCGTGTGTGCCGCCATCAATTGTCGCAATAGTATTACAATACGATGAAAAGAATCCATCGTCCGATGCCGCACCATTTTCGTCGGTTAAGAAGGTCAGCGCCCATTCAACGCGACCACTATCGTCGGGGAAATCCACACTGCCGCTGAAAATACGTGGTAATATACGCGGTGAATTTTTCGTTTTTTCATCCAAGAAATCAGCAACGCCGTTCGGGTAATAAAACGTTGTTTGCGCAGGGATATTCATATCATCGGTAATTAACCCCGGGTTGCATTGCCAGTCAATTTTTACGCCCTTGGATAAAAATGCCTTGGCCCGGGCCATACGGTATATTTTTACCGGTTTAAATACGGCATTTTCGCCAAATATCTGATCGTCAATTGTAAAACGAATCTTTGTCCCGTGTGCACGCGTTGCCGTCCCCTGGGTCATCGCGGACGTTGGTTTGCCGCGGGAAAACGTTTGCTGCCATTCATAACCATCGCGAGATATTGTAACAATCATCTCGGACGATAGGGCATTAACAACCGCGCTGCCGACGCCGTGGAGGCCGCCACTGGTCTTATAAACATTATTATTAAATTTACCACCCGAGTGCAGGGTTGTTAAAATAACCTCTAATGCGGATTTACCGGGGTATTTTGGGTGTTCATCCACGGGAATTCCGCGCCCGTCGTCGGTAATTTCAATGGTTTTAGAGTCAATTAAATTTACAGATATTTTTTTTGCGAACCCGGCAACCGCTTCGTCAATAGAGTTATCCATAATCTCAATCGGCAGGTGATGCCATGCCTTTTCATCCGTCCCGCCGATATACATTCCCGGGCGCAAACGAACGGGTTCAAGCCCCTCAAGAACCTGAATATCTGATGCATCATAAGAGTGTGTATTTGTATCTGTCATAGCAATATTATTATAACATTATTTAATTTTTCGCAAGCGAAAGAATTTAGACCCAATTAATCTCAAAGGGCTTGATTTTTTATATAATGATTCTATATATAACACACAATATATAAAAAATAATTATGGACGAAAAAGATGAATAAAAACCCGTATGAAGTTTTAGGTGTCGCCCGCGACGCATCAGATGCAGATATTAAAAAAGCATACCATCGGCTGGTACTGAAATATCACCCGGATAAAAATCAAGGGGACAAGGCGGCCGAAGAAAAATTTAAAGAGGTTAATAACGCATTTGATATCTTAAAAGATCCGCAAAAACGTGCCGCATACGACCGATTCGGTGATGCTGCGTTTGCCGGTGGCAATGGCGCAGGTGCCGGGTTCGGTGGCGGTAATCCGTTTGGAAACGGCGCGTTCCATTTTGATATGGGCGGCGGCGCCGGGATGGAGGATATCCTGCGCGAGGCAATGCGTGGATTCGGATTTGACGGTTTTGGTGGAAATCGCACAGCGTCCGCACCCCAGCGTGGTGGCCGCGATTTATTAGACGAGGTTGTTATTGACCTAAAAGATGCGTTCTTTGGTAAAACACATACTGTAAAGTTTTCAAGTAACACAAAGTGCGAAAAATGCGACGGGCACGGCACTGCGGATGGCCATGCGGCCCCTGTATGCGAACGTTGCAATGGAACGGGATTTGTTCATGCCCGCCAAGGGTTTTTCGCCGTTGAAACGCCATGTCCGGAATGCGCTGGCACAGGACATAAGATTAGTAAAAAATGCCCCCAGTGTGATGGCACGGGAACGGTTAATAAACAACGCACGCTTGAGGTAAAGATTCCGGCGGGCGTAGAGGATGGAACGCGTCTGCGTTTGGCCGGGCAGGGCGAGGCCGGATTAAACGGTGCACCTGCCGGGGATTTTTATCTGGATATCCGTGTTCGGCCCGATGCGCGTTTTGAACGACGCGGGGCGGATTTGATTACCCGGATGGATGTGCCGTTTACGACACTTGCACTTGGCGGCGAGATAGATGTAGAAACAATAGACGATAAACAGCTGTCGGTAAAAGTTCCCGCCGGCACGCAGGTAGGTGAAAAACTGCGTGTTCGCGGTCATGGTATGCCCGGGCGTCGTGCGGGCAGTTTCGGTGATTTGTATATAGAGGTTGCCGTTCGCATCCCGACAAAATTGAATGATAAACAGAAAAAAATACTAACCGAATTTGCAGCGACTAAATCCGATAAAAAGGGATGGTTTTAACCCGTCATAATTGTTATGTAAAAATCGCGCTATGCGCATGATTTCATGCACATAGCGCGTTTTTTTTACCTAATGGAATGATATGTTTTTCCGTTATAGTTTATATTAATCGCACCGGCGGCCGCCCCTTCGGCCAGGCTGCCATAGCATACCTGTCCCGCGTGCCCGATGTTTATCGCAGGCGTCGTATGCTTTTGTTTATATAGCGGGACGCTGACCCCGGATGCCGTTTTAATCTGCGTTATGCCGGCCGTGCACATTTCGGCACAGATGTTTTCCGACGTCTGACCGTATCCATCATCGCACGCCCACGGGCAATCGTTATAGTCAACCGTGCCGCCGCTGGTTACCGGATCGTCGGGCGTTCCGGCGGCGGTATAGTGCGCATTGCCGGGGGCGTTTGTACATTGCTTTATATTGCGATACCATACGTGTGATGATGTAAACGAATATCTGTTTAGATAATATCCCGGCGCCGCCTGATACCATAAAAATGAACCGCCACAATTATCATAATAATTTTTCCCATTCCATGAACATTCAGCAAGGTATAGCCCCGCTGTAACGGATATATATGTATCCCCCATGCATTGATTTATATTCGTAGAGTTTGGTGATCCCGTAGACCAGCTAACGTATTGCGATAGAATTTTCCCGCCCGATAGCGTGGCCAGGTCTTGGTTATTGGCGGGGCATTTATATTTTTTATTATCGCCCGGGCAATAATATCCACCTTTGCCGCAGTCGGGGCATGCGTTGTTTTCCAGAAAATATCCCGCATTGCATGTCCACGGACAATTATTTGTCGCCGCGCCACCGCTATACGCAGAATTTGCAGGCTTGGTATTTGTGCACGCATATCGTGCCGTGTCCCCGGCGGGTGAATAATAACCCGTGCCAACCGATACGCCATCTATCTGTGACATAGACGATGTGGTTGGCGCATAATACCCTGCGATGCACGATGTTAAAGAATACGCATCGCATCCCTTTTGACTGTTCCCGTTATATGTCGCATTCCCGCTGCTGCCGCTGGTGTAATAACATGTGCGGAAACCGCTGCAATAGCTGCCGGCCCATGTTCGTTTGGTTTTATAACATGAATTTACGGTATTATGTATCCCGTCTGCTTTCCAATAGCCGATACTCCCATTATCATCGGCCGTTTTGGGGCATTCGGTACATGCCGTTGCGCCATCTTTGTCGGAATACGTTGCGCCCGCACATGCGGTGCATGCGCCGTTACCGGCCGTGCCTTTATACGTTCCCGCCG
>CALDAH010000011.1 GCA_937903135.1 uncultured Alphaproteobacteria bacterium | reverse complement strand
AGATTATATAGGATTTATTGGATTTACGCAATTATTTAATTGGCCGGCAATTGCCTGATATAAAATAAAAAAAATGCCAGGGATTCCCTGGCATATTTTAAAGCTAATTCAGCGGTGCACCCCAGTGCTGTTGAATTGAACGTTCAACATCCAACGGGCTGATTAAAACCTGTGGGGTTAAAATCACAACCAAAACATCACGCGTTGCATTGGTTTCACGCGATCCCGACAACGCCATAAAGTCCGGATCACCAAGGCCATAGCGAATATCGCTATTATTTTGTTTTTCAAACCCGGATACAACTAACATCTGGCCGGATTCCATAATAACCTCTTGCATAAAGCTGCGTTCTTCTACCTCGGGCAGCTGCAGTGTTACCTCGCCGATGGTCTGGGTGGACATTTTTAATAATTCACGAACGGACATTCTAAACAGCAGCAATATCTTACCGTTTTCTAATACATTCGGCAGCAGCTGCATAGAAAACCCGGTTTCCAGGTCATCCTGATCAACGGTACTGGATTCAACGGTTGTAAAGTTACGTGATTCAAAACGTTTAATATACCCGGTTGTACGTGTATTATTAACCGGCGCAACACGATTATTACGTGTCGTTACACCGACGTTTGTAACCAGCGATACCTTACCCTGCTTGGCCAGTGCCTGAATCAATGCGTTACTGCCCGCGGCCCCGGATAATGAACCGTGTGCGATCTGGTCCTGGGTATATGCGCCGTCAACAACGTTCCCGTTTTCAATATGCGTCGCCCCGGTCATCGCAGATACAGCATTCGACAGAACAGCGATGTTCATTGAACTGGCCTCGGTTGACGCTAAGTTATTTTTAGGATTCGCGACCAAGTTTAACCCGGACGATGAATTAATTGCCGCCGCCAGGTTTAAACCAAACGCAGAGTTATTAGATATTGATACCTGTAATACCTTTACGTCAATTGTAACCAGTTGGGATAAACGTTTATTTTGCTTTCCAATATATTCGCCAACGCGCGCCAAAACAGATGGCGGTGCGGTAACCGTAATCGTCCCAAGGCTGCGCGATACGGTAAAATCAGCATTATCCGCCTTGCCTATGATTGCAGATATTGCACTTTCAACCTCGTCCCATTCTTTTAACGTAGACTCCAGAGATACCTGATTACCGTCATCGGTCTGAACCGCGGTTTGGTATGAAATATCCGTCCCTAGGGCATATAATGTAAATGTTTTCGTTTCGGTTTCATAAAACACAATCGCAGATTTATCATAATACCACAGCAAATCTAGATCCGTTGCGACCTGGGATAGCAGTCCCGATAGTTTCCCCGTATATGCGATATTCACAGTCTTTTTTAACTTTTCTGCGTTAACCTGACTGTCGATCTTAACCGGGATTCCTGTAATGGCCGTAATGTCATTTGCAAATACCTGCAGTGATACCGGATCGTTTAATAGAATTGTAATACCTGTATCTGTTTCAAATTGCGCCGGCAGATTATTACGATGCGCCAAAACAGTGGATTTATTTCCCAGCCATACACCTTCGGACATGGATACGGTGTCACCGGTTGCAACCTTGGCGCGGGGATTTTTTGCCATTTCAAATGCATCGTATGCGTTAATAAAATCCTGATCAACTGATCCGGCAACCTTGGCCGAGTCACGATTAGTGCATCCCGATAGCATTGCACAGGCAATACTGCATGTTATGAAAAATTTAATTGGGTTTATCATCTATTTCTCCTACGGCGCCTGAATTTAATTTTTATTCTTCGTTTGTGGAAATTACCAATACACGATTTCCCTTATAAAACTTTGCATACGGGATTGGTGTTGCCCGACCGAAATTACGTACCAACGCCGATGCGACATCTACGAACCGGCCTTTAAATACCGCGCTGGCCTCAATCGGATATTCACGTGACGTTGCCCAGACCATATCCCAGCCTTCTTTGTTGCACCACGCCTGCAGGACATCACGCAACGTCTGACCGCTGGCCACGACCCATGAACGAACCTGATCTGTCATGGCGGCCGGTGCTTCGGCATCGGCGGATATATCAACGCTGATCTCTTCGCTTATAACCGTGGTATCCCCGGTGGATGTGTTTGCAATTGCTGCGGCCTGCTCTGCGGCGGTTGCGCCGTTTTTCGCCAAATACGCGGCATAGCCGTCTGAATACTTTGCACAATCACGACGATTACTGCGCGATACCGTTAAAACGTTTCCGCCGTCGTCTTCTAATACCTCGCGGTGCAGCAGTGGCATCTCGGACCCGCTGTTGCATTCATCGTCAAAACCGACCGGGATCTGGGTCCCGTGCAGCATATTCGCCCCGCCGGACCAGCCGCCGAATTCACCACGCGCCCCTAAATTAAAATTATTTTCAACAACCAGATCCGATCCAATTTTTGATACAATACGGATATTATCAGACTGCTTATTCTTTGAACACGCGCCGTCTTCGCATGCAACCTCAACGTCGGCGTCGGACCCTGCGATTGGCCATGCGGGGACTTCTATTTCCTGCCAGGCGGTTGTGTCATATACTTGCGCTGTATCGTATTGATTTTCGTTTACTGTTTTATCCTCGGTATAAAAAACCTCGGACGTTACGACCTGGGGCAGATTTTGAGCTGCGAAACAATACCCAGCCGCGGTTGCAAACATTGCAATAATTAGAATCTTGCGAAACATATAAGCATTCCTTTCCTGATATTCTTATTATATAATGTATTATTATAACAACTTGACCGAATCTGTGCAAGAGCTAAAACATACTTAAATCAACCAAATTTTACTATCGTTTAAGATAAAATCGCACGAATCGGCAAAAGATGTTATACTGGGGGCGAAATAAAAAACTAAACGAAGGGTATATTATGCAAAATATGTTGATTTTAGTCGGAATTTGCATCAGTGTTTTTGCCAGCATCGCAGCTGTTATTTTAACAATCCAGACCAGCGCACGCATACGTGATATGCAAAAAACACTAACCCATCAATATAATCTGATCGTAAAGATTCAAGCCATTTTAAAAAACAAGACCGCAACAAACGCAGTTGCCGAAAACGCCGAAATGATATACCAGGATTTATTACAGAACCTAATTCCGATTATGGCATCGGTTGATATAATGCCGCGAAATACGGCCGAACACCCGCTGTGGCGCGCACTGGGCGGGATTATGGACGAATATGCCAAAAATCCTTTTGTTCTGGAAAAGCTGCGCCGCGGCATAAAACTAGACTCAGAGGTCGCCCGAAACATAGATAACTATATGAAACGCGCCGATACACTGCTTCAGCACATAACAACGACCGAACCGGACGGTATATTGGCCGCAACATTTACAGACGGGCTGCTCGGGCAATCATTAACATTTTTTGCCCAGGCACGCCAACTCGCAACCCAGGACTGATAAACAATGCCCGAGCTTAGCGAAAAAATTATTCGTGATATATCTGCCCGCCGGGACGAACCTGCGTGGTTAACCGATTGGCGTCTGGCGGCATTTAAGGCCTGGGAAAAAATGACCGAACCGCACTGGGCTGAATTTCAATACCCTGCGATTGATTATAGTTCATTGAATTATTATAACGAATCCCGGCCCGTGGATAATTCAGATCTGCAGAAAACATATGAAAAGATGGGACTGCCCGAAAGTGAACAGCGCGCATTACTTGGCATGGCAACCGATACCGTTATTGACAGCAAATCCGTTCATACATCATATACCGCAGAGCTGGAAAAACTAGGTATTATATTTTTGCCGTTTTCCGAGGCCGTAAAAAAACACCCCGATATTATAAAAAAATATCTAGGTTCTGTTGTCCCTGCCACGGATAATTTTTTTGCCGCACTAAACGCGGCGGTGTTTTCCGACGGAACATTTGTTTACGTTCCCCCGAACACTAAATGCCCGATTGACCTGGCAAGTTATTTCAGAATAGAAACCGCCAAAATCGGTCAATTCGAACGTACATTAATTATCGCAGACACCGGCGCCGAGCTGTCGTATATGGAGGGCTGCAGCGCCCCACGTCGGCCACGTCATCAGCTGCACAGCGGCGTTGTGGAAATCATTGTAATGGACAATGCGTATGTTAAATACGCAACCGTTCAAAACTGGTACGCGGGCGAAGAAAAAGATGGTAAAAATATCGGCGGGATATTAAACTTTGTAACCAAGCGCGGCCGATGCGATAAAAACGCGACACTTAATTGGACACAGGTTGAAATCGGTGCTGCGATGACGTGGAAATACCCGTCAACGATCCTGGCCGGCGATGGCGCACAGAGTGATTTTTACTCACTGGCCATAACACGCGGCGGGCAAATGGCCGATACCGGAACTAAAATGATTCATATCGGCAATAATACTATATCAAACATTTTATCATATGGCGTTGCCCAGGACAGTTCTAATCAGACATTTCGCAGCCTGGTAAGCTTTAGCGGTAAAGGTTCTAAAAACATATCCAAGTGCGATACGCGGATAATTGGGAATCGGGCGACGGCGAATACGTTGCCGACCATTATTCATACCAACGGCGAAAACACACAAAGTCACGAGGCCGCGACCGGCGCAATTGACCCGGAACAGTTATTATTCTTAGAACAAAGCGGGATCAGCACCGATGCTGCAACGGCACTGATAATCGGCGCGAACGCGGCCCCGATTATATCACGTCTGCCGATGGAATTTTTGGTTGAATCAAAGCAATTAATCCAAATGGCATTGGCGCATTAGGTATTATTTTATAAAACAGAACAAGATTTAATCCCCCTCCCCGATTTTTTACCGCGCCCCGTTCGACAAAGATTCCGATCCAGCATTCGCACGGCGAAATACCGATTAATTGCAAGCCGGGGAAAATATGATATAATAAAAAAATATACAGGATAAAAAATGCTAGATATAAAAAATTTATCCGTCTCTATGGGCGATAAAATTTTGCTAACCGATATAAACATTCATATACCGGCTCGGGCGCGTTATTTGCTATCGGGTCATAATGGATCGGGGAAATCCACACTGGCCCAGACGATCGCCGGGAATCCGGAATATATTATTAACGGCGGGGAAATTATATTTAACGGTCGCAATATAACAAATGAAAACGCAACCACGCGTGCATTAATCGGAATATTTTTGGGCGCGCAAAACGTCCCCGAAATCCCCGGTCTTACCGTGCTTAGCTTTTTAAAGCATTCGGCCGCGGCGCACCACCATTTTCAAACGGGCCGTGATTTATCCATGGGGGAATTTCTAACCCGCATAGAAGATGCACGAAGCCGCCTTAACATACCCAAAGAATGGCTTAACCGCAGTATTAACGTCGGTTTTTCCGGCGGTGAACGCAAACGATTAATGCTTTTGCGCCTGCTAATGACGCGACCACTGCTGGCGATATTGGACGAACCTGATTCCGGGGCGGATGGCGAAACCCAGCAATTAATCGCAACAACAATCGCATCAATGCCCGATACAACATTTATAATAATCAGTCATCAGGAAAAGTTTAAAGAAGCGGTTAAAATAACCGATAAAATAGAACTGGAATCTGGACATATAAAAAACGCGCTATGCGCATGATTTACTGCACAAAGGTGATTTTATGAACGGTTTAATTTTATTTGCAGGATTTATCTTTTTTCTATGGCTTGGGCGGTCTATTTTAATACCGCTGCTTGTCGCGACATTCTTTTGGTATTTAATAAACGCGATATCTGCATACTATCGCAAAGTTATGCCGTTTAAAAAACCCGTCGGTCGGCGTGATGTTAAATGGTCACATGTATTTAACTGGGCATCAAATATTTTTGCCGCCGCAACACTCGGTGCGATTATGTATTTATTCGCGACCCAGGTTCGACCGATGTTCTCAGAATTGCTCGCGGCCCTGCCCGATATTCAGCATAAACTAATTGAACTTGGCAATTATCTATCCAACGCAATTGGCCTGCACTTTGATTCCGAGCTATTGCCGAATATTACCCAGATTGCAAAAAACGTTGGGACATCGGCGGCCGGTTTTGCAACATCTGTTGGTATGATATTTGTATATCTGCTGTTTATGTTTATTGAACAAAGTACGTTTCATAAAAAATTTGCGGCACTTTTCCCGAATAAAAAACAATCTAAGAAAATGCAATATATCATCGGCAGCATTGACGATAATATGAAAAAATATCTGTTTATGAAAACACTGCTTTCGGCAATTACCGGTATATTGTCATATTTCTGGCTGCAGATAATCGGGCTTGAATTTGCCGGCGTATGGGCATTTATAGTATTTATAACCAGCTATATCCCGACGATTGGGGCAATTGTTGCATGCGGCCTGCCGATAATATACGCCCTGGCTATTGCCCCCGGGCTGCATCTGCCGATACTTACGGCGGCGGGATTAATCGGCCTGCAGATTTTATTTGGCAATATCTTAGAGCCGAAGCTTACCGGGAAAACGCTGAACCTATCCACACTCGCGATACTTATTAACCTTGTATTCTGGGGAATGATATGGGGCATCGCCGGGATGTTTTTCAGTGTCCCGTTATTGGTTGCGACATTTATAATCACGGCGCAATTTGATTCCACGCGCTGGATCGCGGTATTATTATCCGCGGACGGGAATATTCCCGATAAACGCGAAGAATAAAAATAAAAAATCGTGCTATGCGCACGATTTCCGGCATTTTTATTTATTAGTTCGTTTTAAAATCGCGATTGCATTTTCCAATATAACACGCGCGGATTCGGAATCAAGCCGCTGTTTTATATCCGAAATTCGTGCGCGGCCGATATCTTCCTGGGCGGCGAAACTGGTTAATGTTTCATCAATAAACGCAATTGGAATATCCATCAGATCGGATAAGCGCTGGGCCATATCACGAACGGCGATCGCGGTATCGGACGCCGTACCATCCGAATGCATGGGCATACCAATAATAATGCCAACAACCGCCTCGTCCCGGGCGATTGCGGCAATTCGATCGGCGATCACACCGGATTTACCACGTGGCGACACGATCGCAGGACGGGTAAAAACAAACGCGCGCGTTTCATCCGACACCGCCAGCCCCGTCCGACGTGCGCCCCAGTCAACCCCTAATATGCGCCCTGTGCGCGGAAAAGCCTTGAAATCTGATAAAATCATTATATAATTTCCTTACGTTTAAATAATAGGATTCAAAATGGCGTTTAGCAAGCAACAATTACAGAAATTCGCAGATCTAATACGAATAGAGATTTCAGATGAACAGCTCTCGCGAATGAATATTGACTCGGTAATTGAATGGTTAGATAAATTACAGAAAATCAATACAAATGGCGTAACGCCTTTATTAAATCCATCTGAACACAAATTACCTAAACGTGTTGATTCTGTAACCGATGGCAATATGCGCGATTTGGTTTTAGCAAATGCGCCGGATAAATCCGGGGTCAGTCGCGGATATTTTGCCGTACCAAAGGTTATGGATGAATAATAGAAATAATATTAAACAGGATTTAAATCATGAATAAAAAGAAACTATCTAAACAACTGGAATCATTACAGAAAGAAACACAAGAGCTGGAAAGCTATCTTACAAATAAAGCCGATCAAATAAAAAGAGATTCTTATCTGCAGCCTGAATTTGATACAACAAATGACGGCGAGGCCTGCAACGAAGCGATGTATATATTAAATTTGGTAGAATTATTACATCAGGATACTCGCTGCTTATATAAAGCTCAGGCAAAAATGGCAGTATGCTTTTTATTGCTAAATTATATCGCGCGTCCTGGTAAAAAACTACACCCCGCTGCGGTCATGAACCGGTTAGATAAAATGAAAACGGATACATCTGCGAATATTAAACGTATTATGAATAATCCGGATATTATCCCGTATATTCATTTAGAATTTGATAAAAGAAAAATATATTACCTAGACGTCAATTCATTAAATAGACTGATCAATAAAATACATGCTGATGCGAATTTGCTAATTGATGCGCGCGGCAAACAGCAATATGATTTGGAAGCTAAATATTTACGTAAATATAAACAGCATCAGTCAAAGATGAAATTATTTCATAAATCAGTATTGTCTCGTTAGTATTAATAAATAACCATAAAAGCAGTTACCGCAATGATAAATCTTACAATTACACAGGCATTGGAAAAACTAAAATCGCGCGAGATTAGTGCGACGGAACTTACGCGCACGCACCTGGACCGGATTGAAAAATACGGCGCAGATTTAAATTGCTATATCACCGTAACGCCCGAACGGGCCATGGCCGATGCGGCGGCGGCGGATGCCAGATATGCAGCGAACAATGCATTACCCCTGGACGGTATTCCAATCGGGATGAAGGATTTATTTGCAACACGTGGCATTCGCACCACGGCGGCATCACGGATGCTGGAAAACTTTATTCCGGAATATGAATCAACCGTATCACAAAAATTTATTAACAGCGGGACTGTTTTATTGGGTAAAACCAATCTGGATGAATTTGCGATGGGCACATTCAGCAAAACCAGCTATTTCGGTGCACCAATCAATCCATGGCAGCGTGAAAAACGCTTAACCGCGGGCGGGTCATCTGGCGGTGCAACATCTGCGATCGCATCGGGTTTAGCAATGGGCGGCACAGGGACCGATACCGGCGGATCAATACGATTCCCGTCGGCAATAACGGGACTGGTCGGGATGAAACCTACATATGGTCTCTGCTCTCGGTGGGGTTGTGTCGCATTTGCATCCAGTCTGGATACCCCCGGCCCAATTGCGCGCACGGTTGACGATGCGGCGTTATTATTATCTGCGATGGCCGGGCATGACGAAAAGGATTCAACCAGCGCAAACGCTGAATTTCATGCGCATACAGCACTTTCACCAATATTAGGGGACGGGAAAAAATTACGCGTTGGAATTATTCGTGAATTTGCAGATGTTGAAATATCTGATGATATGAAAAATATATTTGCAAAACGAATCGCGGATTTAAAATCTATTGGCGCTGAAATAGTTGAAATATCTATCCCGAATATCCTAGATGCCCTGGCCGCGTATTATATTATTGCCCCGGCCGAGGCATCGTCAAACCTGGCGCGTTATGATGGGATGAAATATGGCCTGCGCATAGATGGCAGTGACCTGATTGATACGTATAAGAAAACACGCGCCGCCGGATTCGGGGACGAGGTAAAACGCCGTATGATTATCGGCACGGCCGTACTGTCGAGTGAATCGTATGATGTATATTTTATGCAGGCGGCCCGCGTACGCCGAATGATCGCCGATAGCTTTAATCGCGCATTTGAACAGTGTGATTTAATACTATGCCCGTCCAGTGCGGGAACTGCCCTGCCGCTGGATTCGGATTTATCGCCACTGGAATATTATGCATTGGATTTATTTACCGTTGCAATGAACCTGGCCGGTATCCCGGCATGCAGTGTTCCGGCGGGACTGGCGTCAAATAATCTGCCACTTGGGATTCAGGTTGTCGGCCCGATGTTTTCAGATATGCGTGTTCTGCAGCTGGCAAAACACATTGAACAGTTCGCAGGCATAGATAACCGCCCAACAACAGTTATGGGGGAATAGTAAATATTACCCCCGATTTCGATTCGGAATATATAACGCAAAAGCATATTAACAGTAATTAAAAGAATATGAGAAAAAACGCGAAATATATAAAAAAACTGGTGGCTAGGGACGGAATCGAACCGCCGACACAGGGATTTTCAGTCCCTTGCTCTACCGACTGAGCTACCTAGCCAACGCGAAAGCAATAATAAGATACCAAAAGAAAAAAAGCAAGGAAAAAGAAAAAATGTTTACAATTAAGGGAAAAACAACAGACTGGGAATTAGTTATTGGCCTGGAAACCCATATAGAGGTATTATCCGAGAGCAAATTATTCAGCGGTGCATCGGCCGACTATAACCCTACGATTGCCCCGAATACTCAGGTATCTATGGTTGACTGCGCGATGCCGGGGATGCTGCCGGTTTTAAACGAGTACTGCGTTGAACAGGCGATTAAGTTCGGCCTGGGGATAAACGCTGATATAACGCGTCACAGCCGTTTTGCCCGTAAACAATATTTCTACCCTGACCTGCCGCAGGGATATCAGATTTCACAACCTGCCGATCAACCGCCGGTCGTAGGGCGCGGCTGGGTTGAAATTATCGGCGATGATGGAAACCCTAAAAAAATATTTATTGAACGCGCCCATTTAGAACAGGATGCCGGGAAACTAAAACACGATATGCACCCGACGAAATCATTTGCGGACTATAACCGTACCGGCGTTGCACTGTTGGAAATCGTAACATTTTTAGATGTTAAAAATCCGGAAAATAATTCATATATATCATCCCCGGACGAAGCTGAACGCTACCTGCGCGAGATACGCGAAATCGCACGCGCCCTGGGCGTATCCAAGGCAAATATGGAAGAAGGTTCAATGCGCGCGGATGTAAATGTATCCGTTCGCCCCGTCGGCAGCACAGAATTTCGCACACGCACCGAAACCAAAAACATGGTATCGTTTAAATTTATTAAATCCGCAATTGAATACGAGGCACGCCGTCAAATAGAAATATATGAAAACGGCGGAACAGTTTCCCAGGATACCATGCGCTATAACCAAGGTGATGGGACAACATCTGTTATGCGCAGCAAAGAAGACGCGCTGGATTATCGCTATTTCCCAGATCCGGATTTATTGCCGTTGGAAATCAGTGACGAAACAATTGAACGCATTCGTCGTACGATGCCCGAACTGCCGGCAGCAACACGTGCGCGTTATATTGGCGAATGGGGATTAAATGAATATGATGCGGCGCGACTTACCGAAAATACGGATATATCTGCATGGTTCGACGCGGCCGTTGGCGGGGTTATTGCCCGGGCAAAGCCGATTGCAAACTGGATGATTTCCGAACTATTCGCCCACCCTGAAAACTGGGATGAAAAAAATTCTGAACCGCAATCACAATCTGATAACGGGCCGCGTATTATCCGCCCTGGGGATTTAGCAGAATTGGTTGATATGATCGCCCAGAATACCGTAAACGGGAAACAGGCCAAGGAAATATTTATTAAAATGCTTGACGGCGAAAACGGCACACCGCGTGAAATCGCAGAAAAATTTGGAATGCAGCAAATCACAGATACCGGCGCAATTGAACAGGCGGTAAACGACGTTATCGCAGCAAACCCGGCCCAGGTTGAACAATACCGTGGCGGGAAAACAGGACTGCTTGGATTCTTTGTCGGTAATGTAATGAAAGCGACCGGCGGAAAGGCAAACCCGGCCGTTGTAAACGAAATACTGCGTAAAAAACTTGGGTAACCGCTAAGACAGATAAAAACGACATGAAAAAATTCTTTATTCAAACATTTGGCTGTCAGATGAATGTATACGACGGACAGCGAATCGCTGCTATGCTGGAATCACATGGCTGGCAGGCAACGGATAAAATCCCTGATGCGGATTTAATAATTCTGAATACATGTGCGGTTCGCGAAAAGGCCACTAATAAGGTTTTTTCGGCCCTTGGGCGTGTACGCCGTGCGAAACGTCCCAACGCGATGTTCGGAATCGTCGGCTGCGTCGCGCGCGAGGCCGGCGCAACCGCATTTCGCCGGATACCGGAATTAAATTTTGTATTAGGGCCGCAAAGCTATCATAAACTGCCCGAGATATTAAATAACCCCGACGCACGGTTATTAAATATTGACCTTGGGGGGCTGGAAAAATTTGATGAACTGCCGCAGATGGAAAAATCCCCGGCCGTTGCATATATTCCAATCCAGGAAGGCTGTAATCACTGCTGTACATATTGCATTGTTCCGTATACACGCGGCCGTGAACTGTCCCGGCCATTTAGCGATGTTATTCGCGATTGCGAACATGCCGCACGAACCGGCGCAATAGAGATATGCTTTCTGGGGCAAAACGTTAACGGTTATAAATATACCGCCCCGAACGGGACGGTATATCGCCTGTCCCATTTAATCCGTGAAGCGGCACAGTTGCCTGAAATTCAACGGATAAGATTTACATCCAGCTATCCGACCGAAATGACGGACGATTTAATTGATTTATTTAAATCAGAGGAAAAATTACTCCCGTTTCTTAATCTGCCTATACAAAGCGGATCGCCCGATGTATTGACAAGAATGAACCGCCCCTATTCTCTGGATCTATATATAGATATAGTTGACAAATTAAAGGCCGCCCGACCAGATATTCAGATATCCAGTGACTTTATCGTTGGATTCCCGGGCGAAACCGATTCAGATTTTAATCAGACGATGGATATCGTTCGCCGCGTTCGCTATATTAATTCTTATTCATTTAAATATTCACCGCGTCCACATACCGCCGCCGCACTGATGAAAGATCAGATACCGGAATCGGTCAAGGCGCAGCGCCTGGCCGCGCTGGATGCGTTTTTAAATGACATACAGCGTGAATTTAACGAATCGTGTATTGGTAAAACGATGACATGCCTGTGCGAAGGTGCGGATAAAACCGGCAACCATCTGGTTTATCGCACCCCATATATGCAGCAATGCATCGTTCCGGCACACGACGACGCCCCAGTATTGGCCGATATTCGCATAACCGCCGCGAACAAAGCGTCGTTGCGCGGGGAATTGGTAAAATAGTTAAAAATTAATCGTAAATCCAATTCTGGCGATTACAGCGTTGATATTATCATATCGGATATAGCTTAACGCGAAATCCCCGCCGATATTATCCATCGCAGATTTAAACGATATTGCCGCGGTTGCATCTATGTCCATATTTGTTCCGACGCCACCGCGCAGTTCATAGTTATAACGAACGCCGTCAATTTCTGTGTTAAACATCGCCTCTATGCCCGCGCGACCGGTTATATCTAAATCCGCGTCGGATAAAACCTGTGCCCAGTCCGCACCAATACCGAAATACGATCCGACGTTTATATGATTATCATTATATAATCGCGCACGAATATCCGATACAGCATACGCCGACCGGCCCGACGGGTTGTATGCCGTCCCGTCCCCGTCCAGTACCATACCGGATCTGAACTTACTAAACGTTGCTACCGCGACGGAACGGATGGAATAAATATTATTTAACCGGTAATCTGATGTGAACCGACCGCCATATGACAGTGCCGCGAAATCATTAATATCATCACTGTATTCAATTGCATGGACATAACCTGCAAATGAAATATTCCAGCGATCATCTATTGTCGTTGCCCCGGACGCAATCATACCATATCCGTAAAAATCGTTTTCCAGCAAATAAAACGATGATATATTCGCCCCGGCATCCGGCAAACGCATCCCTGATATCATATACTGATTAATTGCGCGAATCGGCCGCATTAGATTGATCGGATTAAGCCTGACCGACCGGGACATTATTTTATTCAGCGCATCCATATCCGGCGCGGAATCAAGAGCTGTTATCAAAGGGTCACCGGACGAGATTTCCCGCAGATTATTTAAAAATTTCCCTGAATTATTTTTTAAAATCTTACCATAGTCCGTTTCACGAATATATTTTAGATAAAGATTTCCGTCAATTAACTCTGACGTTATGGTAAACAGCGGATTATTGCTAACGGTATGAATATGTAAATCGCCGCTGGTTGAAACATTATACAAAATTGGCGCAGATCCAAATTTAAACTCATCGGGTAAAATAATACTTACGTCCCCTAATAGTTCAATCTCGGGCATTGCCATTCTGAACTTTCGCAGTACCTGCCCGCGTGGGCCGTCTAAAATAATCTGTGAATTTTGAACAGAGATATGCCCTGACCCTATACTTGTAATTTCCCCGAGTGTAAGAGTCGCGTTATATATCAAAATATCACATGGCGCATCGGTATCTATATATGTTATATCATCCCGGGACGATATTACCTGAGTTATTGTTGCACCATCGCCCAGGTAAAATTCACCATTAATAATTCCACTATTTTGAATATAGAGATTAACATTATCTGCGATATAAAAACTTGAATCAATTACGCCCATATTTGTAATCCAGACAGATTTTGTAACATCAATTCTTTTTGCATACAAATTTACATCTGAATTCACAACGGTATCATTCGTTATTGTAATAACACCGGCAGCATTTGCTGCAGTATGACAAACAGAACATAAGCAAATGAAAATAAACGTTAATAAAACTGTTATTCTCATCCCCTTTTTCCCCCATGAAAAAATTATTAGCATATAAGAATATTTTCTTAAAGGGGAAAATTTAAATTTTATAAAAAAACACCCCGGGCGTCCCCAGGGGTGTTTTTTTGTATTTTTGCCGATTAATTTTTTATCTTAGAACATCGTTTTTTCCAGTGTTCCCCATGCCGCTTTATAGCCGCCATCGCGTTCCAGATAAATCTTTGCGTTATTTAACTGTGCAGCGGTTAAACCACGGATGATAAATGATTCTTCCAGTCTGCCCGGCTGGTTAATACGCAGCTGTGGTAAATCAACGTTCATGCTATATTTATCGCAGCATGTGCTGTTGTTATTGCAGCTGCCGCACTGATACAAGCGTGTTGTATATGTTACGCCCGGGCGCAGATCTTTCAAATCAACTTCCATTTTCAGGCCAGCATCTGTTTCATAGAATTTAATATGACCCATTCTGGATTCACCGCCACGGCTGCTGTGTGTATACATTTTTGCCTGAACGCGGCTAACGTCTGCGTTTTCATATGTCTGATAGAATACTACAGCCTCGGCAACTGGTTTTTCTTTTACTTTTTTATGTCCGCAACCGGCACATCCGGACAATACAACAGCCACCCCTAAGATGGATGATAACAAGAACATTTTTTTCATTAAGTTTTTCATAAAGGTCTCCTTTTTCCTTTTGGTTACGAAATACATTCTATAATATTTTTTTACAATTTTCGTCAGGTTTGAATCCCTAGGAATCCGCAGAAATCATGCGCATAGAACGCATAGGGATTCTATCTGCTATCATGAAATTTAACACTGTGATATGCTTATTTTACCAAAAGGAGAAAAGCATGTACGAACTAATGCAGCACTTAATTGCGTTTAAATACGCCTGTAAAATCAATCACTGGAGCACGAATCAATACGCCCCGCATTTATTGTTTGACCGCCTAACTGAAAACATAGACACCTGGGTTGACAGTATCGCCGAAAGCTATTTCATGGCCGACGATAATAAAAAAATATTCAAGGCAGATTTATTAAATCCGAAACTCGTAAACCGTGATTTAGTAAAATCATGCGAATCGATAATTACCCATCTCGAAGAAATTCAGGACGATGACGATATCAACGAAGGGATAGCATCACTGCTAAGCGCCATAGAAGAAGGCTTCCTAGGGAAACTTGCCCTGGCCAAATTAGCATAAAAATTCCCCCGCGATTATCGCGGGGATTTTTTTAAACCGATTCGTTTTTGTATTTAAATTATTCGCACAACGAATCGCCGCACAATATTTATAAAATAATAAACCCGCCCTGCGGCGGGTTTATTTGCCCAACACCTATTAGAACATGAATCTGATACCCAGATCACCGCCAAAGTTATGCAGGCCAGATTGAATGTCGATATAGTTATAACGGGCCGCTAAATCAACCGCGAAATAATCCATATCAAATGTTACACCCACTGTTCCCATTGCTGAAAAACGGGTTTTATCATCGCTGTGTTTACCAATCAAATCACCTTTGCGTTCAACATCGGTAAAGGCAACACCCGCACCAACGCCGACGAACGGACGAACAACCTGGTATCCACCGAATTCCATATATGTATTAAACAACAATGTCTGCATTTTTGATTTTACATCAATTCTGCCGGCATCGCCGAAGTCTGCGTGATCTTTCGCCTTGCTAAAATATGAATATTCAATTTCAGAACGGACTGTATCACATACTTCTAAACCCAACGCGGCACGACCCTGAAAGATTACATCAGTCATAGATTCTTTATGACCATTGTATTTATAGTTCAGGTTGTTATATGACGCACCACCACGCAGGCCGATATACGGATCTAATCCCCATAACTGCCAGCTGCTGCCACCGTTATCTCCCATCGCTGCAAATGCAGGGCATGCCATCAACACAGCCAGTGTTGATACAACTATTTTTTTCATTTCTTCTCCTTTTTTAGTTTTTGGTTATATATAAGTTTTCATGTCACCGATTTTATTCTATCAAAGCATTTTCAATCTTTGCATAGGTATGGATTCCGCTTGCACACCATTAAACGAATAAACTGTTTTTTAATCCTATGGCCAGGAAACTGCGGGGTATATACAATTCGAATCGGATAATTATTAACAAGAGATATAAATATGAAAAAACCAAATATTAACCCGACGACAAAATACTATCATAAAAAATACCCACCCCAGCATCAGAAATACCCCGGTCTGGATGGTGATATGACCCCAAAACCCGATTGCGGCGAAGATACATATATCGGGCATAATCGCCTGGCCGGCCGCAGGGCATTAATAACCGGGGGCGATTCGGGAATTGGCCGCGCCGTGGCAATTGCATTTGCGCGCGAAGGTGCAGACGTGGCAATATCATACCTGCCGGCGGAACAATCCGATGCCGACGAAGTCCGCGGGCTAATAGAATCCGCCGGACAGCGCGCATTCCTAATCCCGGGCGATATATCACGTGAATCGTTTTGTAAAAAACTTATTACCAGCGCGGCAAAATTAATGGGCGGCATAGATATTTTGGTTCTAAACGCTGGATATCAGCAATACAGCGACGACATAGAAACCCTGGATACCGAACAGCTCGAGAAAACATTTGCAATAAATCTGTTTTCTATGTTTTGGATGACTCGCGCGGCAATGCCTATACTAACCCCGGGGGCATCAATTATAACAACGACATCAATTCAGGCATACCAGCCGGGCAAAAGCCTATTGGACTATGCCGCCAGCAAAGCTGCGATTATGGCATTTACCAAAGCATTGGCAAAACAGCTGGCCCCAAAGGGGATACGCGTAAACGGCGTTGCCCCCGGCCCGATATGGACCGCCCTGCAGGTAGCGGGCGGCCGGGCAACAAATACAATCCCCAGATTCGGAATGGATACCCCGATCGGTCGGGCCGGACAACCGGCAGAGCTTGCCGGGGTATACGTTTTACTTGCATCGGATGAATCCAGCTATACCACGGCCGAAATATACGGGGTCACCGGCGGCGACCACACAATGTAATCGGATATAAAAAACCACCCGCCCGGGTGGTTTAAATTTTTGGTGGACGCGCAGGGACTCGAACCCTGGACCCACTGATTAAGAGTCAGTTGCTCTACCAACTGAGCTACGCATCCATATCCACCACGCGGGTAGAAAACGTAACGATTATATACCTTTTCCGGCCGTTTGCAAGTATTTATTAATTCCCTGCCCGGCAAATCACGCGCCCGATTAAGGTTTTTTATAAATAAATTACTTTTTTAAATACGACGACGGGTTATACGCCTTTGTCCCCTTGCGTATTTCAAAATGCAGCTGTGGCCGATCCACCTTACCGGTTGCACCCACCGTCCCGATTTTTGATCCGACCGAAACTTTTGCCCCGCGACGAACGGTCATAGAATCCATATGCGCATAAACCGTCATCCATCCGCCCGAATGCTGAATTATAATCAGATTTCCCATCCCCTTAACCTCGTTCCCGGCATACGCAACGACACCGTTTTCGGCGGCCTTTACCGCTGTTCCCCGCGTGGCGGCGATGTTTATACCGTCATTAAACAATCCACCCGATTTTGCCCCGTAATGCGACAGTATCGTGCCGCGCACCGGCCACGAGAATTTTGATGACGACCGCGCACTGATTACCGCAGGCTTCTTGGCCGGGGCGGGTTTATTGGCTTTTTTCACGGTTGTTGTGGCGACGCCCTTGCCCGAAACCGGTTTTGTCGCCGTCGGTTGCTTCGCCGGCACAGTCTGCGTTGCAGCATTTACGCGCCCCGACGCACCCGACGCGGGCCGCGCCACAGACGCCGGGCGCTGGTCGCGACGGGGCGCGGCGACCGACGGGGCGGATAAATCGGGCACTTTCAGCTTTTGCCCGACCGACAACGTAAACGGCGTCGCCAATTTATTCATAACCGCCAAATCATTTACAGGAACAGAATATTTTCGCGATATAGAATACAGCGTATCACCGGGCGCAACCGTTATATCGGTTAGTTTAACGCGCACCGCGGCATGGGCCGCGCTGGAATCCCGGCGGGCAACAGTTACCGTCTGGGGCGGGATGATTTTGGTCTGCTGCCCTACTTTTATTTTTTGGCCAACGGACAAAGAATACGGCGCGGATAGATTATTCATTTTTGCTAAATCATCCACGGTTGTATTATAACGTTTGGCCAACGAATAAAGCGTATCACCGGCCGCGACCGTTACCTCTGTATTATTTGTAACTGTTCCGCCGCCGTACATCGGTACATTTAGATAGTCATTATCACTTGCATACTCTGCTGCCAGGGGCGTGTCGTTAATCGCAACATCTGATTGCGTATTATCCGTCGCCGCCGCATCGGTGGAACTGGTCGGGTCGCCATATTCACCTGCGCCCGCGGCATCCGCAGGCGGCGTATAGTCCTTAACATCTGAATATAAAACATAATCGTCATTATCGGGCGCGCCGTATAATTCCGGTGATGCATAAACGCCATAGTCCGCGGCGGCGGAATTATAAATCTCGGGCTGGGTATCGGGATCTGCCAACAGTGCCGGGTAACGCGCGGAAATAAATTCACCGACCGAATCTGGCAGTGATAATATTTTTGGCTGTAAATCGCATGCCGTTATGGCAAATACGCCTATGCCGAAAAAACATATAATGAATTTTCTCACATTCAAAATTATATCATAAAATCAGATTAAAATAAACTATTCCTCGCGGGTCATAAATAATATACTCGCCTCGAATAAAACCCACATTGGGACGGCTAATAAAATCTGGGATACAACATCCGGGGGCGTTAAAACGGCGGCAATAATTACAATAAAAACAATTGCATAGCGACGCATTTTTACGACCTGCCTGCGCGGCAATAGACCAATCCGATTTAATAAAACCAATACCAGCGGCAGCTGAAACGCGATTCCAAAAACCTTTAACAGGCCGATTGCAAACCGTAAATAATCACGACTGGCGGGCAGTAACACGGCCGGAACGGGCGCAGACTGGTTTAATTCAATAAAGAACCTGAATGCAAATGGGAATAAAACATAAAATGCAAAACCTGCACCGGTTAAAAATAAAACGGGGGACATAACCAAAATTGGCCAAATAAAATTACGTTCCCCTGCCCGCAACCCGGGCGCGACAAATGCCCATATATGCCACAACGCCGCCGGCATTGTAATCAACAGCGCGAACAACGCCGCAAGCGATAAACGAATTACCAACCCATCGGTTAGCCCCGTATATAGCAGCGTTCCCTCGTCCCATACCGCCAACAGGGGCGCGGTTAAAAATTCCTGCAGCGCGGGCGATATATACCACCCCGCGACAAATGCGATCAGAAAAATTAGCAATGTCCATAAGATACGACGACGCAGTTCAGAAAAGTGCTGCATTAATGTCATCTGCTTCATTTTTTCGGCCTTTTCTGTTTTGATCTGCGCCGTGGCGTTGAAATCTCGTTTAATATATCGTCCCGCGTGGACCGTATTAAATCGTCAATTGGCTGCTCGAGTTCTATCTGTTCTTTGATTTTTTCGGATGCGTCGGTAATTTTCCAGATAATGGCCCGGATAAATTTAACGGCCCTGGCTAAAATTTTTGCGACATCCGGCCACATACGCGCCGGTATTACGACTACGCCTACTAATAAAATTACTAAAAATTCTGCCCAACTAATTCCGAACATCTTTAATCATAAAAATCGTCCCCGCCGCCGGTGCTAACCGTTTTATGACGCGAGATTTGAAAATAATTTTTATCAAAATTAGTTTTTGTTTTCAGCCCACGAAACGCCACATCCGTCTTTGTCCCGGCGGCATCTACCACGGTCCATGAATTTAGCTTAACCGGTTTTTTATCAAAAACAACTGTCATATTCCCCAGCCCTTCCTGGCCACGCAGATTCATTTTTAACGCGAATGTATCCGCCCCCGATTCGGTATCGGTCACGGCGATATCAGCGTTATGCAAATCTATATTTTTTCTGATTAAAATTCCCGCCGGCGTACTGGTAATCGGCACAGTCGTTATCTGATCCAGGGATTTATCAAAAAAATACAAATCCTTGCCGTCCGATATTAACTGTATCGGCATACGTTTATAGTCCAGACGCACACGACCGGGACGCAGCATCGCGAATGTCCCCGATTCCTGCTTTCCGTTGGCCGTCTGGGTAAATTCACCCGATAGCCCTGTTACAGAATTTAAATATTTTTCCGCCGCGTCAACCAACGTGCTGTCAACCGCCGCAAACAGCGGCCCTGATATAAATATCGCAATTATAAAAGATATAATCTTTTTCATTTAAACTCCCCCCTGAATAATTCAATTATTCGCATACGAACATTTTCAATACTATCGTATACCAATGCCCCGGCCGCGCACGGATGGCCGCCCCCGCCCAGCGCACTGGCGATATGACCAATTGGCTGAATACGGCTGCGAATTGATATACCGATTTGATTTTGTTTTTGTTGTTTTAATAACACAACACATTCAACATCACGAACCTGGGCCAGCAATCGCATGGCGGTATCCCCCTTGCCATCTAAGAACTTATAATCCGAATGCGGAATAATTGCCAACGCCAAGTGATTTTTATATAAAAATTCAGCATTTGCCACAGCACGCGCTTCGACCTGCAGTGTTTTACGATTTTTTACACCCAGTTCACTAATCAGCTCGCGAATATTTACGCCGAAATCAATTAAATCTGCCGCGATGCGCATTGGTCGCCCGGATTGAACAAAACGAAACTGCCCGGTATCGGTAATCAGCGATATCATCAGCAGATTTGCAATATCTAAGTCATAGGTAAGTTTTCCCGCGGCAATTATTTCATAAACGATCTGCCCCGTTGCGACGGCTGACAAATCATTAATACAAAGCTGCGCCCCAATAGGGTTCTCATTACGGTGATGATCAATTTCAATAACGTACTTCGCACTTTTAGCTATAATCTCCGGCCCGCCGATCTGGTTCGCCGTCCCATAGTCCACGATAATAACCAAATCATATGAATCCGCCAGATTAACCCGTTCATAATAATGCATATATCCACGCAGTGGCACACCGTCCAAGAAATCCGGGACATTTCCGTCGTATACGCAAACCGGCCGTTTGTTAAAATTTAATTCAATTAACCGGGCCAACGCCAACGCCGAACACAGTGAATCCCCATCCGGGTTTTTATGTCCCATAATCGCAATGGAATTAGCACCTTTGATTTTTTCAATAAAAATTTTTACCTGTTCATCCATTTTGATTATACCGCTATGTCTTCTAAAAAGAACTGTGCAGTTACCCGCCCGTTATATTCATTTTCTTTTAATCTGCCCAGCATTGTTATTTTAGTATTTGCATTCGCATCGTCCAGTAAAAAATCACCGACGGGCGTGCCGACTAAATTAAACCCGACAAACGCCAGCTGCGTTCCGGCACTGGTATGAACCGACCCGCGCAGATGTGCCCCGCCCCCCATCGGCGCAGCATATCGCAACGTTGCCCCGTGCAGAACCAATACAGGCTCAGGATTCCCTTGGCCGAATGGCCCGATCGCGCTAAGCTCTTTTATAATTTTCATATTTGCCCCGCCCGCGTCCATTTCGGCATCAACCATAATCTCGCATCTTGGGATCTGCCCGTTCAACTGGGCCGCAACACCACGTTCTAAGAATTCTGCGAACGCCGCTTCTTCGGTCGCAGGCAATGAAAAACCAGCGGCCGCGGCATGCCCCCCGCCCTCGGATATAATACCCGCGGCCAGTGCATCGTGAATAATTCGCCCTAAATCCACCCCCGGTATAGATCGGCCCGAACCGTTAATTACACCATCAGATTTTGTCGCCACGCATGATGGTAAATTATATTTATCCTTTAAACGACCGGCAATTATTCCCATTACCCCGCCATGCCAGTTTTCACCGCATACGAACAAACTGCACCGACCGGCACTGCAATATTCTTCGGCCATTTCGCTGGCACGCAGCATTATCGCGTTTTGAATATCAATTCTTTCCTGGTTCATTTTATGCAAACGCGTCGCCAAATCGTGGGCAATTAACGGGTTATCCGTTAATAACAAATCCAACGCTGGCCCGGCCGAATCCAAACGCCCGGCCGCGTTTAATCGCGGACCGATCGCAAAACCCGCCGCATACACAGACGGTTTCTTTATCGCGGCAACATCCATTAAAACGCCGAGTCCCATGTTATGGCGCATTCCCATAACCTTTAGCCCCGTTACAACAAACGCGCGATTTAAACCGATTAGTGGCATCGTATCGCAAATCGTCCCCAGGGCGACCAGATCCATATAATTTAATAGATTTATTTTCTCAAGCGCGTTATGAATAACCGGATCTGTTGCACGGGATTTTAATTCGCGATTAACCGCGACCAGGGTTAAAAATGCCACGCCAACGCCGGCCATATACGACAACCCGGATGTATCGTCGGCACGTTTTGGATTAATAACCGCCGCCGCGTCCGGCAATACGGCATCCGGGGAATGGTGATCGGTTACGACAACGTCCATGCCGCGGGATCTGGCGTGTGCAACCTCGGCCGCGCCGCTAATACCACAGTCAACGGTTATAATTAACTGTGCCCCACTGTCGGCGATATAATCCACGGCGGCCATATTCAGCCCATACCCTTCGCCTTCGCGCGTTGGTAAATGCCAAATAACATCACATCCAATTGAACGCAGATATTTAACAAAAATCGCCGTAGATGTAATACCATCAACGTCATAGTCACCGTAAATCGCAATTTTATTGCCTGCGATTATATGGTCTGCGATAATACGTGCACCGGAATCCATATCGGTTAATACCGATGGGTTCGGCATATATTCCTTTATACTCGGGTTTAAAAATCTTTTAATTTCATCGTCACCAGATATTCCGCGACTTGCCAATATCTTATTTACTAAATTATGTGACAGCTTCTGATTATCTTCATCTTCGTATGCCAACACCCATGCCCGACCCAGCATGGATTTATCTACTATCTTTCTCACGCTATACTCTTTTTTTATTATCTATATAATTATAATAAAAATTTATTCAAATAGCAACGGCAGTATACTATCAAGAATTTTTCCCGTTGTCGGCACAGCATTCCATGCGGCCGTACGCCAGCCCCATGATTCCTCGGTCCCGTGTGGTTCATCCAATATAACCAAAATAGTATACTGCGGTGCATTGGCCGGGAAAATTCCTGCGAATGCGGTTAAATTACGTTTACGATCAATTGACCCGTCGGCGTTTCGTTTTTCAGCGGTTGCTGTTTTTCCGCCGATTTCAATACCGGCAACGCGTGCCTTGCGGCCACTTGTTTCTTCGGCGATGCGCACCATTACGCTGCGCAGTTTTGCGGATATTTCATCCGATAAAACACGTTCGCCGCGAACTGCCCCGACACTGCGCTTCTGTAACGTCGGGTATATATATATTCCACCATTTGTCATTGCATTTACGGCCAGCAACAGATGCATTGGCGTAACCGAAATTCCGTGACCGAACGATACCGTCGCCCGTTCAACCGGCCCCCATTTAATCGGCATCAGCGTCCGTTCCGTTCGCCCGAAATCCAGCTTTAACGCTTCGTCCATATGAATGCGATGGAAAAATTCTTTCTGGGCATTATCCGGCAGATCCAGGGCAATCTGCGCACTGCCAACGTTGCACGAATGCAGCATAATCTCTTCTACGGATAAATTCGGGCGCGGTGGTTTAAAGCTGCGAATATCGCTAATACGTGCGGCAACCCGTCCGTTTTTATCTAAAATCTGATATGGTTTAGTAACGGGGTATTCTTTTGTAATTCCGTTCTCTAATGCCATCGCGGTATTAAATATTTTAAATATAGACCCCATTTCATATACGCCGCGCAACGGGCGAAACATACGATTCGCGACCGAGTCTGCCTTGATATTTTCCGGGTCAAAATCCGGCAGCGATACCATCGCGATCATTTCCCCTGTTCGTGAATTCATCAGCATCCCCATCGCGCCCTTGGCCTGATATTTCTGCATTGCGATGGCCAGCTGTTCATAAAACACCGCCTGAACGCGTGAATCCAGCGACAGATAAAGTGGCTCTTTGTTTTCACGCAGATATTGATCGTATGTGCGTTCCGCCCCCTCGAGTCCGTTGTTTTCATTTCCGACAAATCCAACGGTATGTGCGAATTGACGCCGGCGCGGGTATTTACGGATTTGATTATCCTCAACCTCTAACCCCTGCAGTTTTGCCTTCTTAACAATCTCTCGCTGTTTATCACTTGCGTGTTTTTTAAGGTATATAAATCGCCGTGATGAATTTACCAGTTTCAGTGCATCCGACAAAGAATACTCATATGGCATCGCCTGATGAATAACGGCGGCAACGGCATCACGCTTGGCCGGTTTAATATGCCCCGGGCGCAACATAATATGTCCCGAGATTATATTTTTAGCTAAAATATCACCATTTCTATCAACAATATCGGCGCGGGTTGCACTCCATTCGCCCTTGCCCCATGTGCCGCGTGATTGATTTGTCCCCTGAATTCCGAAATACAACGTGCGAATCGCAAATAACGCAAACAAACTTAAAAAAACCATATAAACGATTCGCAACCGTCCGCGCCCGGGCGTTGCCCCGCGTCCGCCGGTAAATCCGTTTTTAAAAATATCCTTGCCAACCTCGAACATTATTTCCTATCCGGTAATGCATCAATACTAACCGATTTATGGTAACCGATTGCCTCGGCCCGGGGGATTACCCCGGCGACCAGATTACGTAAAACCTCTGGCCGTTTATATCCCTCGAATTTTGTAACGGCGACGGCGATTTCCTTTTGTGTATTAACAATCTCGGCCCGGACGTGTTTCAATGTACGAATCTGTGTACGATAGCATACCTGCAGGCCAACAGTTAATAATATTACCGCCCCGAATGACCACAGGCCGATTTGAATCATTTTTTCGTCTTCGTTCATAATTTAAATCCGATTCATTACCTAATAACGATCACATTTTATCATAAATTATGTAAAAAACGAATCATAGAATTCACCCCCGATAATCGCCCCGCCCCAAGGTTTAGGTTAAGCGTTGCAAACTCGGCCGATAAATCCATTTTACGAATCTCATCCGGGGTTCGCCCGTCAACCATTGCGGTAATAATTGCCACGATTCCACGGACCAGTGCCGAATCGGCCCTGCCGTAAAAATTATTTCCCACGCGGCATATAAACACCTCAGATGCGCAGCCATTAATCTCGCTGCAGTCGGCGTTTTCCGGCACATCAGGCATCTGTGCACCGATATCCATCACCATTTCTAATCGCCCGACGGGATCTGATACCATCCCCAGCATATCCTTTATCTCGCTATATTTCACGCTACCACCCCTGTTCTGTTAAATCCAGATCCAGTCGCGCAGCATCCGACATTCGCGACAGATCCCATGCCGGCGACCATACTAAATCCACACGCACCGGCACAGGATGTGCGACCGCGGAAACCGAATCTTTTACCTGGGCCAATAATTCTTCCATCATCGGGCACGTCGGACTGGTAAATGTCATTGTAATTACGACCAGATCATCGCTAATTGCGATATCATATATCAATCCTAAATCCCAGATATTTACCGGAATCTCTGGGTCGTATACAGTTTTTAATGCATCTATGATATTTTCTTTTTTAACCGTCATTATTATTTCACCACATCCTTTATAATATCTGCAACTGTATTCATTTCATCAATGGTATTCCACGGCCCTGCGGATATACGCGCACTGCCCGATACCCCCAGCGCACGATGCGCCCACGTTGCACACATATTGCCAACACGCAGGCAAACATTATGCGCCCCCATTATTGCCCCGAAATCCAATACATGCATATTATCAATCGTAAAGGTTATTAGCGATGCCCCCGGGGCGGATAATAAATTTACGCGCGGGATTTTTAACATCTGATTATAGAGATGCCCGATTAATTCCCCGCCGCAATTCCACGACCGACACGCGTCAATCGCATGCGGTAATCCGGCGATCTGGGTTAATGGCAGTGTTCCGGCCTCAAACCTTTCCGGGGCGATATTATATATCAATTCGTTGTTATCTGTGATTTTATTTACCATACCGCCGCCGAATTTATCGGGGGAAAAATCACCTGGATTTTTTATATACATAACCCCGATGCCCGTATCACTGCCGATTTTATGACCGGAAAAACACATAAAGTCACAATCCCAATCGCCGATATTAATTGGCAAATGTGCAATATATTGCGCGGCATCAACAATACTTATAACATTGGGGTTCTTTTTTCGTGCAGCGCGAATTATATCACCGACGTTCTGTGGCCGGCCAAAAACATTAGACATCGCGGTAATAACAATTACATCTGCGGCCGGAATCTGGGATATATCAATATCAAAATTTTCGTTCAATGGAATTACAATAATTTCAGTCCCCGCGGCCACCATCCATGGCATACGGGCACTGTGATGATCCAGATCAGATACCGCGATGCGCATCGGGCGATTTTTGCGACTGCGCATTATAATATTTACCACGCGATTAAGTGCATCTGTTGCCCCGGATGTAAAAACGATATTATCATCACGTGCACCGATAAATTTTGCGACATGCCCCCGGGCGGCCGATACCATACTATCCACGGCGGCGGCACGCGGGCAAATTCCCCGGCCGGCATTAGCGTATTTGTTTTGTAAAAAATCAGATTCTGCACTAATAACGCTTTGCGGTTTTAACGCTGTTGCGGCCGCATCTAAGTATATGATTTTATTCATTTTATGATTTCTCTTGCTTTTTATGATGATTATAATACACTCATGCCAAATATCAAACAGAAAGGAGAAAAAGATGGCTTTGAAACATGCAAATGATTCAAATTTTACAGACTTAGTAAAAGACGGCATTACATTCGTTGATTTCTGGGCGTCTTGGTGTGGTCCATGTCGTATGTTTGGCCCGATATTTGAGGCAACATCAGAAAAGATTTCCGGTGTAAACTTTGTAAAATTTGAAATTGACGAATCAAATCGTCGGACTGCGGCAAAATACGGAATACGCGGAATCCCAAGTGTTTTGGCATTCAAAAACGGCGAATTGATCGAAGCACGCAGCGGTCTGATGGACGAAGAAACACTTACCGATTGGATTATGGAAATACAGAGGGCCTAAAACGATGGCTAAGGTAAATTATAAAACTCTGGAATTACCAGCAAAATATACCCCGAAAAAGTCCGAGCCGTATATGTGCCCGGAACAATTGGCGTATTTTTATCAGCTGCTAAACACCCAGAAAGAAGAGCTGGTACAGGACAGCGATTCTGTACTTAGCGCGGTTCGTTTGGTTGAAAAAAACCAAAGCGCGGGTGTCGGCGACACCATGGACAACGCAACATTTGAACAGGATATTCAGATGAATCTGCATATGTCCCAGCGTGATAATAACCTGTTGCGAAAAATTAATGCAGCATTGGAACGAATGGAAAACGGTACATACGGTTACAGCGTTGTATCGGGTGACGAAATCGGCCTGAACCGAATGATGGCGCGACCATTGGCGACAATGACCGTCGAAGAACAGGAAGAATACGAAAGCCGTAAAAACGATTAAATAAAAAAGCACCATAATCTGGTGCTTTTTTATTACTTCGTTTATATAAATATATAAAAAAACCGGGCATAAAATTATTACCCGGTTTTTAATTCAAGCGATTATTATTTCTTGGCCGTTTTCTGACGCACACGTGCTGCGGTCTTTGGCGCAGTATTTTTTTTCGCTGCCATATTTTTTGTCGCTGCCGTATTTTTTTTCGGCTGTGATTTTTTTACACTCTGCGACTTGTTTACGTTTTTAACCGTATTATTCCCGTTCGCTTTTTTCGCATCCGCGGAGTTTACGTTTTTATTTGTCGTTTTTAATTCTTTTTTAAAGATATTTACCCCGTCGGCTAAATTCTTCATCATTCCCGGGATTTTATTATGCCCGAATAAAATTACGACCAATACAACGATTACCAGTATTTCGGCCCAGCCAAAACGTCCAAACATTTTTTATCCTCTTGTCTTATTTTGCAACATAGCAATCAACGCCATCAGATTTTGCATTCCGGCAAAAACCGTTTGCTTCATTTGACGTTGCGAAACCGATACGCAGACGATATGTCGTTGTCCCGTTCGGCAGCTGCGCCGCCAAAATTACAAATTGTTTTCCGGCAAACAAATTACTGTGCCCTGCGCGAATCTGACGTTCCGCGTTTTCGGCCAACGCGCGCGTGCTGTATGATCCGAACTGAACATACCACGCAGACTTTGGCGCGGCCTGTGTTTTCTTAACAGTTTTTTTCACGGCGGATTTTGCCGGTGCTTTTTTCGCAGCAGGCTTTACCACCGGTTTTTCGGCCGCCGGTTTATCCGGGTTAAATGTAACCTCTTTTCGGTCCTGAACCTCGCGCTGGGGGACACCCGCGGTTGGCGCGGTTACCCGTTGTGGCTGCGCCACAGGTGCGGCGGGCGTTACAACCGGTTGTTGTTGTGGCGCAACAACGACCGGCGCAGTATTTTCCGTCGCCGGCACACCCGCAACAGACGGTGCGACAACCGGCGCATCCACAGAATCCACGACAACGGCCGGGGCATCTAAATCAATATCAATTGATGATGATGAATCACTGCCGATGGCACGAATAATAACATACGTTGCTAATATAATAACGATTAAACCAACGGTTAGCAGCAGCCACGGCTTTTTCGGGCGTGGTGCGGCAAATGGCGCAGCATCCGGTAATGCATCCATAGATGCGCTGTCATCTAAATCTAATAAATCCAAGTTATCGTCATTCATGTGGATTCCCCCTATTCTTTGTTAGATATATTATATCATAAAAATATTCCCATAACAAAGACTATCTAAAATAAAACGTATAAAATTATACAGATTATTTTCCCAAATTATTTTGGCATCTGTCCGAAATTTGGTGGAACGATCAGCTTATGATTTTGTTCTACGATCGGTTCAACCTCGCACTTTTGTGCGCATGCGGATAAACCGAATGAAACTGCGATAACAGATAATAATAAAAATATTTTTTTCATATTATATTTCCTTTCCTTATATAAATAACGATGGCATCGTTTTAAACCGATGCCATCGTTATGGTAATTATTCCGGTAACTTTACGGCGTTTTTCATCTGTTCGACAAAATCGTCCAGCACGACCGTTTCTTGGTCTGCCCCGGCCAGGCGACGCAGAGTTACGGTATTATCGGCCATTTCTTTTTCACCAACAACGGCGATAATCGGTGTTTTTGCCAATGACAGCTCACGGATTTTATAGTTTACCTTCTCGTCACGCAGATCGGCGCGTGCATAAACACCTGCGGCGCGCAGTTTTCCGACGACATCCAACGCATAGTCTTTATACTTTTCCGAAATCGGCGTTACAACGACGGGCTCTGGACTTAACCACAACGGCAGATTTCCCCCCGTTGATTCCAGTAATATTCCCATAAATCGTTCAATTGATCCCAGCATTGCACGGTGCAACATAATCGGACGATGCTTTTCCCCGTCTTCGCCGATATACGACAGATCAAATCGTTCCGGCAGATTCATATCCAGCTGAACTGTTCCGCACTGCCATATACGTCCCATGGAATCTTTTAAATAATTATCAATTTTCGGGCCATAGAACGCAGCATCACCCGGGGCGATTTCATATTCAATTCCGTTTGCATCCAGCGCATGACGCAGTGCCCCTTCGGCACGATCCCAGATTTCATCTGAACCGATACGGAACTCTGATTCTTTGCGCGTTGCCAGCTTCATAGAAATTTTTTCAAATCCGAATTTATTATAAATATCTTTAATAAAGCGCAGGATTTTTACAACCTCTTCTTCCAGCTGATCCTCGGTACAGAAAATATGGGCATCGTCCTGGGTAAACTCGCGTACACGCATTATCCCCGACAGGCCGCCTGCCGCCTCATAGCGATTAACTTTCCCGAATTCGGCCAGATACAGCGGCAAATCCTTATATGATTTTATCCCCTGCCCGAATACCAGCATTCCGCCCGGGCACGACATCGGTTTAACACAGAACGTTTTTCCATCCTGGGTTTTACCGGAATAGTTATGTTCGCCATATTTTGCCCAGTGGCCGCTGCGTTCCCATAAACATCTATCCATTACGGCCGGCGTAGATATTTCCTGATACCTGGCCAGTTCCTGACGATGACGAATATATTCAATCAAACGGCGATAAATTTTATACCCTTTGTCATGCCAAAATACAGCCCCCGGCGCATATTCCGGTTCAAAATGGAATAAATCCATATCGCGCCCGAGCTTACGGTTATCGCGGGCGGCGGCCTCTTCTTGCATTTTTAAGAATTCATCTAATTCTTCCCTGGATGCGAATGCATCAACATAAATACGCTGCAGCATTTTATTTTTCGCATCACCTTTCCAGTATGCACCGGCGACGGTACGAATTTTAAATCCATCACGCGGCAGATCTTTGGACGATGCGACATGCGGGCCGCGACATAAATCGGTAAAATCACGAAACGCGTATACAGACAGCGCATCACCTGCGGCATCGTATTCCCGCAGCCATTCCATTTTATACGGCTGATCTGCAAAAACCTCCATCGCTTCGGCGACGGAAACGTTACGCTGGGCGAATTTACCATCTGATTTAATTAGCGCACGCATCTCTTTTTCAATTTTTTCAAAATCATCTTCTGAAAAACGATGTTCTGTATCAAAATCATAGTAAAAACCGTTTTCAATTGCCGGTCCGCCCGCAAACTTTACGTCCGGATACAATTTCTGAACAGCGGCGGCCATAACGTGGGCCAGCGAATGACGAATCGTTTCAATAGGATATGACATAATAAAAACCCTTATTTTAAATATATAAAAAATTAATTGTTTGTTTAATTATTGCACTGCGCGGCGAAATCCGCAAATAGAAATTACACCCCCAGAGGGGTTGTAGTTGTTGTAAAGAAAACAGAACTAAATTTTTTCATATTTATTATATTCTAATACTTATATTTGTAAAAATCAAGGGTTGCATACTACATTTACATTGATTTTTTATAACATGCCTGCTATACTTTTAAGCATTACATAAAACTAATAAAAACAATAGAATATCTATGCGTACAAAGAAAATTATTGCAAATATTGCGGCGGGATTTTTCCCGTCGCGTGAAAAACGTGCCCGTGTTCGCCGTGCGATTATGGATTATACAAACCCGATATCCAAAAGGCTGACCAAACGCAAATTATGGAAAAAATACTATGCGGCAAAAAACGATTGGGCAGCAACAAACAAACAAACAAACAAACAAACAAACAAACAAACAAACAAACAACGCGATATTGCGTCCGGGGCGTTTTGATAAATACGATCTGGTTTTTGCAATCGGCGCGGCATGCCCTGTCAGCACAATTTTACAAGCCCATAACCTGCGTCTTATGTCGTCGCCAATTGACTGGACCGATGGCGAACTGCCCGTTAACTGGGAAGAAACGAATATATGGCGCGATACCAGATTTTTGGAAAAAATAAATGCCATCGCTACTAAATTCCATGACTTCTTTAATTACGAAGATTTTATTGTCCGCCGCACATATGTTGCCGACCATTATCTGCATCAGGATATGCTAAACACACGAACCCGAATTCGTTTTTCGCATTTATTCCCAAATAATACATCATGGGAACTGTTTTTCCCGACGGCTAAACAGATAATAAATCGTCGTTCTGAACGTCTATTGCGCGCAATTGACCAATCGGATCGGATATTAATATGCTGGGCGCACCGCCTGGGTGATCAACGAAACCTGATGGACGCGCCGGTATCCGACGCCGATGTTATCCAGGGCGCAGAAATTATGAAAAAAATATATCCCGGCAAAGAAATAGATTTTGTATTTTTTGAACACGACGGCACAAAGGATAAATTTGAATACGAAAAAATATGTGTATGCGACGGTGCATACCGCATACGATCAAATCATTTTATCTTAGAAACCGGCTATATGGCAAAATATAACTATTGGGATAAACGTCATCGCCCCATTCTCTGCATCGCCGAAGCGTTGGATAATATATCGCTTACGGATAAATTGAAAACCCTGGGCATGGATGAATCATAAAAAAATGCCGGCAAATTGCCGGCGTTTTTTAAAAATCAATTATACATCCGAACAGCACCGCAAAGAAGAAACACACACTTCCCCCGATTACAAACAGATGCCATATCGTATGTGAAAATTTCATTTTCCGCCATAGATAAAATATCACCCCGAGTGAATATGACAGCCCACCTGCTAAAATAAACCACATACCGCGGGCCGGAATATTACGAACCATTGCCGGCAATATAAACAGCAGCGTCCATCCCATAATCAGATACAGCAATACCATCCATCGCGGCTGCTGTTTTGGGTTGCGTATTTTCATTACCGCGCCAAATATTACAATCGCCCAAAGGATTCCAAAAACCGTCCACCCCAGTCCCCCGCGCAGATTTACCAATAAAAACGGCGTATATGTTCCGGCGATTAATGCATATATTGCAACGCTGTCCCATACCTCAAAAAAACATTCGCATTTTTGCCCGATTGTTGCGTGACACATTGTTGATCCGAAATACAACGTAAACATTGTAACCCCGAATATCGCACACGATACAATTGCCCACGCATCGCCTTTGAATGCCGCAAACACCTCCAGCAGCGTCAGCCCCGCCATCGCCAGTCCGATCCCAATACCATGGGTAAGGATATTTAACACCTCTTCGGATTTGGTTGATGGCCGTTCCCAGCGAAACAGCCCCGTCGCCCGTAATGCGCGCAGCAATCTGTTCGCATGCGTGTCTTTCTTTACAGCCTTTAGCTTTGTTTTTACAGCCTTTTTATTTTTGGTCATTTTAATATATCCTTTATACGTGAAACAACGCGCCCGTGCCCCATAACATGCATTAGCGAATATAGATCAGGCGTATTTGTCCGACCCGTGACCGCCACGCGCAAACTCATCGCCGCGTCACCGTTTTTAATCCCCAGTTCCCCTGCGATCGCAACAATTTTCCCCCACCATGTGTCTTTGTCATCGGCCGGGTTATATCTATCCAGGAACATTTTCAGCACATCGCGATTAAATTCATATTCGCTGTTCGCAACATATAACGCATCCCAGAAATACGCGATCTCGTTTAACGTTTGACGCCATGTAATAAAGTCTTTGCGAACACGCTTTGGATTATCGCGTTCAATTGACAGCGCCGCCGTTAGATAGTCAATATCGGACACCTGATTTTTATGATTTTCATCACCGTATTCATTCGCCCAATTAACGACACGCGCAACCAATTCCGGGACCGGCAGCGAACCGATAAACTCACGCGCCCACCATTCCAGTTTTTTCATATCAAACAACGCCCCGGACATTGGAATCTTTTTCGGGCGCATTTCATAATCCCAGATATTTTTAACCTGGCCCTTTTGTTTTGCTTCCTCGTACCCGGCGGCGGCGATATTAAATAAATATTCCAAAACAGATTCCGTCGGCCATCCATCCGCTAAAAAGAATGCAACATTTGCCTCTGGGTCGTGCCGTTTAGATAGCTTTCGCTGTTTTCCGGTATTGGCATCAATTTTATCAATCGTTGACGTATGAATATATATTGGCGCGGCCCAGTCCATCATACGGAACAGCTGCATATGCAGCGGCAGTGATGGCAGCCATTCCTCGCCACGAATAACATGGGTCGTGCGCATAAAATGATCATCACATAAATGCGCGAAATGATACGTCGGCAGCCCATCATTTGACTTAATTAAAACCAGATCTTCGTTATTTTCAGGGAAACCGATTGAACCACGAACGGCATCCTTACAGAAAATGCGCTTTTCGGGATTGCCTGTGGAATACAGGCGAATTGTCGCAACCTGGCCTGCGTTTAAGCGCGCCCAGGCTTCATCTTCGCTAATATCGCGATCACGGGCAAATTCACCATAAATCCCCGTCGGGAATCCGGCGGATTTTTGTTTTTCGCGAATTTCGGCCATATCATCGGGCGTTAAAAAACACGGGTACGCCATACCACGCGCCAACAGATCCGCCGCAACACTGTGATAAATATCCCTGCGCTGGGACTGATAATACGGCCCATATTCAGGATCATTATTATACGGCAACCCGAATTGATTCAGCGAAGCAACAATAATATCAACCGCATCTTTAACCTCGCGCCGGGTATCTGTATCCTCGATTCGCAGCATAAACACGCCGCCAGTCTGCTGCGCCAGCTTAGAATCAATCAACGCGCCATACAGACCGCCGATATGCATATACCCGGTCGGACTTGGCGCAAATCGCGTAACGAACGCCCCGTCGGGCAGCGCGCGCGGCGGGAATTTTTCTTCCAGCTCTGCGATAGTATATTTTGGTGCGCCCCCTAATAGCTGATTAATAAAATTTGAACTAAAACCCTGTCTCATGTTATTTAACCTTGTTTTCTTATATTTGGAATTTTATACTAATTATATGGAAAAACAAGAAATAAGAACTTTTGGTCGCCGTCATGGCAAAAAATTATCTACCCGTAAGCAGCAGCTAATCGCCAATACGTTGCCGGGCCTCTTGCCGCGAAATATTAAAAACAATGGCGATTTAATACTGGAAATCGGCTTTGGTGCGGGGGAACACCTGCGTGCGCTGGCCGCCGAACGCCCTGATGCGGAAATTATCGGGGCCGAACCGTTTATGAACGGCGTTGCAGCATTACTATCGGCGATTACATCCGAATCGGATAATACCGTGCGCGCCGAATATAAAAACATATATATATGGCCCGACGACGTTCGCGATTTACTGCGCGACAGTGATTTAAAGTTTAATCAAATATGGGTTCTGCACCCCGACCCCTGGCCAAAGGCGCGTCATGAAAAACGCCGCCTGCTCCATAGCGAATTTTTAAATATAATCGGCCGCGCACTGCGCCCGAACGGCGAGATAATTATCGGCACAGACCATTGGGAATACTTTGACTGGATTGTAAATCAGATACCCGAAACGAACCTGTGCGCTGAAATACCTGACATCGCGGTAATCAAAACCCGGTATCAGTCAAAGAATATGGCGGAAACGGCTGCCCCTAAATATTTAATCCTGCGCAATAAAAACTAATTTTATTTTTTATCGCCGCAGCTCATTAAATCAGGACGCCCCGGCATAACAATAATACCCGCAGGGAAATTCCCGCCGGAAAAACTGCCCCGCTGCGTGCAGTATGAATCAATATCTATGCGCATTAATGCCGCATCTGCGATGTTTTTTGCATTCTCGTTAACCGCGGGCATATCTGCATCCGGAATCACAGGCAAATGAGCTTGGGTCTTTTCTGTTTTTTCTTTTATTTCTGTATCTGGCACAGTATTCGCAACCATTACGGGCGCATTATCCGCTACCGCGGCCTTTTCCGGGGCGACTATTTTTTTATCCCCAGATTTTTTCGCCCCACCCTTTTCTTTTTTTATATTGGATTTGGACTTCTTTTTAACCGCCCCCTGGGGCTTTATCGGATGCTTTGCCGCCGGTGTTTTGGCAACCGGCGCTGTTATACGGACAGGCTTAACCCGCGATGAACCGCTGCCGTACATATCACCGGCGCAACGCACATCATCGGCCGATATTTCATATTCCCCGTATAGCGTCGGCCGACCGTATACCGGCGTGTCATAATCTGCCATGGCGAACAGTTCGCACGGGGCGGCGATTAAAATATAAAATAAAAATAATTTCTTCATCTATACCGTTCCCTTTAAAAGATTTATTAACCAATAAAAAATCGCGCACCATTGGCCAACCCCGGCTGCATTTTATGAATTAAACGCAGTGTCTGGTTTGACCGTTCAAAATTTTTCCCCAACACGAAATGCACATCACCTGTAAATTTTTTATCAAACGCATCCAGCATTCCGTAAATTCGCCCGACAAAATCGGATTTATCCCCCGCATCCCGAGTCAAAGCGAATATAACCGATGACGCGCGAATTTCCCGTAATGACATAAATATCCGTTCCCAGTCACACGCAGCAATTTCCCCGATATCAATACCAACAGATAAATATCTATTAAAAAATAAATCATCACGAATAGATTTAATATCCCCGACAAATCCATCTAAATCTTTTACAGATAAAAATATCTGTGCCCCGTCTGCGCCATTTTTAAATGCGGCGTTTATTGTCCGCGCCAGTTCTGATATATCCATCTCTGGTGGTGTATAATAAAAACGTGCCATAATCTTAACCGGTTCTTTTTCCAGCCACGGCCAAATCGTCCCGAGTGCCCCCGGCGCAACCGAAATCAACGGCATTTTATCGGCTATCGCATGCTCGGCAACCTTTGCTAAATCTGCGCCGGCGGCATCTGCGGACACCCATGCGCATAATAAATTTGTAAAATCATCAAAAATTAAATCAGATGTAATCATTCCACTTTTTACTTTATCATAAATATGATACAATCAAAGACAAATGAGAAACAGAATTGATTATATTTTAATTGGCGTTCTATGGTTGCTGGCGGCGACCCTGGGGATAAGTTTTCTATTTAATACATACTTTGGCTTTAATATATTTTCGGCCCAGCACTGGGAATACTTATCATATCTTCAGGCGTCAAATACACCGATAAAATCGTCGTTTTATATTTTTATCGTCATATCGGTAATTATAACGATCGCGGGGCTTTATATGTTATTAATGCCGCGGGCACGCCGATTGCGTTTATCCGTTTTTAATTATAAAAAATGGAAAAAAAATAAATCATCCGCGCATACCACAACGCCCGACGCACCCGATCGCGATGCATCAACGGTTGATATATTACCGGGCGATACGGAAAAACCGGTCGCCGCGCCGCTATACCCAAATACACGACCCCAGATTAAACGCCCGCCCCATCTAAATATCCCGACGCATCAAAATAATTATATGGCCGCGACAAACACGCCCGCCCCATCGGCCACGGCACCCGTCGTCCGGACC
The DNA here is from genome assembly GCA_937903135.1 of uncultured Alphaproteobacteria bacterium. Lineage (GTDB taxonomy): Bacteria > Pseudomonadota > Alphaproteobacteria > Rs-D84 > Rs-D84 > Enterousia. The sequence continues at coordinate 19,439 of CALDAH010000011.1, read as the reverse complement.
GCGGTGGGCGATGCCCCAAACACGACCGCAATGGACGCAGAGATTACCGAGATATTTAAATCCGCAGGATATATTATAAAACCCACCCCTAATATAAAAGGTGTGCGCCCGTCCGTATTTGCAATCGGCACAGACGAGGTATTATGGATCGGCAGCGTCGGAATTGCGACAACCGATATGCGAATGGCAATTGATACATTATCCCAGATATTTTCAGATACCCTTGATGATATTCAAATCGGGATAAACGGTTTTGTTATAAACGCCCCGGATGCTGCGACATCTGAATTTGAAGATATATTAATGTTCAACACAATATCCGATTTACGGGATTATATATCTGCCCATCCGAATCCTGCCCTGCCGGCAGATGGGGTTGCGAACTTTGATGCATATTCAGCATACATCAGCACAGTTATTGACTACGTAGGGAAATTTTAATGCAACTAACCAAAAGTATGGCCGAAAAAATGATATCAGACCTCGGGATGAATGACATGCCTTTGGTCGAATATCGCCCCGGGCCGGCCTGTATCGCGGCGGATTGGTTTCCCAAATACAAAGAACTAACGCGTGATTTTTTAAAATCACTTACCGATTCAATTGAAAGCCTGGCGTTTCTTAATCTATCGCAGGATAGTTTTATGAATATTATCACAGGGCGCGGCCTGGCGGAAAATCTGTCGTTGCGATTGCGCGTACCATTAACGATGGGCGGGCAATTGGAAATATCCAACATGTTTATGTGCCGAACGTTTCCGCATTCGCATAACATGGACAGATTTATTATTAATCAATCCGGGGCCGAAACTATATGGCTGCCCGACCCTGTAAAAAAAATATATGTCCCGGCCCATACCGCCAACGGTGGCGATGGCGGTAACGCGACCGAGGATCGCCTTACCCAGATGGCGGCCCAGATCGCATCAGATCGCGGTATGGAATAAAATGGAAAAAAATAAATGACCCTAGACGAATTATTATCCGGAATAAAATCACGTGGCGCAGAATTTGCACCGCCCGCGGCCGATCGTGATATTATATTGGCCAGCAGCGCACTGCAGCAAATTCGTGCGGCAACAATTCCAACGTTTATGGCAAATCTATATTCGCGCACATCTGGGATTAATCTGGACTCGGGCTATATATTCGGTCCGGGCGAATGGAATCAGAATCGCACATACCCCGTCCCCGGAATTTTTGAGATAAATAATGAAATCGCGGGAATTAATGATCTGCGCGGGAAATCAATATTCGGACAAAATGATTTATTTTGGTTCGCATTTGATGCAACGGGGACATGCTATATGCTGGATAACACGACACTTCGCATATTACGAAAATACGACGATCCGTATCGGGCGATAACAGATTGCCTGATGGGGGGAAAGTTTTAATATGAAAAAAATATCTGTATCTTTATCCGGTCACCAGACCAGCATATCACTCGAAGATGAATTTTTATCCGAGCTTAAACGCATATGCGCGGAAAATCATCGCGCCGTCGCCGATGTCATCCGCGAGATAGATTCCGCGCGTTCCCCGGATACCAATCTATCATCGGCAATTCGCGTATGGATTTTAAAAAATATAAAAAATTCTTAATCTTTGTTCTGATGCGAACGGTGATTTATTAATATTACCGTAACACATGAAAACAGTAAAAATATTATTACCCAGCCGTCGCGCCCTATGGTGCGATAAATTGTTTTATGCGCCCCGAATACACGCCCGTCAATAATTCCGCGAACGCCGATCGGCAGTGACGATAAAATTTTCCCATCCGCCGCAACAAACGCACTGATCCCGGAATAGTTAGCGCGAATTATCGGCATACCGGATTCAATTGCATATCTGCGAACCATATCTAAATGCTGATATGTCCCGGGGGTTTTCCCAAACCATGTATCGTTGGTTATATTTATTATTGCCGCCGGTGCGGTGCTATTGCGCGGGATAAGTGAATCTGAAAAAATAATCTCGTAACAAATCGCGGGTGAAAAAATAAAATTCCCCCCGGGCGCGTTAATTGTTATTATATCCGCCCCTGCCCCGCGCGCGAGATTCGCCGGCGACGGTAAAAAACCTAACGGCCCATATTCCCCGAACGGGACAAGATGTGATTTACTATATATTTTCTGAATAACGCCGTCTTTGTCAGCAACAATCATAGAGTTATATATTTTATTATCTGAATATGTCGTCGCCCCCAAAATTACATTCGTCCCGAGTATTTTGGAAAACGGCATATCATCCCCGGGGATAACAACAAACGGGTACGTAGTTTCGGGGTATACAATTAAATCCGGTGTTTCCCCGCCCCGGTCCACGGCGATTGATAACAGATCGCGAACATTTTCCTCGGCCCGGCGTTGGGCATCACTGCGCGAGTATGATATTTTATCCGACTGCGCACGGGCGGGCTGAATAATTCGCACCACAGGTGACGGGTCGCCGGCGGATGCGATGTGAATATTTCTCTCTCCGGCGATGATGCCGACGCCGCCCATCAAAACGAACGCAGCCCATATAATCCAGCACATAGCGCATTTTTTATTACGCAAAACCTCAACCCCGGCGGCGATAAATCCGATAATTATAAACGTTAATCCCAATGCCCCCCATAACGACATAGAATTTGCCAATCCCTGCCACGGCATTGCAATATTTGCAATCGGATTCCATGGGAAACCGGTAAATACCCATTCACGCATCCACAGAACAACCATCCACGCGGCGGCAAAAATAATCGGGCGCGCATACGCTGTTGTTTTAACGCAGCCGACGGCAACAAATGGCGCGGCGAATATAATCCCACCGGCAATACCAATCGCGGCGATCGCAGGAATCGTCCATATAGCAAACTGCGCGGCAAGCTCTGGGACAACATATATTGAATTTAATGCCCACCAAAACATCGCAATCGCATATGCTGCACCGAACGGGAATACGCGCCATGCGGTCTTTGCGATTCCCGCGCTATCGGTATCGGATACGGTCATCCAATACGCCGCCGCAATTGCGATAAGGGTCGCAGGCCATATATAAAACGGCGCAAACCCCAACGCAGCGATCGCACCGCATAAAAAATATGCCGCATATCGGATCAGAGATTTTTTTTCACCCGCATAGGGATTTTTAATACCCATTTTTTTTAATATCTTTATCTCGCGCGATTCCATAACACGTGCATCTTTGTCATTTAAATGATCATACCCCTGCAGATGCAGCATGCCATGTGCCAGCATATGCGCCGTATGATCGGATACAGATATTTTTGCATCTGCTGCCTCGCGCATAACGGTATCAAGTGATATATAAATATCCCCTAATAAAATATCATCGCCGAGCTCAAATGATAAAACATTCGTTGGTCGGTCAATATTACGATATTGTTTATTAAGCTGATGAATTTCTGCGTCATTTGTTAATATAACCGACACCTCGGATTCGCTGTATGCAGCGGATACAGCCATAGAGGCGATTTTTTCAAAATCAATTTTATATTTTTTCCAACGCTTATCGTTATAATTTACATAAACTTTCATAAACGTCCCCCTGGTATAATATTTCCGTTAAATGGTAATCCATAGATATCAGCCTCGCGCTGTTTTTGAATATTATTAATCTTAATCGCCCCTGATTCATATGCCACGGTTTTGTTTTTTAGCTTATTCTCTAACTTCTTAATTAACCGGCTATATAGATCAATTCGCGCGGCGCCCCCGTTCCCCTGCCGGCAATTTTCCAATGCGGTTTTATAGTTATTCAGCGCCAGCCGCATGTTTTCTTGGGCTAAATCTTTTTTGCCCTGCAGTTCGTAAATATTTGCAATTTTCTCGCGGGCACGGCCGGCGTTATAATACGACGCGGCCTTTATATCATAGTCTAGCAATAATTCTTTATTGTCGTTCATCCGCTGATTACATCCCGCAACGGCCACGATAGCTTGTTCGTAAAATTTAATATCGGATTTTTGATCACCAAGTTTATTATATGCCAACGCCAGGCTGCTATATGCCTCTATATTATCCGGGTCATGGTCAATTGCCTGTTTAAACAAATCTATTGCCCTGGTATAATTCTTTTTTGCCAGCGACCGGTCAGCGCGATTACAGAACACCATTGATTTTTCAATATTTACATCTGTGGCCATCGCGACCGACGAATCATGCGCTGCTTTATCAACGCCGACCGCCGCCAGAATACCGCGCCCCGTTTCAAAGCCATTTAGAAAATCCGATACAGTATTATTAGAGTTCCTGCGCGAGAGTACGTATTTTACAGTCTCGGGCCCCAATAGGAAATGCCCGTGGCGGATAATAGTATTTATATCCACAGCCGAGAATGCATCACGATTCATATTCAACAGATCGTCTGATGTTATCGCACCGATAGCATATGCAGCACATATCCAGCGACGTTTTAATGTCCCTTTCAGCCACTTGGAATTCATATTACCAACGTCCATAAAAGCGTCCGCGATTTGTTGGTCATTTTTGGCGTTATTAATTTTTTCAGCAATACGATCCATATCCGCCAATCGTTGATATCCCGCGTATACCAGCGCAATTGCCGCCCGATCCGTTATATTTTCCCGACCGGCCGTAACACGGACCAGACGTGGAAATGTTTCAGCGATTAAATGCCGACGCAGCTGTTCAAAATTGTCATCCATACCCCGGGCCGGTGTATCTTCCCCGTTCGGGGTTTGACGCAGCGCGCCGCTGTTATTGTATTTGTATGTCCACGTCAGCCCCAGACCAGATGTATAGCGTTTTTCACCCGGATTGCGCCGCGGCTCGGGGTAATATGTTTCCAGTTCAGTTAATCCGATAACGATATCGGGCCAGTATCTATCCAGCGATACATCGGCGGTTTTACGGGCCGCGGAATGCGAAAATATATCCTTTGCTAATGTCTCGGTATTCGGCTCTGCCCTGCGGGTGTTTTCGGTTTGCGCGATTTTTTTACCCCCCCCATCATTGCTATCCGCCCGATTACGATCGGCGGCGGACAAAATACTGCCGATCATCATAAAGTATGCAAGGTATGATAATATCCATGGGTTATTTTTTATGATCTTGCCCGCGATATTTATATCTTTATCGCTGAACAGTTTTTCCGTACCGCGTTCCATTATTCGCAGCAAAGAATTATTAACAAATGCTTTGTTAAATACTTTTATGGAATTTTGCGCCAGCCAAAATAACACAACCGCGCTGATTTTCAGAGTATTTTTCGGCCCAGATATTGTATGAATATCTAAAAGCTTTAACCGTGCATCTTTAAATATATCTGCCCCGGCATCTAATTTTTTCCCCAACCTTTCGGCTGTTGTTATTTTATCAGCCATTATTTTTCCCCTGATTTTGTTTTACCCAGCCCGGTCTTTTTCGCAATCTTAGAACGCCGCTGGGTATAGTTCGGCGCAACGAACGGGTAATTATTTGGCAGTCCCCATTTCTGACGATACTGTTCCGGGGTCATATTGAATTTACGTTTAATATACCGGCGCAGCATAATATGCCACGTACCATCCTCCAGGCATTGAATTTTATCCGGGAGGACCGATTGTTCAATCTGCCGCGGACTAACGGTTGCGCCGCGTAATGTTTCGCGCGCCGCAGCCACGGCCGTGGCCATATCCATTCCCGGATTTGCCGCCATTGCCGCCGCAGCCAGGTTCGCAACCGCCAACGCAAACTCAGAATTTTTATCACTATTTACCAATTGCTAATCCCATGTTTATGTAATACAATTATTATACCACATAATAAATTGCAAATAAAACAAAAGTAAAATAAAAATGAAAACCGACAGCCGACCTCTTGCTGATAAAATGCGTCCGAATACTATTGATGATATCGTAGGTCAACGTACGCTATTGGGCGAAAACGGCCTGGTTCGGCGTATGGTTGATAACGGTAAGCTGTCTAATTTAATTTTATGGGGGCCGCCAGGATGTGGGAAAACAACGATTGCCCGGGCATTGGCAAATTCAGTTGATATGGAATTTATGCCGATGTCGGCCGTATTTTCCGGGACCGCCGATATAAAAAAGGCAATGGATGCCGCGCGCATGAACAGTCAGATTGGCCGCGGGACACTTTTATTTATTGATGAAATTCATCGCTTTAATAAAACCCAGCAGGATACCCTGCTCCCGTATCTTGAGGATGGGACGGTTGTATTTATCGGCGCGACAACCGAAAACCCAAGCTTTAATCTAAACAACGCGTTACTATCGCGCTGTCATATTGGCGTGCTTCAGCCGTTGTCAACCGAGGATTTAAATACACTTATATCCCGGGCCGAAGAGTTTTTAAAAACCCGCCTGCCGTTGGACGCGGCCGGGCGCGTTCATTTATCGCAGATCGCAGATGGCGACGCGCGATTTTTATTAAATACGGTTGAATACCTAATCTCGGCAAAATTTAAAAACGATTTATCGCCCGACGAATTGGATAACGTTATTCAAAAACGCGCGCCGATGTCCGATAAAAACGGGGATGAACACTATAACCTAATATCTGCGGTTCATAAATCACTGCGCGCATCGGATACAGATGCGGCCCTGTACTGGACGGCGCGAATGATTTTATCCGGCCAAGATCCGCGCTACCTATTTCGTCGCCTGGCGCGATTCGCGATGGAAGATATCGGCCTGGCCGATCCGAACGCAATGCAGATTGCCCTGGCCGCGTGGCAATTATACGAACGGATGGGCAGCCCCGAGGGTGACATCGCCCTGACGGAATTGGTAATATACCTAGGGACGGCCCCGAAAAGCATCGGGAACTACCGCGCCCAGGGGGCGGCATGGCGGGCCGCGCGGGAAAACGGCAGTTTAATGCCGCCTAAAAATATCCTAAACGCCCCGACAAAAATGATGAAGGACCTAGGCTATGGGCGCGATTATATATACGACCCGGATACGGCATCAGGATTTAGCGGCCAAAATTGTTTTCCCGACGCAATGGCACGGCAAAAATTTTACTATCCCGTTGAACGCGGCTTCGAACGCGAGATAAAAAAACGACTGGACTATTGGGATGCGATGCGTGAAAAAATAAATAAAAAAAATTAGGATAAAAAAATACCCGCAGGATCGCGGGTATTTAATAAAACTAAAATAATATATTGACCTTTGCGCCGATCTGAACATCTTCACTTTCGAATTCATAATCCAAATGTCCGATATACTGCGTACGGCCATACTGACGAATTAATTTAAAATTCAACCATTCCTGATCGTAATCCGGATTTGTCGCCTTGCGTATAATTACACCTGCCCCGATACGCCAATCTGGGTTCAGACGAAAATACGCCTCGGGGATAAAATCAATATATGACATACCGCGATGATCATCAAAAATCCAACTGGATTTAATCGTTCCTGCCAACGTCATTCCCGCCCATTGGCGACCAAAACGCAACCCGGCATAATACGTTGAATCCGCGAACCATGGGGTGCGAACATGTGAACTGCCGCCGAATTTAAATCCAAATAAAACGTCATACATTATACGCGCAGCATTATCATCGCCTGTTCCCATACGATATACGCCCCCGATATCAAAGCTGGAAAAACCATCTTCGTCACCGTCAAAATCATTTTGATAATGCAGATTTCCATGAACCGTTAAACGGTTATTTAAACCATATGAAATACTTTGCCCTAAACGCAGAACTTTATCCCAATACGTCAGATTCGTTTCGGACAAAATCTCTTCAATCCCCAGCATATACATCGGATCAGATGTATCACGGGCCAACATATCATCGGCGCGAGCAATACCTGTTCCAAAAATTGCAATTAATGAAAACACCCCTAATGCTATAATCTTACGCATTGAATAATCCCCCCTGGATTTATTTTATATAAAAATGACCTGGTCTAAAAAAAACAGGCGTGCATAATTCCGGCCTCGTCCCCGAAACCGGAATTATATAAATATTTGACTAGAAATAAAATATTGCCTGGACGCCAACGGTTGTTTCAGAATAATTATCCAACTTAGCATCGCCAATTTTGGTTAAATAATCCAATCTTATACCGTTATCGGTCGTACCTTTCCAGTACAAATCTAATGTTTTATCATTTGCACTGTCATAGAACGCGGTCTTTGCATACAGGTTTAATGCGAACCATTCATTCGGCTGCCATCCGATTGCACCCTTAATAGATGCCTGCTGATGCCAGTCATAATGACCCAATACCGCCTCTAGGTTTAATGTCCAATCCTCGTCAAGAACACTAAATACCCCGACGCCACCTTCTATATAAAACGCATCGCTTGTATTTGTTTTATACGCCAGATATAACTGCCCGGCATTTCCGTTTACGTCATTCCCTTCAACGCCGTTTCCGTATGTATTACCATCAAAGTCAACATACCAGCCGCGCGCAACACCGTAAATCGTTGATGACGAAATCTTATACCCGCCCTTTAAATCCAAGATATAGTTATTAGATATATCTTTTTGATGCTGGAAATATCCGGATAATGTCGCGATCCATTTTTCGTTATCCATAAAACGCCACTGCGCCCCGATACCGAACAGATTTAAACCGTTATCGTCCATTTTATCATCTGCGCCGACGTCCCATTTAAATTTATAATCAGACGAGTCGTATTTCAGCATTCCCAAAACAGCGATCGTATCGGTAATACCATAGCTAAAATCTTCTTTTATCGCGAACTGCTTCATATCCCATTTTCCGTCACCGCCAAAGAAAGAATATTGCGTTCCGTCAATATCCACAGCAATCGGTTTGTTTGAAAAATCATATGAATTCATCGTATATGACAAATCGGTAACCGAACCGAATTTACCCTTTAACGGCTGAAAGAACGGGTGTGCCAGATAATATTTACGTTTTAATTCGCGGCGTGCGGTTTCTGTACGTGTTGTCCGCACAGATGTTTTTGCTGCCGCCCCTGTTCTGCCGGCATCGTATTCTTTGTATAATGTACTGCGCTTTGCCGGTTCTGTATAATACAGATTACGTCCATCGCGAACATCATATGTTTTAGAAGAGGTACGTGTTTCATACTTCTTATAATTTACATTTGTGCGCGTACGTGTCGCAGGTCCGTTTGTTAAATCAACACTGGATGCGGCACGCGGGCCAATATTCGTAGCAGCGAATACCGGATTCATACCAAATAATGCCGCCGCCCAAATAAACAAAGACATCTGCTTTTTCATTATAAATAACTCCTTTTGAAAAAATTATATCATAAATTCAGGTCGGAAAAAAGTTCAAATTAATAAAAAAAGCATCCCCCGGGATGCCAATGTTTTAAAACCTTAGATATCGTGATTTTAAAAATGCCTTGGTTAAATCTGCGGCGACCATTCCGACAAATGCCCCTAAAATAACATCCGTCGGCCAATGCGCCCCGGCCACAACCCGGGACAATCCAACCACGGTTGCCAACGTCCACGTAAACGGTTTTGCCCGCGGCATCAACAGCCCCAGCATAACCAGTCCCGCAAACGTTGCCGTGGCATGGCCCGATGGCATGGAATTAAATACCCAGTCAAACGACGGCGGATAAAATCCCGTGATATCCAGTGCCTCGAATAACACTGGCCGGGCGCGCCCAATAAGCACCTTTAACACACCGATTACCGCACACGCGAAAAAGACAGAGCAAAATATAAAAAACGCATAACTAGTCTTTGTTTTTTGCAGAAAATCTTCTAAAAAAGCACCAATTGCAAAGCGTTTTGTTATTTTTTTGAAATTGTCCCCTGAATCTAGTGTTTTTTTCAGATAAAACATCACAGATATAAAAGCGGATACCAGTAACCAATTTTTATATGAAAAAATCTCACCGAAAAGCGAAAATTTAACACTATAAAAACCACGAATAAACAAGAACAGCGGTTTATCAAACCATAACACACCCGCCAATATAATCAGAACGACAAATATTGTTGATATTCCCAACAGCTTCCATCTAATTTTATTATCAGGTGTTAAAAACATTATGCCCGCCCCTTATATTTAACTATTGCGCAACAAGGTTATTATAAACCTTTTTATCCGTTAAAATCTTTACCGCCACAGCTGCGGCCACGGCGTCTTCGTCTGCGCCACTGGTAATCGTAGGGCAACCACGACGAATAACATCCGGGGCGATATCTTCGTCTTTGTTAAAATCCTGGGCATTAAAATTATTATTTATAACATTTAAAAAGAATACATCCCTCTGCTGTTCGGTTCGGATATTCGACAGACATACAATCGGGAAAATTCCGCGTCCGTCAATAGCGCGCCCCTTCCCCGTTTTAATTGATTTGTTAAGCAATTCCAACGCACCACCGTTATTTAAATCAATCCGCGATGCAATACGCGCCGCCCCGGCCGTAGGCGTTCCGACCAACACGCCGCGTTCGTTTTCATAAATTGCGCCGGCCAAAGCCTCGGCCGTGCCGCGGGTCATATTGGACATTAAAACAACCATTGGCGCATCTGTTACCGCCGCACCGCCGGGGACAACCTCTACCTCGTCGCGGGCAGTTTCAACAATTCGCATTGCAGGCATTGGCCCGATAAACAGCCCGGCCATTTTTGCCGCCGCCCGTTCGTCATCACCGGTTGTCGCGCGCAGATCCAATATAATCCCCGACAGGGAATCGTATTTCGCCAACGCTTCGTTAATAATTCCGACGGCGTTATCGGATATATTATGAACGACAATTTCTAATATCCCGCCGGTATCAGGGTTGCTGCGATGAATAACATCTGTATCGGCCAAAACGACCGTCGCCCGGCGCAAAACAACATCACGATCGCCCGACGGCGTTAATAGTTTTATTTTAGATGTCCCAGAGTTATAGCCGGATAAAACAGATTCTAATTCCCAATCCGATATTTTAGATACCGCCCGGCCGTTAATCGTGGAAATTATATCCCCGGGATGAATGCCGGCCACGTCGGCGGGTGCGCCCTTGAAAATGCCATGAACGCGAAAATTTCCCCGCCCGTCACGTGCGCCTGTAATACCAACCGTTGTTAAAATACGGCCGTCTTCGCTGGTCTCGGCCTGACGCGAGAAAATATAGCGACCGTTTTCATCTATCCCCTGCATTAATACAGAAACCACGTTCTGATACAGCTCGCTTTCGCTAAGGCCGCGCAGGGCCGGATCGTATTCACGCAGCTTTAACAGCAGCGCCGTTGTAATCTCGCCAAAGCCTTTCCAATCGGCAAACGCCGGACGCGGATAGTTCGCAATAATTGAATCCCCCCAGACCAGAACAACCCGTTCATCCGTCGCCGCGACGTGGGCATTCGGGTTTAGCTTTTCCAGGCTTTCTATGGCGATGTTAATATTTTTCCCGCCCCAATTTACGCCCGCCAGCTTTTCATAAATATCCGCAAATGTATCGGATACATTAAATACGTTTATACCGTCACGAACAGGCTCGTCTTCATAAAACAAGCTTTCCCCGTATGCCATACTGGCCGCCATACAGAACAATATAGATATAAATATTTTTTTTAATCCGATCATATTAATCCCCCCGTTCTTTATGGCGGCGTGATTATTAATATTTCGTATCGCGCAGGTTAAAGTGATACAAAATAACGTTCGAGATATAAATACTTGTAAGTGTCCCCATTACAATAGAGAACGTCATCGCAATTGCAAAATCCTGCAGCAGTGCGCCCCCGAACATATATAACCCGACCATAGCTAAAATTGTTGAAACACTGGTCATAACCGTACGATGCAGCATTTCATTAATTGACAGGTCTATTAAATCACTCATAGGCATTTTGTGATACTTTTTAATATTTTCATCAATACGGTCATAGTTTACAACCTTGTCGTTAATAGAGTATCCGATACCCATCAATATTACCGCAATAGACGTTTGGTTAAATTCCAGCCCGACAACGGAAAAGAATCCGAAAATTAAAATAAAGTCCAAAACCAGCGAAACGAACGACCCGACCGCATAGCCACCGCGATAACGAATCCAGATATAAACACTCATCAAAACGAACGATACCAGAATAGCTAAAATACCGCCACGAACCAGCTCGCCACCGATTTTTGGGCCGACGATTTGAACCTGGGAATATTCAACGTTATTGCCCAGGATATCCTTTATCTCGCGAACGCGTGTATTTTGTTCGGTATCACTTGCGCCCTTTGGCAGTCCGACGCGAATTAATATCGCATTTCCATCAACCGACTGCAGTTCCGGGCTAAATTGCGCCAATGCGGAACGCATCTTGTCAATTGTATAGTCGGCGGATACGGGCGTAACCTCCATTGAGATTCCACCGGCAAAGTCAATACCATAGTTTAATCCGCGCGTTGCCAGCGACACAATAGACAGTGCCACCAATATACCGGATATCCAGTATGACAGTTTACGGTATTTCATAAAATGCAGTTTCATTTATATCCCCTTTGCATCTTTATTTAATATAACCAATTTTTTTATTTTTTCCGTTCATATACCAGTCAATTAAAACCTTTGACAGCAGCAGACACGTAAACAGCGTTGTTACAACACCAATAGACAGCGTTACAGCAAACCCGCGAATTGGACCGGCACCAAATTGGAACAAAATCAACGAACAGATAAGATTTGTTAAATTCCCATCCAATACGGTTTTTGTTGACCGGGCAAAGCCCAGATTTACCGCGCGCAGTGTCGGAACGCCGGCGCGCACTTCGTCGCGAATACGTTCAAACGGTAAAATATTCGCATCCACCGCCATCCCCAGCGTTAACACGATACCCGCAATCCCGGGCAGCGTCAGCGTCGCCCCGAATAACGCGGATATACCGATAATCATCGCTAAATTTACCAGCAAAACGATATCGGCGATTACACCAAATCCGCGGTACATAAATATCATGAAAATAATAACGAACAATACGCCAACCGCAGATCCGATTTTACCCGACGCGATTGTATCCGCCCCCAGACCGGCACCGACGGTCCGTTCTTCTATTACCTGCAACGGGGCCGGCAACGCGCCGCTGCGCAGTAAAACTGCCAAATCTTTTGCGCCCTGCAGCGTAAATCCGCCGGATATCTGGCCCTTGCCCCCCGGGATCGGTTCACGAATAGACGGGGCCGATAAAACCTTGCCGTCCAGAACGATCGCAAAGCGTTCACCAACGTGTTCGGTCGTAAGCTTTGCAAAACGGCGCGCACCGGTTGCATCAAATGCGGTTGTAACAACCGGCATATTATTTTGATCGTATGACGCCTGCGAGTCTTTTAACGATTCCCCAGATACTTCTATGCGTGAATAAACCGGGATTTTTTGATCCGGCGCATCCATAAACGGCATAAATACAGTCCCGGCCGGCGCACGCCCCGCGGCCATCTGGTCGGCACTGACGTTTTCATTTACCAAATGAAATGTCATTTTTGCCGTCTGTCCGATAAGTTCTTTTATATGCTCAGGGTTATCAACGCCCGGCAGCTGAACCAGGATATATTTCCCGCCCTGGGTCTGAATAGATGGTTCTTTTGTCCCAAGAGCATCAATACGACGGCGAACAATTTCAATACTGCGCGCCAGCGCATCTGATACCATTTCCTGTTTTTGTTTTTCCGAATACGACAATGTTATCGTTTCACCATCCGCGGTTATATCAACCGTATTGCCCAAAACACTTTTTAACCGACCGCGGGCGCTTGACACCTCGTCCGGGTCGCGAACAACGAACGATACAACACCATCGGCATTACGCAGTGATGAAAAACGAATAACACCGCGTCCGCGATCAATTAATGCACTGCGCGTTTCTTCGTATAACTGCGCAGATTTTTCACGCAGCATTGTATCGGTATCAACCTCTAATAACAACTGTGCCCCGCCCTTTAAATCCAGGCCCAGCGGGATCGGCTGAATCCATGACGGAAAATGCGATGCCATCCCCGGCAGCATCGTTGGGACAGCCAACAAAACACAAAATACTGCGACAAAAATTATTCCCAGTTTTTTAAACATACCACATACCCTTTTATTCAACTGTTGCGACGGCGTTTTTATTAACCTCAACTACAACGCCTTTGGCGATTTCAACATCAATGGTTTTATCGTTAATTTTTTTAATAACGCCATATATACCGCCGGCCATTACGCGATTTCCAACCTGCATGGAATCAATCATTTTCTGATATTCCGCCATGCGTTTTTTATTCGGACGAACCATGAAAATATATATAATTCCAAATACAACCAAACAGTATAACAGCATTCCCCACCAATCGTTTTTAGGTGCTGCGCTAACTGCATTATCAACAACAACTGCTGCCTGTTCCATAATTTTCTCCTTGTTTATTATGGTTTTACAATAGTAAAAAAACCGCCAAGTGTAAAGGCAAAAAACACAGAATGACAGGGAAAATTAAATCCGTTCGAACCAGCCGTCTAGTTCCGTTATCGGAATAAATTTATACACCGGCCGACCATGATTACATTCGCCGCCGCGCTGTGTTCGTTCAATATCACGCAGTAATGCATCCATCCCGGCGATATCCAGTTTCTGGCCGGCGCGAACCGAATGATGACATGCATAGTTTGCTAATTTCAAATGCAGCCGTTCGGCCAACTGTGACGAATGCCCATGGCAGCGCACCTCGTCGGCGATGGCATGAAACATATCCGCCCAGTTCAGATCCCAGTCGGCCGGTTTTTCAAAAATCGCAATTGCATCATCGCCGAACGCATCAATCGCCAGCCCGGCCGATTTCATATCGTTCGCGACGGTTAAAACGGCGGCAACATCTTCTGCGCGCATCTGAATTACAATCGGCGATAGCAGCGGCTGAACCTTAATACTATGCGCACGCAGCCGTTCATATGTAATACGTTCATGCGCCGCATGCTGATCCGTGATTACCAGATTTTCACCCGCGGCCGATAAAATATATTTATTTCCAATCTGGCCAATTACGCGCCCAAGTGGCATCGCCGACGCAGACGGCGCGTCCCCCATAGATACGTCCGCGTTATCATGCGCCCGGGCCGGCGCAACAGTTGGCGCGGCCGCCTGGGATGTAAATGATGCGAATACAGAATTAAAAGCATTTCCCGGGCGATCGGAAACCCGGGCCGGCGGGATATTAAAATTTATCGCCTGCGGCCGCGGGGCAACATCCGGTGCAACATACGGCATACGCGGCGCGGACACCGGCACGGCCGCCGTCGCCACAATCGTTTTTGCCAACGCATCACGCAATGATTTAATAATAAACGCCCGAACATGCGACGGTTCAAGAAAATGCACCTCGGTCTTGGCCGGGGAAACATTTACATCTACATTACGCGGATCCAGCGTAAGATACAGTGCGCACAGCGGGAATTCACGCGCATGCATAACATCCATATATGCCGCCCGCAGCGCACCGACCAAAACCTTATCCTTTACCGGGCGACCGTTTACAAATAAATACTGATCCACAGACGATGCACGACGCAGCGTCGGTTCGGATATAAATCCGTGCAACGCTAAATCCGATCCGGACGATGATGTTGCGGCGATTTCAATCATTCGCCCCGATACATCTGTTCCCATAACTGCCGCGATACGTGCGGCCATATCATCATCTTTTGGGAAACGCCATTTATTGTTTAAAACAAACCCGACATCCGGACGCGCCATCGCCAGCCGTTTAACAACATCTAATACAAACATCATCTCGGCCCGATCGCCACGTAAAAACTTTAACCGTGCCGGGGTTTTCGCGAACAGATTTTCCACGCGAATGCGTGTTCCCGCCTCCCAGGCGGATGGGCGAATATCACCGGTATTTGCGTCCAGCACCCATCCATGCGGATCGGCCCCGTTGCATGTATCAATTGTCATATCCGATACACTTGCGATTGATGGTAACGCTTCGCCGCGAAATCCCATAAAATTAATATTTAATAAATCATCATCCGGTAATTTAGACGTCGCATGTCGCAGAACCGCCCGCGACAGATCATCGCGCGACATACCGCGCCCATTATCCATAACAGATATACGTGTCCGCCCACCGTCGGTAACATCAATTACAATCTGATCTGCGCCGGCATCCAGTGCGTTTTCAACCAGTTCCTTTACGACACTTGCCGGGCGTTCTACTACCTCGCCGGCGGCAATTTGATTAATTAAAAATTCTGGTAAAACGCGAACTGCCATCGGTAACAACTATTTAAATTTAACTTCTAAGATTTCGTATTCTTTTTCGCCGCCGGGTAATTTAACCATACACGTATCCCCAACGCATCGCCCGATCATGGCGCGTCCGACGGGGGATGTGCACGATATAACCGTTTTCCCGTCTGATTCAATATCGGATAAAATACGACATTGCATTTTATTTCCATCCTCGTCTTCGGCGGTAACAAGTGCCCCGAAAACAACGCGATCCCCGCTAAGGCTGTCAATATCAATTACGGCCGCGTTTTCAATAACCCCTTCTATGAACTGAATTCGTTTATCAATCTGACGCTGACGTTCACGGGCCGCGCTATAATCTGCATTTTCCGATAAATCCCCTAAGGATCGTGCCCACTGTACAGTCTTTAATATATCCGGGCGCTGAACTTCTTTTAGATCTTTCAGCTCCTCGATCAGTTTATCAAATCCGGCCCGTGAAATTGGTTTCTTTTCCATATCCTTATCCTATTGATTATTTGGTGAAATTATAAGCATTCATTTTAATTTTGCAATTACCAAATGAACAATATATACTTTTATTTATATATACTATATAATGGCCAATAATATGTTTAGATTAAATATTTTAACCCGATTTTTAATGCGGCGATTTTTTTCCGGCGTAGGACTGGTTTTATTAGTCGTATGCGGAATAATAATGGCGGTAACATTTGTAGAACGTTTACCGTCAAACCCAACCGCGATGGCCGCAATTATGGATTCATGGATGCGGTTATTGGAATATATGCCGCTATTTCTACCAATGGCTGTGTTTATGGGGACACTTCTGGCGTCATATAACCTTACCAAATCCAGCGAGAATATTATTGTCGCCAGTGCCGGGCTGTCGCCGTATCAGTCCGCACGACCGTTTTTAATCAGTGCGGCCCTGATCGGTATTTTTGCGACGACTGTAATAAACCCGTATTCGGTTAATCTTAGCACCCAGAATATCACAACGGATCATCTGCAGCTGGTAGACGACGCGATATGGCTGCGTGAATCATCGGATAACGGTTATATAACGATGATGGCGAACGCTATGCATAAATCGGCCGCGGGACTGGATTTTGAAAACGCAACAATTTTTATCCAAGATGCCGAGTTTAAGCTTACCGAACGCATAGAGGCCCGAACAGTTACATTATCCGACGCGGGACTTGGTACGGATTCGGCGCAGGTATGGAATTCCAGTGGCGTAATGCGGCCCGGCCCGTGGCATATTCAAACCCGATTAAATCCCCAGACTGTATTGGATCGCTATCTGCAACCGGATCAGATTTCATTTTGGGATTTACCGGAATTTATTAAACGAATGGAATCTATTGGCGTCCCGGTTCGCGGGCATCTGGTTCAGTTCTGGACACTGCTGTTTTTACCGCTAACGATGATTGCGATGGCAACCCTTGGCGTTGCGTTTTCCCAGACGCGTCAACGCCGAAACTATAGCTTTGGGATAAAATTTGCATTGGGAATAATTACGTGTTTTGCTGTATACTTTTTGGTAAATATGTTCAACGCCATGGGGGCGACGGGAACACTGCCGCCGCTACTGGCAATTGTTGCACCGTCATTAATTATAATTGCAGCCGCGGGAACATTTATAACCAGTTTTGATACGATATAAACCAAAAGGAATAATCATGCCACTGCATCGGAAAAAGAACCCTCGTATCCGGAATATAATTATTATAAGCGTAATTGCGATAACGGTAATATTAATGATAGTATCATTTCCACCGGCGCAGCATGTTACAGAAATCGTATTGTTCCCATGAATTATATAGATTTGTTTTTAGAGGCCCTATCGGCGGAAAAGGGCCGCAGTGAAAAAACCCTTGCGGCATATGCGTCGGATTTATCCGCGGCGGATGCGGCATTACCGCATGGTCTGCTGCATGCGAAAACGGACGATTTAGCAAAATATCTATCGTCCATCCCGGTTGTTTCATCATCCCTGTCGCGTAAAATCAGTGCCATACGCGGATATTATAAATTTTTACTAACGGAAAAGATTATCAGCCACAACCCCGCCATCGGGATTGATAACCCAAAGCGCGACCAGGCACTGCCAAAGCTTCTCTCGACGGACGAGATTGATCTGCTAATATCATCGGCCGGTGATATAAAAACATCTATTCGCCTGCGTGCAATGATTGAACTGTTATATGCATCCGGGCTGCGCGTATCGGAACTATGCGAACTGCCGACAACCGCGATATTAAAAAATCGTTTACTAATTCACGGCAAAGGCGCAAAAGAAAGAATTGTCCCAATGCACGAAGCGGCCCAGCGTGCAATTACCCGCTGGATGGATTGTCGCGGGAAAACAGATTCAAAATATGTATTCCCATCAAACAGTTCCGCGGGCCATATAACCCGGGACGCGTTTTTTAAAAATTTAAAAAAGTGTGCGCTTTTGGCCGGAATTGATACCGAACGCGTCAGCCCGCATGTTCTGCGTCACTCGTTTGCATCGCACCTATTATCGGGGGGTGCAAACCTGCGTGCGATTCAATCCATGCTTGGGCACGAGGATATTGCAACCACGCAGATATATACGCACGTAACATCTGCGCATCTGCGGCGAACAATAGAAGAACATCACCCATTAGCAAAAAAACGGATAATAAAAAATGATAAAAAAATGTGATCATCCCGGCTGCACCAAGGCGGGCACTTGTCGCGCCCCGAAATCGCGTGAATTAAAAGACTACTGGTTTTTCTGTCGTGATCACGCGGCCGAATATAATAAAAATTGGAACTACTACGCTGACATGTCCCCGGATGAAATAGAAGAGGAATGGGAACGCGATACATTTGGCACACCATTAAAGGACAAAGAACAGGCAAATAACGATGCCGCGGATTATGCAAAATTTATAAATGATTTTATCAGCGGCCGGGCAACATTTGACCGACGCCCTGCACGCGGCGCACTGCCTGCGAACGTTACGTCTGCGCTGAAAATATTCAATCTGCCGATCACCGCATCATGGCGCGACGTTGGGATAAAATACCGCGCATTGGCAAAAAAACATCACCCGGATACCGCCGCGAACAAAGAAAACGCCGCCAGTGAATTTGCGCGCATATCTGCCTCATACGATATCCTTAAAAAACATTTTGGCCGTAAATAAACATTATCACAGACACTGTTTTACCCATTGATTTTTAATGTAAAATATGTTATAATTATTATTAAGTAAATGCGGCGTTTTTGCCGCTTTTTTA